>JAZADL010000161.1:0-10931 GCA_036123635.1 Actinomycetota bacterium
GGTTTCGGCCAGACCGACCGCATTGTTGATGCCGACGGTGTTGACGATGAGGAACGCGGTGACTGAGTAGAAGGCCCCCATGAAGATCACCGCGGTGTAGGTGGCTCGTGGGACTGTCCGCTTGGGATCCTTGGCCTCCTCGCCGTAGATGGCGGTTCCCTCGAACCCGATGAAGGAGGCGTGGGCGAACATCAGTGCCACGCCGATGGCGCCGGCGAAGACCGCTGACGGCGCAAACGGTTCGAGCGAGAAGTCGCTGATCGGTGTCGGGGAGTTGGATAGGATGCCAACGTCGAGCAGCAGGATGATGCCGGTCTCTAGTGTCAGAAGCACGGCCAAAACCTTTGTACCACGGTTTGGCACGCCCTCCCCAAACCGAGGGACGGGTCTGTTTTGCTAGAGCGATAAGGGCTTGGAAGGGGTGTGGGATCTCATGCAGAGCGTGCAGAGCATCGACCGGGCTTTCCAACTTCTGGGCGAGGTAGCCGACAACCCGGCGGGGATTAGCGAGCTCTCCCGTCGCCTCGACCTCCCGACGAGCACGGTGGCCCGTCTGCTTTCAACGCTTGAGGGTCTGGGTGCCGTAGAGCGTCTCGACTCCGGGACCGGCTACCGGATCGGCCCGTCCGTTGTGACCATGGCGGCCAGCATCGACCCGACCCAGAGCCTCCTGGCCGTCGCCCAGCCGTACCTGGTGGAGTTGGTCGAAATGGTGGCTGAGGCGGTCGGCGTGTCCATCCCCGCCGGCTACGACGTCCACTACATCAGCCAGGTGGATTGCGCGAACCCGGTCCAGGTCCGGGACTGGACCGGAGTCAGCCTGCCAATGCACGTTGTTCCGTCGGGCATGGTGGTTCTCGCCTACTGGCCCGACGAGGCCGTCGACCGCTATTTGGACCGCAAGTTGGATCGTTACACGGCCCGGTCGGTCATTCGGCCCGCTCTGATCCGCGAGCGCCTGCAGCAGGTTAGGGATGACGGGGTGGTCTGGATGGAGGAGGAGTTCTCCGAGGGCATCAACTCGGTGGCTGCCCCCCTTTTCAACGCAGCAGGAGTTGTGGCCGGTGCCCTGCACAGCCACGGTCCCAGCTACCGGTTCCCGGACGACACACTGCGCGACATCGTTGCTGAGCAGGTTCGGTCCTCAGCGGCGACGATCTCCGTCGCCTTAGGCCACACCGGCTGATCTTCCCAATCGACCAAACGGAAGACCTCCGATTTCAGCCACCTACGGCGTCATCACGGCGGTCACCGTGGTCTGAGCCTTCCTCTTTATGTCACCCTCTTCAGGGGTTCAGCTGGCTTAGGTCCTCCAGGAGTTACGGAGGGTCTCTAGGCCACCGTCCACTGAGATGGTCTGGCCATTAACAAACCGAGCGGCCGGAGAGGCAAGGAAAACGGCCATGGCCCCGATGTCCCGTCCCTCCACAAAGGTTCGCATCGAGACCTGCTTCTCATAGCCGGCTCGCAGGTTGGCCTCAGGAATCCCGGTCGCAGTCGATTCGGCGGCGATCACCCGGTCGATGCGCTCGCCGTCCACCGACCCCGGACAGATCACGTTGACCCGGATGCCCAACTCGCCAACCTCCATGGCCAGTGTCTTACCCAGGCCTACCACGGCGTACTTGGAGGCCGCGTACGGTGACCGCATCGGGTATCCGGTGATGCCCGCCGTAGAAGCGGTCAACAGGATCGAACCACCTCCTGCCTCGTGCAATAGGGGCACAGACCGGCGACAGCAAAGGAAGGCACTCCGCACGTTCACGGCCATCGTCCTGTCCCAGTCCGAAGCCTCCAGTTCCTCGACTGGTCCCGTCGGACCGGCGATGCCGACGTTGGCACACAGGACATCCAGGCCGCCGAACCCGGCTACCACATCATCGAAGAGGCGGTCCACCTCGTCGGGGTCGGAGACGTCGGCCACCGTGAAGCCTCCCTCGGGAGGCAGGTCGGCTGTTCCGTCCACGTCGGCTATGTGCACCAGGGCTCCGTCTTCCCGGAAGGCGTCAGCCATGGCCCGCCCGATGCCCGATGCACCACCGGTGATTAGCACCCTCTGTGGACCGGTCATCAGCCCTCCCCAGTCGATCCTCCGGAGCCGTCCTCCTGCCCCGCGGCGCGAAAACTAGCCCTGACTCGTGGGCTCCGGAACCGGGAGGCGACCCTGAGACGGCCGTCGTAGGCCGTCAGCAACCTGATGGAGGGGTGTGTACGCTTTCCCAGCCCTACGGAGGCTGCCGTTGAGCCCCATCCGATCCACCCCGGACGCCTCATGGAGTCATGCCGGGCTGTGTTTTAGGAGAAACTGAATGAGCGAATTCCCGACTCGCGCCAACGTCGTCGTGATCGGCGCCGGCATCGTCGGCAGTTGCCTAGTCGGCCACCTGGCCCGCTTGGGCTGGACCGACCTCGTCTTGCTGGAGAAGGGCCCGTTGCCCAACCCCGGCGGTTCGACCGGCCACGCCTCCAACTTCATCTTCCCGGTCGACCACAACAAGGAGATGGCACTTCTGGGCGAGCAGAGCGCCAACCAGTACCGGGACATGCAGCTCTCGGTCGATTCGGGAGGCATCGAGGTGGCCCGAACCGCCGACCGGATGCACGAGCTGGCCCGCCGCATGACGTCGGCTAGGGCGTGGGGTATTGAGGCACACCTGCTCACCCCGGCTGAGGTTGCTGAATTGGTGCCGTTCGTCGACGAGGAGGTCATCCTCGGCGGCTTCTACAGCCCCACAGTGTCAGTGGTTGACTCGCTGGAAGCTGGTACCACCATGCGGAGAGAGGCCGTCGAGACAGTCGGCTGCCAGGTGTTCGCCAACACTGAGGTGCTCGACATCGAGACTGCCGAGGGAGAGGGAGGCGTGACAACCGTCCGCTCGGTAGTCACCGATAAGGGCACCATCCAGGCCGACCATGTGGTCATCGCCTGTGGCGTCTGGTCCAACCGCATTGCCAACATGGCTGGTGCTGCCATCCCGTTGGTTCCCGCTGTGCACCAGATGGCTGACGTTGGTCCCATCGACATCCTGGCCGAGACCAATAACGAGATCGGCTACCCGATTGTCCGAGACATGGACACCTTTTGCTATGAGCGACAGTCGGCCGGTTCCATGGAGATCGGGTCGTACGGCCATCGGCCCATCTTTCACCACCCGGATGAGATCCCGTCCAACGAGGAGGCGGCGTTGTCGCCCACTGAGATGCCGTTTACGCCGGACGACTTCGACCCTCAGATGGAGACGGCCATCGAGTTGATGGAAATGCTCGGTGACGCCGAAATTAAATACGCCATTAACGGCCTGCTGGCCATGACCCCGGACACCATGCCGTGCCTCGGTGAGACCCCTGAGGTCCGCAACCTTTGGTCGGCTGCAGCGGTGTGGGTTAAGGAGGGACCGGGCATGGCTCAGGTGGTCGCCGAGTGGATGACCTTCGGTTATCCCCGAGTTATCGACGTCCACGGTGCCGACATTGCGCGCTTCTACGACCAGGAGCGGACCGAGGAGCACATTTGGGCCCGAGCTGAGGAGCACTTCAATAAGACGTACGGGATCGTCCACCCGGCCGAGCAGTGGGAGGGTCGCCGGAACCTACGGGTTGGCCCCTACTTCTCCCGTCAGGAGGACTTGGACGCCATGTTCTTCCAGGCTCGGACTTGGGAGCGCCCGCAGTGGTTTGGGGCCAACGCCGACCTGGTGGAGCGCTACGACCTGTCCGAGAGGGATGTGGAATGGGACAACCGCTGGTGGAGTCCCATCACCATTGGTGAGCACCTGAACCTGCGCGAGAACTGCGGCGTGGTGGACCTCAGCGCCTTCCAGATCTATGAACTGGAGGGCCCAGGGGCCGTCGAGTACGCCGACCGCCTCGCGGTTAACAAGGTGGATGTCCCGGTTGGCCGGTCCATCTACACCCCGTGGCTGACCGCTGATGGTGGGTTCCACTCCGACCTGACCATGATGCGCCTTAGCGAGGACCGGGTGCGGATTGTCACCGGCGTGTTCGACGGCGGAAGAGATGAGTTCTGGACCCGCCGTCACATGCCGACCGATGGCTCGGTGTCGTTCCGCAACATCACCGACCAGGTCACCACGCTCGGCCTTTGGGGCCCCAACGCCCCAGCCGTGCTGTCTCAGCTCACCGACCAGGATCTGAGCCAGACCAACTCGCCTTACGGGTCGATCGTTGATGCTGAGGTGGCTGGTCTACCGTGCCAGTTATTCCGCATCTCCTACGTTGGCGACACCGGCTGGGAGATCTACGCGGCCTGGGAAGACGGACCGGCCCTATGGGACGCCTTGATGGAGGCCGGTGCCGACTTGGGCATCCGACCGACCGGAGGTGGTGTCTACGGATCCTCGGGTCGGCTCGAGAAGGGCTACCGCCTGATGGGCGCAGAGCTGGAGAGCGAGTACAACCCGCTGGAGGCCGGTCTGGCCCGACCGAGGGTTAAGGACGCTGACTTCATCGGCAAAGAGGCCTACCTGGCTGCTCGGGGGGCCGGCGATCCCGAGGTTCTGATGTGCACCCTGACCGTCGAGGACCAGACCGATGGCCGAGGTCGGAAGCGCCACATGATGGGTGGGAACGAGCCGATCCTGACCCCGGACGGCGGCCGCATCATTGACAGCCACGGTCGGGCCAGCCGGGTTACCTCGGCCGGCTACGGGCCATCGGTGGACCGGCACCTCCTAATGGCCTACTTGCCCCAGGAGCTGGCCGTTCCTGGGACTGACCTGCAGGTCATGTACATGAACGAGCTTTACCCGGTGGAGGTCGCCACCACGGGCGCCGTGTTCGATTCCACCGACTCGCGGATGAAGGGCTGACCCTCGGGTCGCCCCCTGCCGAGAGAGATCATCGATGAGGATCCTCGTCTGCGTGAAGCGCGTACCGGCCCCCGGTGCTCGCATCAACGTCACCGCTGACGGTCAGGACGTCGATTCGGCCCACTTGGGCTTCACCACTAGCCCCCACGAGGAGTGCGCGGTGGAGGAGGCCGTCCGGTTGACCGAGATTCACGGCGGCGAGGTCACCGTCTTAACCCTCGGACCGGTTGAGGCCGAGGAGCAGCTGCGCTACGCAGCCAGCGTGGGGGCCCACCACCTGGTCTTGGTGCCGATCACCGAGGTCGACTGGGACCCACAGCGCACCGCCGCGGCGCTGGCCGGAGCGGTCGCCGACGTCGAGGCGGTCGGCGGCCCGTTCGACCTCGTCTTGTTTGGCAATGAGTCGGCTGATGCTGGCGGGTTTCAGGTCGGGGTCCGGGTGGCCCATGCCCTGGGTAGACCAATGGTCAATGGCATCAAGGGCATCGATGTGGCCGACGGTGTGGCGTCTGCCCGTCGGGAGATCGACGGAGGCTTCGAGGTCTACAACGTGCCTCTACCCGCCGTCCTCGGAGTGAAGGAAGGGATCAACCTCCCGCGGTACCCGACCATGAAGGGCCGTCTGGCTTCTAAGAAGGCCGAGGTGGTGATGGACGAGCGCTCGGCTGGCGCTGGTGGACAGGAGCGAGTGCGCTTGCACCGGCCGGTGGAGACAGTCAGCGAGACAGCGATCTTGGGTACCGGTCCGGAGGCCGCCCCGGCGATCGTGGACCTATTGGAGGAGCTAGGGGTGCTGTCGTGAGCCTGCTCGTCGTCTGCGACCACGACCGGGGCCACCTGGCCGAGGCCTCGCTAGAGGCTCTTGCCTTTGGCCGCCCGCTGGCTGTGGCAGCCGGGTTGGAACTAGCCGCTGTGGTGATCGGCGTGGGCGCCGAGGCGGCCTCCACTGACTTGGCGGCCCACGGAGCGGACACCGTCCACCTGGCCTCCCACGACCTCCTCACTGACTTCGGCCCCGAGGCCTGGGGCGAGACGGTGGTCCAACTGGTGAGGGCCACCGGGGCAACGGCTGTGTTGGCCTGTGGCACAGACCGTGGCAACGAGGTCCTGGCCCAGGTAGCGGCCCGCCTGGAGGTGCCATTCGTGGCCAACTGCCGGACGGTCCAGCCCGCCGACGGTGACTGGTCCATGACCCGGGTCCAGTGGGGTGGTTCCCTGCTCGAGGACGCCACACTGTCCGCAGACGTGAAACTGGTCTCCGTGGCCCACCACGTCGTAGAGGCCGCTCCGGCCGACTCGCCAGCCGTCGGAGCCGTAGTCCCCTTCCGGCCCGACCTGGACCCGTCGCTGTCAGCCACCGTGGTGGTCGACCGAGTCGTCCTGAGCCAGGGCATCACCCTCGCAACCTCTCCCGTGGTAGTTGGAGGCGGTCGAGGTGTTGGTTCGGCCGAGGGATTCGAGCCGCTGGAGGAACTGGCCTCCGAACTGGGTGGCGTGGTGGGCTGTTCGCGGGCCGTGACCAACAACGGCTGGCGTCCCCACAGCGACCAGGTCGGGCAGACTGGCACGCGGATAGCCCCAGAGATCTACATTGCCAGTGGCATCTCGGGTGCTATCCAGCACTGGGTTGGTGCCATGGCGGCGAAGAACATCCTCGCCATCAATATCGACCCCGAAGCCAACATGGTTACCCGGGCCGGCCACGCCGTGATTGCCGACTTGCACCAGGTCATCCCGGCTATCACCGCCGAAATCCGTCGTCGCAGGGGCTGAGTCTCCTCCGTTCGCTCTTCTGCGGGACTGTAAGGAGTGGCTGGCGCACCGTCGGACTGGTTAAGCGGTTGTTGTCCCCGAGGAAGTCTCTCGGTCGAGGCGTCGGACGAACACGCCGGACCGCGGCTTGGGTTCAAAGTACGACGACTTGGGCGGCATCAGGCCGTCCTCGTCGGCTACGGCCATCATCTCGGCCACTGACGTGGCGTGGACGATGAACCCAACCCGGGAGTCGGCGTCGCAGCGCTCGACCAGGGCGTCAATGCCGACCGGTTCGGGGACATAGTCGATCATCGGGTCGCTGCCCGGGTCCTCGATCCCGAAGACTGGGGCCAGTACCCCGTCCTGGAGTCGGGCTACGTCCAGGAGGTCGACGGCTCGCCGACTGTTAGCCGGGGGCAGGCCCATGGAGAACCACCGACCGGCCAGGTACACGCCGACTGTCCCCGGACCGGAGGGTCGGGCCTCGTCGATACTGGGGCACGGGACCAGGTCGCCGACTCCGGACAGGGCATCGACCAGCTCGTCGGCCGACCGTCTCGCCCGGTCGCCGACCCTCCGGTGAAAGGGCAAGACCAGCATCTCGGCGTCTGGGAATAGGACAGCTTGAGTCCATTGCAGGGGGTGGTCATCAGCGAGACAGGAGTTCCGGGTCCGAGCCTCTACCGCGGCCGCCAAGCGGTGGTGCCCGTCGGTTACGTATAGGGGTCGTTCGCCCAGGGCGTTGGCCAGGTTGTCGGCGTCGGCCCCGCTGACCGCCCACACCATCTGGTGCACGCCGTCGCTGGTTGACTCCAGCACAGGGTCGCCGTTGCAGCATTCTGCGACGACGGCGTCCAGGTCGTCGTCGGTCCGGTAGGTGAGCGAGATGGGGCTGGAGGACATCCCGACCTCTAGCAGATGCCGGGTTAGGAGGTTGGCCCGGCCCGGACGAACCGCTTCGTGGCGGAGAACCCGCCGGTCTCCGGGCTCGGTTACCGGGACCAGTCCCATGATGCCGGTCTGGACGTGGTCGGCCGTGGCCAGGCGGTACAAGAACAGGGACGGGACGTCGTGGGGCACGTAGGCGCCGGCATCGTAGATGCGTTGCATCGACTCGACACACTCAGCGATCAGGCCGTCAATGTCGTCCCGCCGGCCGGGCGGGACATCCTCCTGGGAACGGGTCACGTTCAGGAAGCTGTACGGGTTGGCCTCGGCGATGGCCGCCCGCTGGGTCGGTGAATAGGCGTCGTACGGTCCGGTAGTGACTCGGTCGACCCATGCCGGGTTCACGACCAGGCCAGGGAAGGGCCGCAGCACGTTCACTGCTCGCGAGACGTGGTTTGGACCTGGATCACGTTCTCCAGACCGGATAACTGATCGCTCACTTCGTGGGGAACTTCGCCGGCTACGTCAATGACGGCCATGGCGGCGTTTGAGCCCTGGAAGACCTTGTTCTCCATGGTCTGGACGTTGATGTGGGCCTGGCGCAGCACCTCTAGGGCGCTGGCCAGCACGCCCACCCGGTCGAAGTGCCTGATGGTGATGGTGGTCGACCCGACCCGGGTCCTGGCCACGTTGACACAGTTCATAGGGTCACCGGTCCGGTAGGCCTCGATGACGTCGATGGTGCCTGCCGAGGTGGCGTCCTGAGCCTGTTGGGTAGAGGCACCGATGTGGTGGGTGCCCACCACGTTGGGGTGGCCGGCCAGGGCCGACATGAACTCCCCGGTGCCGCTACCCGGCTCGTCGCGGAACACGTCAAGACCGGCCCGGATGCCCTTGGCATCCATGGCTGCTAGTAAGGCGGCCTCGTCGACCACCTCACCGCGGCTGGTGTTGATTAGGACGGCGCCCGGCCTCATCTTCCCCAGAAAGTCGGCGTCCACCAGGTTCTCAGTGTCCTCACCACCCGGCAAGTGGAGCGAGATGACGTCCGATTCGGCGATCAGGGTGTCCAGATCTTCTACTAGGCGGATCCCGACGGCCCGGATGCGAGCCTCGACGTCTGGCTGACGGTCAGCCTTGCGTTCGGCCACCACGGTCATGCCGAACGCTCGGGCCCGCTCGGCGGTGGCCAGGCCGATCTCGCCCACGCCGACCACTCCGAATGTCTTCCCTAGAAGACCGTCGGATTTGCTGTATGTCTTCTTGTTCCAGACACCGGCCTTGAGGTCGGCGGTAGCCGCCGGGATGTGGCGGTCCACGGCCAGAAGGAGGCCGAGGGCCAGTTCGGCTACGGCTACCGAGTTGGTGCCAGGCACGTTGCATACGTAGATGCCGGCGTCGGCCGCCGCCTGGCAGTCGATGGTGTTGGTTCCGGCACCCGACCGAACGATGAGACCCAGATTGTCGGAACGGTCAATGGCCTCGGCCGTGACCCTGGTGCTACGGACGATCAGCACGTCGAAGCCCCCGATGGTCTCCGGGAGGTCTTCAGCACTGAGATCTGGGGAGACGACGCACTCGTCGCCCCGCCCTCGAAGGATCTCAACGAACGACTCGGGGATCGCGTCAGCGAACAGGATCTTCATGGTTGCTCCTTCGGCACGCCGATGCCGGCACTGTGGGTGCGGACAGCGGGGTAGCCTGCGCGGATCTGGGGGCCTGAGCCTTAGGAAAGCCTACGCAGGAGCCTCCAGGGACACAATGGTGGCCCGGTTGGCAGTGCTGTCGGGCCCGGGCGCCCCGTCGTGGCGGGGGAATCGGAGGTGGATGATGACCCGATCCATGAACCGCGACGTGATCATCTCGTGTGCCGTGACTGGTGCCGGCGATACCGCCGGACGCAGCGAGCACGTTCCGGTGACCCCGGCCCAGATCGCCGACTCGGCCCTGGACGCCGCTTCGGCTGGTGCGGCCATCGTGCACTGCCACGTTCGCGAGCCAGAGACTGGCCGAGGGACCCGGACCGTGGCCTACTACCAGGAGGTGGTGGAGCGCATCAGGGAGAGGAACGAGGACGTCGTGGTCAACCTGACCGCCGGGATGGGAGGAGACCTCAATGTCGGGCCCGATGACGACCCGATGTCCTGGCAGCCAGGGACCGACCTGGTCGGGGGCGCCGATCGACTGGCCCACGTGGAGGCCATCCGACCCGACATCTGCTCGATGGACTGTGGGTCACTGAACTTTGGTGACGACAACGAGGTCTACGTTTCGACCCCATCGATGCTACGCATCATGGCTCAGCGGGTCCGCGAGCTTGGGGTGCGACCTGAGTTGGAGGTCTTCGATACCGGAAACCTGTGGTTCGCCGAGACCATGATCGCCGAGGGCCTCATCGACGCCCCGTACTGGATCCAACTCTGCCTGTCTATCCCTTACGGCACACCGCTGGACGTGGGGATCCTGCAGGCCATGGTCAACCGACTTCCCGACGAGGCCGAGTTCACCTCGTTCGGTCTTGGGGCCATGCAGATGCCGATGGTGACCCAGTCGGTGATGCTGGGTGGCCACGTACGCGTGGGTTTGGAGGACAACCTCTACCTGGAGCGAGGGGTACTGGCTACCAATGCCCAGTTGGTCGATAAGGCAGTCCGGATCGTGGAGTTGATGGGTGCTCGGATCCAGACCTCGACCGACGCTCGTCGAACCCTGAAACTCAGCTGAGCCAGGCGCCGACGCCCGGGGGAGGGATTGTGGCAGGAACCGCACCGCGCACCATCGGGGTGGTGGGGACCGGTGTTATCGGGGCCGGCTGGACTGTCCGGGCGCTGGCCAGAGGCCATGCCGTGGTGGCTTGGGACCCGGCACCAGGTGCCGAGGAGCGGCTACGGGCCGCTGTGGATCAGGCTTGGCCGTCAGCAACCAGGCTGGGGCTGTTCCCGGGGGCCGACCGGAGCCGCCTCGCGTGGGCGGCGACGGCCGATGACTTGGCGGGGCGGGTCGACTGGATCCAAGAGAACGCTCCAGAAGACGAGGACGTCAAGCGTCCCCTGCTGCAGGCCCTGGCCGGGGTGGCCGGCCCAGAGGTGGTCATCGCTTCCAGCTCGTCCGGGCTCCTGCCCACCCGGCTCCAGGAGGGCTGCCGATACCCGGAGCGGGTGCTTATCGGACACCCGTTCAATCCCGTATACCTGCTGCCGTTGGTTGAGGTGGTAGCTGGTCGTCAGACATCGATCGAAGCGGTGGAAGCGGCCCAGACCCACTACGACGACCTGGTCATGCACCCGCTGGTCGTCCGAACCGAGATCGAGGGCTACCTCTCGGATCGACTTCAGGAGGCCCTGTGGCGGGAGATCCTGCACCTGGTCAACGACGGTGTGGCCACCACGCGAGAGCTGGACGAGGCGGTGCACTACGGCCCGGGCCTGAGGTGGGCCGGCATGGGGACCAACCTCACCT
>JAZADL010000162.1:0-22170 GCA_036123635.1 Actinomycetota bacterium
GGCTCGGCCATCACCAGCCTGCCGACCAACAAGGAACACCCGGTCCGCATCGCCGAACGGGCGGCCATGCTCGACCACGTCACGAACAACCGGTTCGAGTTCGGCACGGGTCGAGGTGCGGGCAGCCATGAACTACGCACCTTCAACGTCATGGACCCCAGCGAGACCAAAGCCCAGTGGGACGAGGTCATCCGCGAGATCCCGCGCATGTGGGAGCAGAAGGACTACGACTTCGACGGGGAGTTCTTCACCGTGCCGACCCCCCACAACATCCTCCCCAAGCCCTACGGCAAGGGCCACCCACCGCTCTGGGTGGCCTGCGGCAACCCGCCCACCTTCGCCAAGGCCGGCTCTCTGGGCATCGGTGCCATTGCCTTCAACTTCGAACCCATCCACAACCTCAGGGGCAGGGTGGAGGCCTACAAGGAGGCCATCCAGGACCCGGTCGAGCAGATCGGCCAGTTCAGGAATGACAACGTGATGATGACCAACGCCTGCATTTGTCTGGAGGACCGTGAGGAGGCACGCGCCGTGGCCAAGGCCAAGGGGCGGGGCTATCTGGTGACCATGGTCAACATGTACCACGACACCATGCCTAAGTCGCCGGACGCCATTACCTGGCCCGACCCGCCGATCGATCCAGGTTGGACCGATGAGCTGTTGGACCTAGCCATCGACGGCGGCTACATGCTGTGCGGCAATCCTGAGGAGGTCTGTGAGCAGCTGAACCGCTATCAGGAAGTGGGCTGTGATCAGGTGGTATTCGGACTTCCCACCGAGGGTCTGTCTCATGACCAGACCTTTGAGATGATCGAGCTGTTCGGTGATCAGGTCATCCCGGAGTACGACGGCGACCGCACCCACTCCACCGATCGATACCGGGCCGAGGCCCGCCGACGGTACCCGGACTTCCAGTACGCGATCCCAGAAGACCTCGACGTGTCGATCATCCCGACCACCGCCTTGCTCCCCCTGGGCTAGGCCCGGGAACCGACTCCGGAGGTCCCGTGGCCCGAGACGGAAGCGAGACTCGGGCCCGGCTGCTGGCCGAGGCCGAACGACAGTTCGCCGAGGTCGGCATCTGGCAGTCGGCCATGGGCAACATCGTCCGGACCGCCGGTCAGCGCAACGCCTCGGCACTCACTTACCATTTCGGTTCCCGGGAAGGTGTGCTGGATGCCATCCTGGCTGAGCACGGCAACCCCATCGACACCCACCGGGGCGAACTACTGGCCGCCCTCCAGCTGGAGCCGACGGCATCGGCCGACGTCCGTCCTCTGGTCTCGGCCCTAGTGCGGCCGATGACCGCCGTCCTGGCCTACCCGCGAGGCCGCCGATACGTCCGCATCGTGGCCCAGTTATCGGATCGGTTCCCGGCCTGGCAGAACGTCCCGGGGGGAGTCGACCAGACCCACCTCACCGAGGCACTGGTTGAACTGGAGGCCCGGGCTAACGGGCCTGACCCGACGATCCGTAGCGCCCGCCTGGTGGCCATGATCCGGCTTATGACCTCGTCTCTGGCCGCCCGGGCCGTCACCCTCGACTCGGGAGTCGTCCCGCTTCTCGACGACTCGTCCTACGAACGGGACCTGACCGACGTCCTGGTCGGGGTGCTGACCACCCCGAGCACCCTCGTGACCTGAGCCGACTAGCACTACCGGGAGCTCCTTCCGTCCAGCTCGGAACGCGAGAACGCCGATGTGGGCCTAGGTTCCGTCGCGAGCCCTATCCCGTAACCGCATACGAAAGGCGGGATATCCGAAAGGCTGAGTCGGTCTTAGTTTCGTGATTTGGCCTCGGCCCCACCCCGAGTCCACAGGACCGGAAAGAGGGGATGGTCGAGGGGACAGCCGTCATCTAGTTCTTCGACGAGTCCCGGGAAGGGAGGCGACGTCGGCCACGAGCGAGGAGCGTGGACCATGTCGTCTCCCAGGAAGCGAACCGACAGGACACGCCTCCGGGTGGTTCCGCACACCCCGCCCGAACCATGCACGGTCAACATGTTGAAGAAGACGGCGTCGCCCGGTTCAAGCGCCCATCCAATGACCGGCCACCGCTCGGGATCGGCGTCAAAGTCGGGGATTTCAGCGAGGCTGCCCTCCGGAAACCAAGCAGCCCGATCGTCAAGAAAGGTACGAGGCATGTACCAGGGCCCACGGTGTGTGCCAGCAATAAAGCGAATGGCGGCCGACCGGTCCACCGGGTCGACGGGAAACCACATGCTGACATTCTGATAGCCGTCCACGTTGTAGTAGGGAAGATCCTGATGCCAACGGGTGTGCTGTCGAGTTCCAGGCTCCTTCACCAGAACGTGGTCATGGTAAAGACGCACGGTGTTTGATTCGGTCAGGGTGGCAGCGATCCGTGCAGCAGGCGACTCGCGGATGAACTGCTCCATCTCTGGGATCCGGTCCCAGTTACAAAAATCCTCGACGAAAGCCCCATCGTCCTGGGAGCTAGCCCGCTTGGCCAGCGGCGAGAGGTCGGCCAAGTTGGCCTCGATGGCCTCCATGGCCCACCGGAGATGTTCGTCACTGAAGGCCTGGCGAACGCAGACCGCGCCGTCTCTCCGGTAATCGCCCTCGAAGATCACCGGTCGGACGGCCCTTTCGTGTCCAGCAGTTCTGGCCCCAAGTCGCCTACCGACGCCGCTCCCACCAAGGCCATAGTGCGTTCGGTCCCCAACCGCAGTAGTTCCAGCACGTGGTCCACGCCAGCCTCGCCAGCCGCTGCTAGGGCATAAAGGAACAGGCGTCCTCCCATAGTGGCCGTGGCACCGGCTGCTACCGCCTTCACGATGTCGGAGCCTCGGCGCACTCCCCCGTCGCACACCACCTCGATACGCCCACCGACAGCCGCCACCACCTCGGGGACTAGGTCGAAGGGAGCTGGCGCCGAGTCAAGCTGGCGGCCTCCATGGTTGGAGAGCACCACCCCCTCTACGCCGTGCTCAACTGCCAGCCGGGCGTCCGCGACGGACTGGATCCCCTTGACCAAGACCGGGCCATTCCAAATCGACCGGAGCCATCCCACGTCGTCCCACGACAGGCCGTGGTCGAACTGGGCGTTCATGTAGCCCGCCAGATCCACCGCCCGACGACCGTCGCCCGGACCTCCCTTCCCGTCGGTCAGACCCTCCACATTGGCGAACCGGATCGGCTCCGACCGCAGAAACCGCCAGGTCCAACCGGGTCGTCGGATTCCGTCCAAGAAGGTCCCAGGTCCGATCTCTGGCGGCAGGGTCAGTCCCCGGCGGATATCCCGCTCACGGCGGCCCAGCACCGCAGTGTCAACGGTCAGGCAGAGCGCCTCAAATCCCGCAGCGGCTGCCCGGTCCACCAAGCGTCTGATGAGGTCCCGATCGCGCCAGGCGTACACCTGGAACCACAGACGGGCTCCTGGCCCAGCCACCGCCGCACACTCCTCGATCGACCGGGTACCCATGGTGGAGAGGGTGAACGGAATCCCGGCTCGGCCGGCCGCCCGGACCACAGCCAACTCGCCGGCCGGATCGGCGATCCGGGTGAACCCAGTGGGGGCCAGCACCAGGGGGAAGGCCAACGGTCGACCCAGCAGGGTGGTCGATGGATCCAGGGCACCCAGGCCCTGGAGGACCCGTGGCCGGAACGTCACGGCTCGGAAGGCCTCCGCGTTTCGGGCCAGAGCCAACTCGTCTTCAGCGGCACCATCGATGTAGTCGAAGACTCCGGCCGGTAGGCGTCGTCGGGCCAGGTTCCGTAGGTCGTCCACGTTGGCCGCTGCCCGCAGGCGTCGGGCAGTCCGGTCCCGCTCTGGACGCCGGAGCCGCACCACGGCTCGGAGCGTGCGGAACATTCCCATGGTGGAAGGCGACGGGCTAGCGCCTAGGCGCCCGCCTCACCGGCCTTCTTCCGTTCGTAAATCTCGCGACAGGTCGGACACACCGGGTAGCGGTCGGGGTTTCGGACCGGGACCCACACCTTGCCACAGAGGGCCACGATCGGCTTCCCCGTCACCGCTGACTTCACAATGTCGGCCTTACGGGCGAAGTGGGCGAACCGGTCGTGGTCACCGTCGTCCACGGTGGGCTCGACGACCGTCTCCGTCGGGGTGGCTGTCTCCGGGCCGGAGAGCCGAACCGTCCTAGTTCCGCGGTCGATCACCGATTCCTCTCAGTCGCCCAACCCGTCCAGCCGGGCCAGTTTCTCCACCCGACCAGCGTGGCGACCACCCTCGAACCCTGCGTCCAGCCAGGCCCGGAGGGCATCGACGGCTACCTCGGCATCGATCAGGCGCTCGCCAAGGCACAGGACGTTGGCGTCGTTGTGCTCCCTTGCTAGGCGGGCCGATTCGGCGTCCTGCACGGTGGCCGCACGGATTCCCGCGATCTTGTTGGCCGCCATAGCGATGCCGATCCCCGAGCCGCACACGCAAACCCCCAGGTCGACATCGCCGTCAGCCACGGAATGTCCCACCGCGGCGCCGAAGTCCGGGTAATCCACCCGGTCGGTGGAGTGTGCGCCCAGGTCCAAGACCTTGTGGCCCAGGTCCCTCAACTCGTCGGCCAGTAGCTGCTTAAGGGCGTATCCGGCGTGGTCGGACCCGACGGCGACGGCATACATAGCGCGAGGCTACCCGTCGATCGCTCTTCGGATCACCGCTGTTCAGCGGCCTCCACGGAGATTCCGGCCCGTTCGAGATCGCTCTCGGTGATAGCCCCTCGGCGGACCACCCGTGCCGGATGGTCAGTGAGGTCGACCACGGTGGATGGTTCTCCGGTACACGGTCCCCCATCTAAGACCAGTAGGTCGCCGCCCAGAGCGGCGGCTGCCCCGGCGGCTGTATCTGGGGTCGGTTGGCCGGTCCGGTTGGCCGAGGTGGTGGCGATCGGACCGACCTCGGCGGCAATGGCCCGGACCAGGTCGTGATCAGGCCACCGCACCCCTACCGTTGCCCCTCCTCTCTCGGTCGCTCCGTCGCCTAAGAAGAGGTCATCGTCCCCGTCGCTGCGACGGTGTCCGACCACGGTGAGCGGCCCGGGCCAGAAAGCCGTCGCTAGGCGTTCGAACCGGTCGTCGGTCTCTACCAGCGCTCGGGCCTGATTCCCATCGGCCACCAACACGGCCACTAGGCGTTCGGGGGGACGGCCCTTTCGTCGAAAGACCTCTTCGATGGCATTGCGACACGAGGGCAGGGCGGCCACGCCATACACCGTCTCGGTTGGGAGGACCACCACGCCACCGGTGGACAGCGCCCTCACTGCGGCGGCTACCGCGGCCACCGGATCGGCTCCGACGTCCAACGTAAGGGACTCGCTCATCGTGCCGGCCGGGCCACCATCACCCGGTCCCGTCCGGTCAGGTCGAGGTGGATTTCCACCTCGTCGAAGCCGACCTCCCGAGCGCGAGCGGCCAGGTCCCCAACCTGGTCGGGTGACATCTCCAGCACCAAGGCACCCCCGGGGGTCAGCCAGGTCTGTGCACCGTCCACTAGCGCCTCCAGGTCGGCGCGACCGTCTCTGTCTGCGAACAGGGACTCGGCCGGCTCCCAGCCCACCACTTCGACCGGAAGGTCTCCGGCCCGATCCACGTAGGGGGGATTGGCCACCACCACGTCGAAGCTGGATTCGAGCTCGGTGGGTAGCGCCTCAAACCATGACCCTTCGGCCAGGGTCACTCGTCGGGCAGGCCGTCCCAACCCGGCGCAGTTGGCTCGGGCTACGGCCAGGGCATCGATCGACACGTCAGTGCACCACACCCGGGTTCCGGTGCGCTCGGCGGCGATCGACAGACCGATGGCCCCCGATCCGGTCCCCAGGTCCGCCACCCGCACAGGACTATCGGTCCGGCCGACGGCCACCCGGTCCACCTCGGCCAGGGCCAACTCGGCCACCACCTCGGTCTCCGGTCTGGGGATCAATACCCTCGGGTCGACCATTAAATCCAGTCTTCGGAAGGCCCAATGTCCCAGGACGTACTGCAACGGCTCTCCGGCCAGGCGGCGACCCACCATGGCGTCGTGATGGGTCATACCGCGAGCGGTCACTGGATCGTCCAGGCCGCCTCCCGGACCGCTCCCGGATGCCTCCTCCACGATCCAGTGAGCCTCCTGGGCTGGAAGCCCGGCGGCCACCACCCGGGCCTCAGTCTCGGCTAAGACCTCTCGCCAGGCGATGGTGCCCTCGTCGCCGGTCGGGTCAGTCCCCACCGTCGAGACCCTCAGCCAGCTGTCGGGTCCGCTCGTCGGCCAGCAGACCGTCGGTCACCTCGTCCAGGTCTCCGGCCAGGATGCGGTCCAGCCTGTGAAGGGTCAGTCCGATCCGATGGTCGGTGACCCGGTTCTCCTTGAAGTTGTAGGTTCGGATCTTCTCCGACCGACCGCCGCCGCCGACCTGACCCCGGCGGGCCTCCGAAGCCTCGGAACGAGCCCGATCCTGTTCAATCTGGAGCAACCGGCTTCGCAATACCCGGAGCGCCTTCACTTTGTTCTGGAGCTGACTCTTCTCGTCCTGCATGGAGACCACGAGACCGGTCGGTAGGTGAGTGACACGGACCGCCGAGTCGGTGGTGTTCACCGACTGGCCACCCGGGCCGGAGGCCCGGTATACGTCGACCTGGAGGTCGTTGTCGTCGACTACCACCTCGACCTCGTCGGCCTCGGGCAGGACGCTGACCGTCGCCGACGATGTGTGAATCCGGCCTTGAGACTCGGTCACCGGGACCCGCTGGACCCGGTGAACCCCGCCCTCGTACTTCAAGCGGGTCCATGCATCCTCACCGCTGACCAGTACTACGACCTCGCTAAAGCCTCCCATGTCGGACTCCCGGGCCCCCATCGGCTCAACCGACCAGCCGTGGACGGCGGCCAGCGCCAGATACATCTCGTGGAGGTCACGGGCGAAGAGGTTGGCCTCCTCGCCACCCTCCGCGCCCCTGATCTCGAGGATCACCGGGCGGCCGTCGTTGGGGTCGCGGGGCAGAAGAAGGGCCCGCAGCTCACCCTCCAGACGTTCAATGTCGGCCTCCAAGTCGGCCATCTCGTTCCGGAGGAGCTCGCGCTCGTCACTCTCCGCCTCCTCGGCCAACTCCCGGGCCGTCTCCAAGTCATCCTGGGCGCGGCTCAACGGCCGCCCCACGGCCAGAACCTGCTCCAGTTCCTTAAACCGGCGTCCCGCAGCCTGGAGCCGTTCGGGGTCCCCGATAACCGCCGGACTGGCCAACCGGGTTGCGACCTCCGCGTACTCAGCCTCTAGGGCCTCCACCTGTTCACGCACTGTGTTCAGGGTACCGACCGGCCCCCTACAGAACGGTCAGAGCGGCAACTACCCGGGATGGACCCGCTCAGACCTCTTCCCAGCCGCACGCCGTACCGACCACGACGACTGGCACCCGGAGGCGGGCCAGGGCCTGTTCCACTGGGACCAGGATGTCTCGGTCTGGAAGGGCAACCACCACCCGGTCGGGCGACTCGCGCAGTACCAGGGCAGCGGTCGCCGAGACGACCTGTGGATCCACCCCCACCGAGCAAACCACTAGCACCCTCCGACCATCCGAGTCAGTGCCCAATGCCGGCGCCGGCGCTGGGTCGCGGAGGTTGGCCCGCTGGTCGGCGGGATCTACGGGTTCCAGGTCAACCAGGCCCACCGGGGACGGGTCGGCGCATAGGTCCCGCCGGAGCCAACGCTCCCGGCACAACGTGGACAGTGGATGGGCGCCGGTGCCGGGTCGACGATGGGCTCGTACCAGGTCAGCCGCTGCGGCCAGCGACTCACTCTGTGGTTGGTCGGCGTGCAGGAGCTTCCCTGCCTCCCGATCGAAACGCCCTACCCCGACCTGGACGTGGTTTCCTAGTTCCGGGTCATCGACCACCCGGACAACCTCGAGACCGGCCACTTCCCCACGCCAGATCCCGTGTTCGACCACCGGCTCAACCCCCACGCTCCGACATAGGTCCTCGAATCCGTCCGGGGCTCCGGGCGGGTCCACGACGGTGGGCGCCTCGGCGGGCACAACCTCGACCAGCCGACGACCGTCGACCTGTCGGACGTCCGGTGCAGGGAGGAGAGCGTCGGCCCGGCGAGCGGCTTCGGCGGCTGCCTCCCCATCGTCGAAGCAGACGGTCATCGGTGCCTCACCGAACCGGATGGACCGGAACACGGCGCCACCCAGAGCGCTCCCAGGATCGTCCTCGTTGGCCAGCACCCACAGCCGGGTGCCATCGAAGCATTGGTCGCCGTCAGACTCCAGGTCGGACGCTGGCTCGCCTACCGCGTCGGATATCAGGGCGCGCAACTTGGCGCCTCGGAGGGAGAGACGACGCTCTGGAGCGGGGGTCACGGCTTCAACGACCCGTCGGGACGCCGGGCCGGATGCTTGGGTTTAACCCTTACGGCGCTTGCCGTAGCGGCGCTCGAAGCGCTCCACCCGGCCGGCGGTGTCCACGATCTTCATCGTGCCGGTGAAGAATGGGTGGCTAGCCGACGAGATTTCCACCTTGACTAGCGGATACTCCACGCCATCGTCCAAGGTGATGGTGTCGTCGGTCTCGACGGTTGACCGGATCACGAAGTTCGTGCCCTCGCTGAGGTCTTGGAAGACCACCGGCCGGTAGTTCGGGTGGATGTCCTGCTTCATAACGGGTCCAGTCTGCGGTGCGTTCGGATCGTCGACAACCTGTAGTGACGGGTGTCGATCAGGCACCCATGCTCGGTCCCTTGGCGATCTCCACCAAGAACTCGTCGTTGTCATTGAAAGTCTTGAGTCGGTCAATGAGAAGCTCGAGACCGGCTGCTGCACCGGCGTCGCCGTCGTTGGCCAGGCCGTTGAGCACCCGGCGCAACTTCCACACCTGGTTGAGCTGCTTACGCTCGAACAGAAGTTCCTCGTGGCGGGTGGATGAAGCGTTCACGTCGATAGCCGGATAGATCCGCCTCTCGGAAATACGCCGGTCCAGGCGAAGCTCCATGTTGCCGGTGCCTTTGAACTCCTCGAAGATCACCTCGTCCATCTTGGAACCGGTGTCGACCAGGGCTGTGGCCAGGATGGTCAGCGAACCACCCTCCTCTACGTTGCGGGCTGCACCGAAGAACCTCTTGGGTGGGTAGAGGGCGCCGGTATCCAACCCACCGGACATGATGCGTCCGGTACCTGGGCCGGCTGCCAGGTTGTAGGCCCGGGAGAGGCGGGTGATGCCGTCGAGCACAATCACCACGTCCTCGCCGTACTCCACCATCCGTTTAGCCCGTTCGATGGTGACCTCGGCCAGGTGGGTGTGCTCATCGCTAGGACGGTCGAAGGTGGATCCCACCACCTCTCCGCGCTGCATCCAGCGACGCATGTCAGTGACCTCCTCGGGTCGCTCGTCGACCAGCAGGACGATGAGCTTGACCTCAGGATGGTTGGTCTCGATCGACCGGACGATGGACTTCACGATGGTGGTCTTGCCTGCCTTGGGGGGTGAGACGATCATCCCGCGCTGGCCTTTGCCCACCGGACAGAGCAGGTCGATTATCCGGGCCGTCATGTTGGTGGGATCGTCACCGACCTCCATCTTGAGTTTCTCGTCCGGGAATAGCGGCGTGAGGTCTTCGAACTTCGGACGACCCTTAGCCTTCTCGGGATCCGCACCGTTCACAGAATCCACCCGAAGCAGGGCGGGGTTCTTCTCGCTGCGATTAGCCGGACGCGACGCTCCAACAATCTGATCGCCCTTGCGGAGACTGAACTGGCGAACCTGCTTGACCGAGACATAGGCGTCGCTCTTGGACGGCTTGAAGCCGGAGGTACGGAGGAAGCCGTATCCCTCATCCCGTAGGTCGAGGTGGCCAGAGACCTCCACCGGTTCGCCGTCCCACGGCTCTTCAGGCCCCTGGTCCCTCTCGCGTCCACGTCGACGGCGACGGCGGTTGCCCGGCTCGCTCTGGTCGCTCTGCTGGCCGCGGTTTTGGTGCTGTCCCCGACTCTGGTTCTGTCGTCCGCTGTCCTGTCCGGGGTTCCGGCTATCGACCCGGACGGAGTCGCCCTCACCGTCGCCTCGGTCGGTCGTGGTATCGGCCTTCCCGTCGTCCGATGATTCGGCATCGTCGCCGGCGTCCTCAGACTTCTCGTCGGTCACCTTCTCGTCGGTCACCTTCTCGACAGTCGCTTCCTCGGCGGTCACCGTGACCTCCCACTCGGCCGGGGGCTCTTCGACAGGCCCCGTCGAATCCGGCGACGAGCCATTCGACCCAGTACCGGTCAAATCCAGAATCAGGTCCACGATCTCAGCCTTGCGGGCTCGCGAACCAGGCTTGCCACCAAGCGCGTTGGCAATCGTGGTCAGTTCATCGCGGTCTTTACTCTCCAACGTTCCGCGTTCCAACTGGGTGGAGTCCATGCTCACAACACCTCATATCCTTCGGACCCAATGGCCCGTCTGATGTACTCCCGACCGGGACGGTACGGGAGGGGGGACCGCCATCCGGGGACCCGCTTAGCGGAACGGAGGGCGTGTCGTCGAGCGGTGGTCCCGAGGCCGATCGTGTGATTCCGCCACGGACACGTGGTGGCACGAAGGAAATCTCGCGGGAACTGTCGCCCACCTGACGACACCTCCATTGTATCTAATCGACGTGAACGGCGGCAACCACCGTTGCAACGACAGGGATTGGAGCAGGTCAGGAGGCTAGGAGACGGGAAACCAAGTGGTGTCCTGGGATTGGTTCCCGGTCGGCCACACCGGCCTCAGTGAAGGTTCCACCGGGGCCATCCACCTCCGAATCCGCCAACAGGTAGGGCACAGGGTCGGGGGTGTGAGTCCGAGTGGTCAGCGGCGTGGCGTGGTCGGGCAGCATCAGGAGTCGCCACGGCCCCAGGTCATCCAGGCCGGTCAAGAGGCCGGCCAGAATCCGGCGGTCCCAGTTCTCCAGGGCCTCTACCTTCTCAGTCACGTCTCCGGCGTGGCCGGCCTCATCAGTGGCCTCCACGTGAATAACGAACAGGTCTAGGCCGGCCTTTAACTCGGCCAGGGCGACGTCTCGCTTGCCCTCGTAGTCTGTGTCGTACCACCCGGTAGCCCCCGGGATGTCACAGATCTTCATGCCCGACAGCACGCCGATACCTCGGACGAGGTCCACGGCCGTGACCAGGCCGGCCTCCACGCCGTGGGTGTCTCGAAACGATGGGATCCGCGGTTGGAATCCTTGGCCCCACAGCCAGATCTGGTTGGCCTCCAGGTCGAAGCCGGCCAAGACCTCCTTCGAACTCTCCATAAGGTCGGTCAATGCCCCGCCGGCCGGACCCGACGGGTTCACGATTGCGGCCCCGGACAGGTCATGGGGCGGGGTGCAGTCGGCATCCAGCCACGCCTCGGGGGCGATCAGGGCGTTGCGAAAGCCGACTCCGGCCAGGAACTCCAGGCCCTCGTGGGCGCCGGCTAGAGCCTCCTGGAGGCCGGCCATCACGGCAGCGCCCTCCTCGTTGGTTGGGTTGGCCCCTGCGTAGTCGACCATCACACCGTCGCGAACCACGACCAGGTTGCAGCGGAAGGCCGTCTGGTCGGGACGCAGGGTGTGGCCCATCGCCGCTACTTCAATGGGGGCTCGGCCGGTGTGGTACTCGGTTGGGTCGAAGCCCAGAATCGACATGTTGCCCACATCGCTTCCCGGGGACATTCCCTCGGGGATTACGGCCGCCCGACCCACTGTGGCTCGAGCGGCTAGGGCGTCTAGGACGGGGGTGTGAGCAACCTCCAGCGGGGTATAGCCGTCCAGTTCGGGAACCGGGAGGTCGGCACAGCCGTCGGGGATGCAGATCACATGCTTCACAGGCCGATCATCCTGTCAGAGAGGCCGTTGGGGACCACAGCGCTATCGCTGGTCATCGGACACGCCGGTGCGCCTCGACGAACTCCTGCACGACGATCAGGTCGTTGGGCATCCGGGTTAGGCGTTCCGGGCGGTCGTGGAGGCCGGCTAGGCGGTCCGGCAGCTCGGGCCGGACCCCGGTGGCCGCCTCGACGGCATCCGGGAACTTGGCCGGGTGGGCCGTAGCTAGGGCCACTAGAGGGATCGAAGGGTCGCGACGGGTGGCCCGACCGGCCAGCACGCCGACTGCGGTGTGAGGATCGAGCACGATTCCCGACCGGTCCGCCTCTGCGGCGATGCAGTCCTTAACCATGTCGTCGCCGAAACGGGCCGCTGACCAAGTATCGGACAGGGCAGCATGGTGTTCTGGGTTCAGCTGGAAGCGACCGGTAGACCGGAAGGCGTCCAGACGAGCGGCCACCTCAGCACCGTCGCGGTCCAAGATCTCGTACAGCAGCCGCTCAAGGTTGGACGAGATCTGGATATCCATGCTGGGCGAGGTAGTCGGTACCACCTCGGCGACGGCCATGGTGCCCTCGGTGAAGAACTGCGTCAGGACGTCGTTGGTGTTGGTTCCAACTACTAGTTGAGGGACGTTCAGGCCGACGCGCCGGGCCACGTGTCCGGCAAAGACGTTCCCGAAGTTCCCAGTGGGTACGGCGAATGCCACCGGAGACCGGCGGCCCCCCAGCCGCTCGGCGGCCACCACGTAGTAGACGATTTGAGCCATCACCCGGGCCCAGTTGATGGAGTTCACGGCCGACAGTCGTACCTGGTCCCGGAAAGCCACGTCGGCGAACATGGCCTTAACCAGGTCCTGGCAGTCGTCAAAGGTGCCCTCCACGGCCACGTTGTGCACGTTGTCGGCCTCCACGGTGGTCATCTGCCGGCGCTGCACGTCAGACACCCGGTCAGCCGGGTGCAAGATGATGACGTCAACGTTCTCGCGGTCCCGGCAGGCTTCGATGGCCGCCGATCCCGTGTCTCCCGATGTTGCTCCCACGACGGTCACCCGCTGGCCCCGCCGGTCTAGCTCGTAGTCGAAGAGCCGTCCGACCATCTGGAGGGCTATGTCCTTGAAGGCCAAGGTCGGGCCGTGGAAGAGCTCCAGTAGGTGAATGCCATCGTGCAACTCGACAAGCGGCGTTACCTCTGGGGCGTCAAACGTGGCGTAGGCGTCAGACACCATGGCGGCGAGGTCGTCCCGACTGATGGCGTTGCCCACGAACAGGGCCATGATCTCGATCGCCGTCTCCACGTAATTGCCCCGCCCACCTTTGGACAGGGCCGGCCAGGACTCCGGAACGTAAAGCCCCCCGTCGGAGGCCAGGCCGGCCAGTAGGGCATCGCCGAACTCCAGGACCGGAGCCGCCCCACGGGTGCTGACGTAGCGCATGGCGATCGCGGCGTCGGTCAGTCGCCGATGACCCGCAGGACACTGCCGACGGCCCGCACAGCGTCCAGGGAACGGAGGTCCTGAAGGGTGGAGCGCAGGTCACGCTCCTGGGCTCCGTGGGTGATGAACACCAGGCGGGCCTCACCACCTAGGCCCTCCTGTTCCATTGAACGGATGGACACGCCGTGCTCGCCGAACACAGCAGCCACCTGGGCCAGCACTCCCGGGCGGTCATCCACCTCGAGGTTCAAGTAGAAGGCGGACGTCACGTCGTCGATGGGAGCGATCCGGACTGGCTCCAAGTCCCCGATAACCGCGCCGTGGCCTCGGTGGAGGTTCCCCGCAGCGTCGATGAGGTCGCCAAGCACGGCCGAAGCACTTGGTCGTCCACCGGCGCCCCGCCCGTAGAGCATGAGGTCACCGGACGCCTCGCCTTCCACGAATACTGCGTTGAAGCTTCCGTTGACCGAGGCCAAGGGGTGGTCCAGAGGGACCAGCGTGGGGTGCACCCGCACCCCGACCTGGGACCGACCGTCCTCGTCGACCGTCTGCTCGGCCACAGCCAACAACTTGATGCAGTGCTTCAGGTCAGCAGCAAACTCGATGTCGTCCACCGTGATCCCTGAGATGCCTTCGTGGTAGACGTCGCCGGCCACCACCCGGGCACCGAAGGCCAGCGTGGCGATGATGGCCGCCTTGGCTCCGGCATCGAAGCCCTCTACGTCGGCGGTTGGATCGCTTTCGGCGTAACCCAGGCTCTGAGCCTCTGCCAGAGCGTCGGCGTAGCTGGCTCCCTCCTCGGCCATGCGAGTCAGGATGAAATTGGTCGTGCCATTAACGATGCCCATGACCCGCCGAATCGGCTCGCCGGCCAACGACTCGCGTAGAGGCCGCATGATCGGGATGGCCCCGGCGACCGCGGCCTCAAACAGCAGATCCACGCCGTTGGCCTCGGCCAGGGCGTAGAGCTCGGCACCGTGGTTGGCTAGGAGTTCTTTGTTGGCCGTCACCACCGGCTTGCCGGACGATAAGGCGGTTGCTACCAGTTCACGGGCCGGTTCAATGCCTCCCATCAGTTCGACAACCACGTCAACCTCGGGATCGGCTACTACCGAGGCGGCATCCGTGGTGAAGGCGTCATCGTTGACTGGAACGTCCCTGTCGATGGCCGTGTTGCGCACCGCGATGCGGGTCACCAACAAGTCCAGCCCGGTTCGTCGGGCTACCTCGTCACGGCGTTCGGCGACGAGGACCGCCAGGGCTGCGCCCACATGGCCGCAGCCCAGCATTCCGACACGGATCAGGGAGGACTCCATGGGACAAACGGTACCGCTCGGGGTGGCTCGGTAAGGCGCCGATTCGGGGTCTCCCCCTCTGTTGGTCAGCCCTCCCGGCTAACCAGGTCCTCGAAGGTCTCGCGTCGCACTACCTGACGGGCCCGGCCGTCGGCCACGAACACCACAGCGGGTCGCAGAACCTGGTTGTAGTTGGAACCCATGGAATGTCCGTAGGCCCCGGTGACCGGCGTAGCCAACACGTCTCCCACCACCATGTCCTTGGGGACCCAGCCCTCGCGGACCAGGAGGTCGCCTGATTCGCAGTGCTTGCCTACCACCCGCACGGCACGCGGACGATCGCCATTCGTGGACCGGGGCAAAAAGGTCTCATAGCCCGAGCCGTAGAGCACAGGACGGGGGTTGTCGCTCATCCCACCGTCGACGGCCACGTAGGTCCGGATCCCGGGTAGGTCCTTGACCGTCCCCACCCGGTAGAGGGTCACGGCAGCCGACGCCACGATGGCCCGGCCCGGCTCAGCCGAGACCGAGGCCGTTACCCCGGCCGCCTCGCAGACGGCCCGGATGCCGGCAGCCCACTCGGTGATCGACGGAGCCGACTCCCCCTCCACGTACGGCACACCCAGGCCGCCACCCACCGAGAGCTCGGGCAACCCGAAGGACTCGGCGAAGTCCACCAGGACCTCGACGGCCCGAGAAAAGGCCCCGACCTCGAACACCTGGCTGCCTATGTGAGCGTGCAGCCCGACTAGCTCCACGGTGTCGGACGCCGTAGCTCGTTCCACGGCCGCCTCGGCCAGGCCAGATGACACCGTGAAGCCGAACTTGGAGTCGTCCTGGCCGGTGGCCACGAACTCGTGGGTGCGGGCCTCCACTCCCGGGGTGATCCGCAACAGGACCTGAGGCCGGGACCCGGTCCGGGCGGACAGGTCGTCGAGGCGATCCAACTCGTCGAACGAGTCGACGACGATCCGGCCCACCCCCTCATCCAGAGCCATGGCTAACTCGCGGTCGCTCTTGTTGTTGCCATGGAGGACCAGACGGTCGCCGGGCACCCCAGCGTGACGGGCTACATACAACTCGCCACCCGTGGCCACGTCCAAGCACATGCCCTCCTCGTGGGCCAAGCGGGCCATGGCGCCACAAAGAAAGGCCTTAGAGGCGTAGGCCACGCCGTCCCCGAAGGCGGCCACCGCCTCTCGGCAGCGACTCCGCAGGTGGTCCTCGTCATACACGAAGAGCGGCGTGCCGTACTCGTCGGCCAGATCCACCAGGTCACATCCGCCAATCGAGGCCCGGCCGTCCGGTCCGACCGACGCCGAGTCGGGTAGCAGGTGGAGGGGGATGGGACCAGCCATCGTCAGTTCTCCCCGTCAGCAGGGTCGCGCCACATCTCGGTCGGTGCGCTCACGCCCAGTAGATCCAGGGCGACGGCCAGGCCAATGCGCGCCCCCTCGACCAGCCACAGCCGGGCTGTCGTGGTCGCTGGGTCGATCCCGTCGCCCAGCACTCGGCAGTCGTGGTAGAAGCCGTGGAATGACGATGCCATCTCGCGGACCCAGGTGGTGACCTGGTGTGGCGCCCGCTCCCGGCAGGCCCGCTCCACGGCGTCCGGCAGCTCGTGCAAGGCCCGTAGGATCTCCAGTTCGCGGGGATGTACGAGTAGGGACAGGTCGGCGTCGACCAGCGAGCCCCGCCGGTTTCCTGCCTCTTCGGCACGTCGGACAATCGAGTGGATCCGGGCGTGGGCGTACTGCACGTAGAACACCGGGTTCTCGTTGACCTGGCTGGCTACTAGGTCCAGATCGAAGGTCTGGGGGGAATCAACGGACAACAAGAGGTAAGTGAAGCGGGCCGCATCGGCACCCACCTCGTCCACCACCTCGGCCAGCTCGACCATCTCGCCGGTCCTCTTGGAGAGGCGGACCTCCTGGCCGTCCCGCTGGAGGCTGACTAGCTGGGTAATTGCGATCTCCAGGTCACCGGGGTCGTGTCCCAGCAGGGCCATGGCGGCGTGCATCCGGGCCACGTAGCCGTGGTGGTCGGCACCGAAGACGTTTACCAGGAGTTCGGCTCGGCCGAACTTGTCCCGGTGATAGGCCACGTCGGGCATCAGATAAGTGGGCTCTCCGTCCCCCTTGATCAGTACCCGGTCCTTGTCGTCGCCATGCTCGCTGCTCCGCAGCCAGACAGCGCCATCCTCCTCGTACACGGCGCCGGCGACCTGCAGGTCGGCCAGCGTCTGGTCTATGGCTCCGCTGGCCATCATGGATCGCTCACTGAACCAGGTGTCGAAGTGGATGGATAGCGACTCCAGGACGGACTGGTGGGCGGCCAGCGCCCGGGCGTAGCCCCACTCCAGCGGGTCGGCGTCGATCGGCATCTCGGCTGCCCAGTCCACGATGTACTGGCCGTGATAGCCGTCGTCGGCGACCTCCCGTCCGCCGGCTCGCGCGGCCAGCGAGGCGGCGAAGTTCTGCATTTGGATACCGCGGTCATTGATGTAGAACTCGCGCGCCACTTGGTAGCCGCACCGCTCGTAGAGGCGGGCTACTGAGTCGCCGTAGCAGGCGCCACGTCCGTGCCCGGCATGGAGAGGCCCGGTCGGGTTGGCGCTCACGAACTCCACGATGACTTTGGCCCCGGCCCCGTGGTCGTGCCGGCCCCACCCGTCAGCTCCGGCGACCACCACGTCGGCCAGTACCTCGTGGAGCCACGAGTCGGCCAGCCGAAAGTTCACGAAGCCCGGCCCGGCCACTTCGACACCAACCACGTGGGGTGGCGGGGCGGTCGACAGGTGGTCAGCCAAGGCGGTGCCCAGTTCGCGGGGGTTCTGACCGGCGGTCTTCGCCGAAGCCAAGGCCACGTTGGTGGACCAGTCCCCGTGGTCAGGATTAGCCGGCCGCTCTAGCTGGACCACGTCGGGCACTGGGTCGATCCCGAGGTCGGTTAGCGCGGTACGGACCGCGTCGATGAGGGTGTGGCGCACGTCCATAGCCGGTTCCAACAGTTGGGAAGGCCCACCGGGCAGGCCCCGGTCGGTCCCGTCGATGCTACCGGGGGCGCCGGGGACCCTCGGGTGCGCTTTGTCCACCGTCAATAACCCCGGGACCCTTTGCTCAGTCTGGCTCGGCGTGCAGCCGGGCGTCTCGCCGTACCACGAGGACCAGGGCACCCAGTACCACGGCCATACCTGCCACCTGGGAGATGGCCAGCCGCTGCTCCAGGACCAGCCAGGCGCCCACGGTGGAGAGGACCGGGATGGCCAGTGTCAGGAGGCCGGCCAAGGTGAGGCTGACGTGAAGGTGGGCCCAGTTCATGAAGAAGTGGCCGGTTCCGGGAATAGCCAGCAGCAGGGCCAGGACCCCCCACTGCGACCACGACGGGAGGGGGGGAACGATTTGACCGGCTTCCACAGCGGCCATGGGGAGCAGCACCACGGACCCGATGGCCATCGAGGCGGCCTGAAGCGTGAACGTGTCGATCTGCTGGCGGACATCCTTGACGAAGATGAAGTAGGCGGAAAACAGGACCATGGCGACCACGGCGAGGAGGTCTCCTGTCAGGTGCCCCTCGGGTCGGACCTCCCCTCCAGCCCCGTACATCACCAGGGCCACGCCCCCGACAGCCAGCAGGGCCACGCCGACCAGCCACCGCCCAACCCGCTCCCGGTAGCGGCGCGAGGCTACGGCCATCAGCACGATGGGCTGGAGCGCCCCAATGGTGGTGGCGTTAGCCACCGTGGTGTGGTGGAGAGCCACGAAGAAGACCCCGAGCTCCAGGGCGAACGTGACGGCCACCGGGAGGACCCGGCGCAACACAGCCCAGGTGATACGCCGCCCGCTGGCGTAGAGGACCGCCCAGTAGACCACCGCACCCAGCACGAGCCGCCAAAACCCGGTCTGGAGGCCGGGCAAGTCGAACCCAGCCACGATGACATTCCCGGTCGACCAGCAGCAGACGGCAGCAGTCGCCGAGACCCGGCCGAGGCCGGCCTGGTCGCGGGCAGGACCTGGCATCGCGGCACCCTACGCCCCAGTTCTCCGGTAACCCGGCCCGCGTAGATGCAGGGATCGTCTCGCTTGACTACGGTCGCGGCGTCGGCGAGCCACCAGGGGTCGCCACCAAGTTCGTGGGGAGGTCCCATGAAGGCTCGTTCACTGCTCGCACTGCTACTCACTCTGGGCCTACTGGCTTCAGGGTGTTCCGACGACGGGGGGTCAACCGCCGGCGACGGGACCTGGCCGGACAGCATCACGTTCGGATTCGTCCCTAGTTCGGAGCAGGAAGCGCTCCAGGACAACATCCAACCCTTCATGGACGTGTTGTCAGAGACCCTCGGCATCGAGGTGAACGGCGTGGTGACCACCGACTACACCGGTCTGGTCACGGCGATGGGAACCGGCAAGGCCGACCTGGGGGCCTTCGGGCCGTTCGGCTACACGCTGGCCCAGCGGCAGTTCGGGAATATGGAGGTGCTGATCCAAGCCATCCGGTACGGGTCCGCCACGTATCACGGCCAGTGGATGACCAACGACGCATCGCTGTGTGAAACGGCGCCCGAGTCGGGTACGGCCCTGGAGAACACGGATGAGGGAGTGGTCCAGGTCGGTGCCCTGGAGGCCGTGGCACTGCAGGTCGGCGTCTACTTCGGTGATTCCGGCAAGGCCCTCGGCGAGTCGGTGGATGCCGGCGACGTATCGCCTGGGACCTCCTGCATGGCTGACCTGTCCAAGGTGAAGGGCAAGCGGGTGGCCTTCACCTCAGAGTCCTCGACCTCCGGTTACCTGTTCCCGGCCCTGCAGCTCATCGAGGCGGGCATCGATCCGGTGAACGACATCACTCCGATCTTTACCGGTGGACACGACGGCGCCGTGATCGCCGTCTACAACGGTGACGCCGACGTCGGTGTGTCCTACGACGACGCCCGCCGGACCCTCCGCAAGGAGAAGACCGATGTGGGCGACAAGGTGATCGTGTTTAACGTCACCGACGAGGTTCCCAACGACGTAGTGGCCGCCAGTTCGCTGCTGCCCGACTCGTTGCAGAACGCCATCTATGACGCCATCTATGCCTACCTAGAGACCGATGAAGGCGAGGCGGTGTTCGACGAGGCCTATGGCTGGACATCGATCCGGCGAGCTGTCGAATCTGACTTCGATGTCGTCCGAAAGGCAGCTGAAGCCCTCGGGATCACCGAGCCTCTCGGCTGATCGGGGTACCGAAGCCGACGACCACGACACAACCGACGCACGGGCCGTGATCCGGTTCGACGACGTCTCGGTGACCTACCGGGGCGGCGTCCAGGCACTGCGCAACGTGGACCTCCGGGTCGACGACGGTGAGTTTGTTGTGGTCGTCGGGCTTTCGGGGGCGGGTAAGTCCACGCTCCTGCGGGCCCTGAATGGCCTTGTGCCGGCTACCTCCGGGTCGATCACCATTGACGGGACCGAGGTGGTCGGCGCCGGGGCCGCCGAGTTGAGGGTCATCCGTTCGCAGATCGGGATGATCTTCCAGACGTTCAATCTGGTGCACCGCACCTCGGTACTGAACAATGTGCTTATGGGGCGCCTGTCTGCCGTCCCGGCCTGGCGGTCCACTCTTGGGCTCTGGCCGTCTGCCGAGCGCGAGGCGGCCCTCCAGGCTCTTGAACGGGTCGGAATTGTTGAAAAGGCGTATGTACGGGCCTCCAACCTGTCTGGCGGGCAGCAGCAGCGGGTGGGTATCGCTCGGGCCCTGGCCCAGGAGCCGGCGGTGATGCTGGCCGATGAGCCGGTGGCCGCGCTGGACCCGGTCACCAGTCGGCAGGTCATGGGTGACCTGCTGCGTATCAACCGCGAGATGGGGATCACCACGCTGGTCAACTTGCACTTCCTGGACCTGGCTCGAGAATTCGGACGCCGGTTGGTGGGCTTGCGGGACGGCGAGGTGGTCTTCGACGGCGACATCTCCGATGTCACCGACGACACCTTCCAGGAGATCTACGGCCGAGCAATCACCGACGACGACCTCCTAACTGTCGACGCCGAGCCCGCCGGGTGAACGTACCCCCAGTTGGCGCCACCACGAGTCGGCCGTCTCGCCCCCGCCGGGGCCTCCGGCTGTGGGCGGTGGCCGGCGCCCTGACCGCCTACACGCTGTTTGCCGGCCGCAAGGTCGGCTTTGACGTCTCCTCGTTCTGGAGCGTTTGGTCGAACCCCCTGTGGGGGAAGTTCTGGCCCATCCCCTGGGATTGGGTCCTGGATCGGCACAACGTGCTGGACCCCTTGGTCGAAACACTCCAGATCGCTGTGATCTCCACTCTCATCGGTTGCACCCTGGCCCTCCCCTTGGCCTTCGCCATGTCGCCGTTGACCTCTCCCAACCGGGTCACCCTGGTGGTCAGCCGGTCGGTCATGAACGTGGTCCGAGCGGTACCCGACCTCTTCTGGGCCAAGTTGCTAGTCACCGCAGTAGGGGTCGGGGCGTTCGCCGGTTCTTGGGCTCTTTCGGTCTTCTCGCTAGGCGTGATGGTGAAGTTGTTTAGCGAGACCATCGACGGCGCTGACCCCCGACCGCTGGAGGCGGCCCGGGCGGCCGGCGGCCGGCACGCTCCCGTGGTCCGAACCGGTGTCTTGCCCACCGTCCTTCCCGAGTACGTGGCCTACGGGCTGTACGTGTTCGAGTTGAACATCCGGGCGTCGGTGGTGCTGGGCTTGGTGGGAGCCGGGGGCATCGGACGGGTGGTCGAGTCCCAACGGCAGTACTTCCGATTCGACCGGGTACTGGGCGTGCTGGTGCTGGTTTTCGTCGTCGTCTTCGTGATCGAGCAAGTCAGCGTGGCCATCCGCAGGCGGCTGGTCTGACATGTCCGCCGACCCGACCATCGCCTCTCCGGACCGGCCGGTCGCCCCCATCAGGTCGGGCCGCCGCGCTGTGGCGGCGACGATCCTGGTCGTGGTTGTCGGCTGGTCGATATCTGGCCTGGGCGTCTCGCTCGACCGTCTGCTCGGTGCACCCGGAGATGCCTGGGACATTTTCCGTCGCATGGTCCCGCCAGCCTTTGCCGAAGCCGCTGAACGAGGAGTGGTGGGCAAGGTGCTGGAATCGGTGCACATTGCGTGGATCGGCACCCTTATCGGGGCCACGCTGTCCCTGCCGTTGGCTTTCCTGGCCGCCGAGAATGTGGCCCCGGCTGCGGTCCGGATCCCGATACGTCAGTTGTTCAACGTGATCCGTGCCGTACCGGAGCTGATCCTGGCCGTGATCCTCATCCCGATCACCGGGCTGGGCCCGTGGGCCGGTGCGCTGGCCATCGGGATCCACTCGGTGGGCACCCTCGGGAAGTGGGCCACCGAGACTATCGAGGGGGTGGACACCGGACCCCTGGAAGCGGTAGCAGCTACCGGGGGTCGGTGGGTGTCGGGAATGCGCTGGGGGGTCGTGCCCCAGATCCTGCCCGTGGTGACCTCTCAGTGGTTGTTCCGCTTCGAGATCAACGTGAGAGCGTCGGCGGTGTTGGGCATGATCGGCGCCGGCGGAGTGGGCTCTGAGTTGGTGTCCCAACTGGTGTTTCGCAACTTCCCGGCAGTAGGCGCCGTGCTGTTGATGACTATCGCCGTGGTGTTGAGCATCGACACTGTCTCAGCCGCGGTGCGGCGACGGATCATCCGGGGTGC
>JAZADL010000163.1:0-5510 GCA_036123635.1 Actinomycetota bacterium
GTCGGGCTGCCGAGATTTGAACTCGGGACCTTCGGTCCCCCAGACCGACGCGCTAACCAAGCTGCGCCACAGCCCGCTATGGAGCGGCCACTCTACCGGCGGGGTCTAGTGGCAGGTCCCGCTCTTCGCCGTCAGGTAACCAGCATCCAAAGACCCTGGACGAGGCGCCAACCCAGGTAGACGACCGCCGCCCCGGCGAATACCCAGAAGTGCCACGGCACCTTCTGGGAGTTGGCCGGCGTTCCGTCGGCGTCGGTCACCTGTCCCCCACACTTCGGGCACGTACCGACTACTGACACAGAGTTGGGACTTAAGTACCGCGCACAGGGCTCGCACCATGGCACGGCGGTAGCCCCGGTCAGATCTTGCGGATGGCCAGAATGGCCACGTCGTCTTCGACGGCCCCCAGGCTGAAGTCGTTGGCCGAATCCAGGAGCTGCTTACACAGCACACCGGGGGCAATGCCCGGGTTGCGCCGGACGGCATCGCCGATCCGCTCCTCGCCGAACAATTCGTCACCGTTCCGGGCTTCGGCCAGACCGTCGGTATACATGACGGCCATGTCATCGAGAGCCAACGGAACCTCGCGGCTGAAGTAGGAGCCGTTGGGATCGAGCATGAGTAGTGGTCCGGTCGACCGCAGTGGCCGCACCTCGCGTTCATGCCACAGAAAGCTGGCCGGATGGCCCGCCGAGGCGTACCGCATCGTCGCTGCCTCAGTGTCGAACACCATGACAACCAGCGAGATGAACTCCTCGGTCCGGCCCACCGACGACATCTGACGGTTCAGTTCCTCCAAAGCCTGTGCGGGATCTCGAAACTGCTGGAGAAACGTCCGCAACAAGTACTTGGCCTGGAAGGCGGTGATCGAGGACTCGATGCCGTGCCCAGCCACGTCGCCGATCACGGCAGCCAGTCGGGTAGGTGCCGCTTTGAACACGTCGAAAAAGTCTCCGGACATCAGCCCCGAGCCCGCCTGGTACACCCGCCCCACCTCGAAACCGGAGAACTCAGGCAGTTCCTCAGGAGCCAGACGGCCGGCCCACGCCTTGGGCGCCAGATCCTCCTGCTCCAGGGCCTCCTGGGCCCGACGCTCGATGTCAATACCCTGGCGAGCGATCCGAGCCTCACGCACCGCGTGACGAGCCCACGCCGTAGACACCAGGGCCGGGATGGCCACTAGTGAGAAGACGACCGCCCCGCCAGACCCCTCGACACCGACGTTGACGAACGACGCCAGGGCAAGCAGACCATAAAGCGAAGCCGAGTGGAACTCCTTGCGGAACGTCGACCAGGCCAGCGTGTAGGCATCAGGCGCAGTGTCGGGGTCGATCCGGCCGACCAGCCGGTAGCGGTGGCGGGCCGAACGAGCCCAGCCCAAAGCAGCGGCCAGACAGACGATGCCGAGAAGGATGAGGACAGGTGTCCGCATGTCTGTTCAGCGTAGTCGTGGGACCGTCGGACCAGCGTCGGTCACTCGGACCGGCGCCGTACCCGTAACTTGATGGGCGTAGACCCCAAGTCCAGGTCCTCTCGAAGGCGCCTCTCCAGGTACCGCAGCCAGGTACGGGGCACCTCCCGGTTGGCAAACAGAGTGAAGGTTGGCGGGTCGGTAGCTCCCTGGGTGGCATACAGGATCCGCACCCCGGCCGGTGCCGGGTGGGCGGCCTGGGCCAATCGGATCACGTCGTTAACCCGCCGGGTCGGAATTCGAGTCCGGTAGTCATCAATGGTGTCCTCCAGGGCCGGCCACAGCCGGTTGACGTTCTTGCCGCTGAGGGCGCTGATGAAGATCACTGGGGCGGTGCCGACGAAGTGCAGTTTGTCGCCGACCTGACTGGTCACGTCCTCGCGCACCTCGGCGTCACATAGGTCCCACTTGTTAAGCAGTACCACGATCGGACACCCGGCGGCGTCGACCCTCTCGGCCAACCGCTGGTCCTGGTGGGTAACGCCCTGGGTGGCATCGATGATCAGTAGCGCCACGTCGGCGGTATCAACCGCCTTGAGGGCGCGAACCAGCGAGTAGTACTCGGTCTGCTCGTCGATGCGAGCCTTGCGGCGCATCCCCGCCGTATCAATGAACCGGACTGGACCGTGGTCGGTCTCCACCATCGTGTCCACCGTGTCCCGAGTGGTGCCGGGCCGGTCGTGGACAATGGCTCGGTCCTCGCCGATCAGCCTGTTGAACAGAGTTGATTTGCCGACGTTGGGTCGTCCTACAAGCGCCACGCCAACCACCCGGTCACCCTCCTCGGCCTCCGACTCGATGGCTTCGGCGACCTCCTCCGGGAGGGCATTCACCAGGCGATCCAGTAGGTCGCCCGCTCCCCGCCCGTGTAGGGCGCTTACCGGGGTCGGATCGCCCAGGCCCAACGACATCAGTTCCCAGATGGACGCCTCGTGCACCCGGTCGTCGACCTTGTTGGCCACCAAGATCACCGGGCCGTCGGTCGACCGCAGCAACCCAGCCACCCGGGCGTCGTCCTCGGTGACCCCAACCGTGGCATCCACCACGAACAGTACGGCGTCGGCCTCCCGGATGGCCTTCTCGCTCTGCCGGCTGACCTTGTCGTCCAGTGTGTCGCCGCCAGCTATCCAACCGCCGGTGTCGACCAGTGTGAAGTCCCGACCTTGCCAGGATGCCTCGACCTCCTTGCGGTCTCGGGTCACGCCCGGTCGTTCCTCCACGATCGCCTCCCGGCGGCCGAGGATCCGGTTCATCAGCGTGGATTTGCCGACATTCGGACGCCCCACGATGGCCACCACCGTCGTCATTGGTCCACCCCCGCTTCGATTAGGGCGTCGCGCAGCGCTCTACCGTCGGTGGCCACCACCTCCACCAGGCGGGGCAGGTCCTCCGGGAGGGTGCCGTCCAAGAACCGTCCGTTGCTGAGGCACACGTCGGGCAACAGGTAGCGGTGACCCTCTGGTTGGTCGTCCAGCACCCGGGTTAGGTCCTCACCGACCAGCAGGCCGGTGACTCCCACGTTGCCGCCGAAAAACCGGTTCTCGACTGGCACCACCCGTACGTCGGGGCGGCCAGTCGCCGCCACCAGCGGCTTCAGGATGGGTGCTCCTAGCTCGCCGGTTAGCACGGCTACCGGCGCCGAGCGAGACGGGCGGACTCCGCTAAGCCTCACCTCCGTGGCTCCCCCGCCGGCATCGTTCTCGCCGGCCAGGTTCACTCCACACCCAGTCCGAGGGGCCCGGAAGCCGAGCGCTGGCGCGCCGTCCACCGACTGGAAGAATCCCGACGGACGCTCCCGACCAGTGGCTGTTCCGGCGAACTCTTTCTCGAAAGCTCGGGCCATGCCGATCCCGTCCTCGGTCATCTCCACGCCCTCGTACGCCTCGGCGGGCGGGAACGGCCGACCGGACAGCAAGTAGTACTCGTCGGCGGCGTAAACCAGGCGTCGACCTACAGCAGCCATGAATCGCTCCTGCCATGCCTCCACAGTGTCGACCACGGAAACGGCCTCGTTTACTGTGTGTGCCCGCATCCGGGGCTCATCGGTGTGGCGGCTCACCCCGAGGGGCACCACGCAGAGGCTGGCCAATTCGGGAAACCGGTCGGCTACGCCGGCCAAGGTGTCCTCTAGCCACGGGCCATCGTTGAGGCCCGGGCACACCACGACCTGGCCATGGACGGTGGTCCCGTGGTCCAACAGGGCTCGTAGCCAACGCAAGCTGGTCGCCCCCCGTCGGTTGCGAAGCATCTCGGTGCGCTTGCCGGGATCGGTGGCGTGAATGCTGACGTACAGCGGGCTCAAGCCCTCGGTCACTACCCGCTCCAGGTCAGCTTCGGTGAACCGGGTCAGGGTGGTGAAGTTCCCGTAGAGGAACGACAGCCGGTAGTCGTCGTCCTTCACGTACAAGCTGCGACGGAGTCCGGGCGGAAGCTGATAAATGAAGCAGAATTCGCAGTGGTTGTCGCAAGTGCGAACCCGGTCAAACAGGGCGCTATCCACCTCAACGCCCAGGGGGCTCCCGGCCGGCTTTTCTACATCGACCTCGCGCTGTAGCCCTCCGGAATCCAGAGCGAGCGCGACCGATGGCTCGTCGACGAGCAGTTGATACTCGATGACGTCGCGCGGGACACGGTCGTTGATGGTCAGGATCCGGTCGCCAGGGACGACGCCGGCCAGATCAGCGGGCGATCCGGCGGCGACGGCGACGACCACAGGGGCCGACATAGCCCCAAGGCTACCGACGTCCAGGGGGGCACCCGGTAGGGTCCCGACATGCCATCCGCCACGCCGACCCCGGAGGTCGCCGGACGGGTCGATCTGGTACTGCTGGCCGAACCCCGGGGCTTTTGCGCCGGGGTGGAGATGGCCATTAAGGCTCTGGCGTGGCTGGTACGGGCCTTCGACGTGCCCGTCTACTGCTACCACGAGATCGTTCACAACAAGTTGGTAGTGGAACGTTTTGAGTCCCTCGGCGTGGTCTTCGTGGACGATATCGACGAGGTTCCCGATGGGGCACCGATAATGCTCTCGGCCCACGGTTCGGCACCAGAAGTGGTGGGCCGGGCTCACCAGGTGGGTGGCTACACGGTGGACGCCGTATGCCCGCTAGTCACCAAGGTCCACCACGAAGTTAAGACTCGGGCCCGGGAGGGCTACCAGATCGTGTACGTGGGCCACGCCGGCCATGAGGAGGCCGAGGGGACCATTGCCGTAGCTCCCGACGCCATCCACCGGGTGGAACGACCCGACGAGATCGACGCCCTCCCCGACCTAGGCGACGATGTGGCCATCCTGGCTCAGACCACCCTTAGTCACCGGGACTGGGAGGGCGTGGTCGACGCGGCATCTGAACGCTGGTCGGACATCTGGTCACCGGGCCGTAGTGACCTGTGCTTCGCCACCACCAACCGCCAGGGTGCCCTTCTGGAGTTGGTCGACCGATGTGACACCGTGGTGGTCATCGGCTCTACCAACAGCTCCAACACCCGGGCCCTCGTCCAGCTGGCCACAGAAGCTGGATGCGAGCGGGTGGAGTGGATCAACCGGGCTGAGGAGCTTCCCGGCGACCTGTTCGGAACGGTCGGGGTGACGGCTGGGGCATCGGCTCCCGAGGTGGTGGTGGACGCCGTGGTCCGGGCGCTGGACCCGGCGGACGGCGTCGAGACGGTGCTCCACACCGACGAGGACGAGTACTTCCCGCCGCCCCGGAACCTCCGGGACCTGTTGCAGGCCATCCGAGGGTTCGCCGGGTTGGGCTTCGGTGCTCCCCCGCCGTCCGGCCACCTCGACGATCGGGCCATCGACGCCTCCGACGCCCTGACCGCCCTGGACCGCCTCCGGCCGGCCGGCTAACCACTTGGTCGGCCTGTCGGACGGTCTACGACCGGAAGGTTCTCAGTCGGTGGGCTGTCCGGTGTCGGGCACCGGTAGGGCGGGACGCCCGGCCAGTCGCTGGGCCTCATCGAAGCACTCCTGCAGACCGATTCGAAGCCGTTCGGTGAGATCGTCCACCGCCCGACGCGGCACCCGACCCTCAAA
>JAZADL010000164.1:0-5391 GCA_036123635.1 Actinomycetota bacterium
TTACCTTCGCTGCGTGGTCCTCGTCCCGACAGTTGACGACCACATCGTTGATCAGGCGGTCCCCGCGCACGTCAAAGCCACCCATGGAGACGATGTTGGCGCCGGCTTCACCGATCGCCGTGGCTAACCGGCCCAGAGTGTTGGGCACGTTGTCCAGCGCCACCTCCATGTGGATGGAGTAGGCCGCGGTGGGAAGGAAGGGCACCGCCCGAGCCTACGAGTGGCCCCGTCGGCCACCTCCATCGGACTCCTAGATGGGCCTGGTGCGGTGTAGCGAAGGCGATGCTGGGTGGGTCAGGGGCCCTCGTAAGGAAAGCCCAGATCGGGCGCGGTAACCAACGGCACGAAGGCGATGCCCGCCTCGGTAGCCGCAGCCGCGCATGTCCCACCCCTATCGACCACTGGGAGGATGACCACCGGATCGGCACCTAGTTCTCTTATCACCGACGCAGCCTCCAAGGCCGAGGTTCCTCGGGTCACCGTGTCCTCGCAAACCACCACCCGATCACCGGGATGCAGAGCACCGGCCAAGCGGCCCTCTACCCCATGGTCCTTGGATTCCTTACGAATGCTGAACGACCGCAAGTTCCGTCCCCGGGTGGCAGCCACGGCGGCGATTCCGAAGGCCACCGGGTCAGCCCCGGCAGCTAACCCACCGATGGCTGTGACCGGACCGCCGTTTGCCTCTAGTTCTTCGAGGGCCTCCAACGCTGCAGCAGCCACCAGCAGGATGCCGTCGGCCCGACACACCGTCTGCTTGGAATCACAGAACCACGTGCTAGTCCGGCCTGACTTCAGGGTGAACTCCCCGGTCCGGATGGAGTGTTCCAGAAGATGGGCTACTAGGGCCTCGCGTGTCGCCGTCATGCTCTCATCATCCCCCGGTATGCCACCGTGCCCGATCCAGACACCAATTCGCCGACTACCCAGGCCGACCGGTTATGGGCAGCCAACGTGGCCACCACGTCGTCGACCCCAGAGGCTGGTACGGCCAACACCATCCCCACACCCATGTTGAACACCCGGGCCATCTCGTCGTCGTCCACGCCGCCCATGGCTTGAAGTTCACGGAAAATCTGCGGGACCTCCCATGTCGTGCGATCGACCACGGCGTCCACCGCGTCGCCCAGCACCCGGGGGAGATTGCCAGGAAGGCCCCCGCCGGTCACGTGGGCCACAGCGTGGACTTCGTGGGCGGCCAGGGCGGCGACCACCGCCGGGGCGTAAATGACACTGGGAGCGAGAAGCTCGTCAGCCAGCGTTCGGTCGGCCCCCTCCCAGGCTAAATCGTCCAGTGACCGCCCGGCCACGTCGAACACCAAGCGGCGGGCCAGAGAAAAGCCGTTGGATCGAAGGTTCGGGCTGTCTAGAGCAACCAGCAGGTCCCCGGCCATAACGGTCGAGCCATCGAGAAGCCGCCCACGTTCCACCGCCCCCACGGCGAAGCCGACGAGGTCAAACTGGTCAGCGGCCATCACTCCCGGGTGTTCGGCCATTTCACCTCCGATCAGTGCGCAGCCGGCTTCCGCGCATCCAGCGGCAATCCCCGCTACCAGGCATTCCACAGCTTCCGGATCCAGATGTCCGATGGCCAGGTAGTCGAGGAAGAACAGTGGCGTAGCTCCGGCACACACCAGATCGTCAACGCACATGGCCACCAGGTCCCGCCCGATGGTGTCCAAGCGACCGGTTAGCCGGGCGATCTCGGCCTTGGTCCCCACCCCGTCGGTAGCCGATACCAACAGAGGATCTCGAAACCCGGCCGCCGACGGATCAAAGAGACCGCCGAAGCCTCCGATGTCACCTACCACCCCGGGCCGACGGGTAGACCGGACCAGCGGGCCGATTCGCCGAACGGCCTCGGCGCCAGCATCTATATCCACCCCGGCCTCCCGGTAGTTCCTGCCTGGGCCCCCGGCCACGACCCTCAATCCCGTCCGAACAGCCGACCAGCGGCTTGGGTGGGCAACTCGTTGTCCTCGTCAGTGGAGTGCACCGGCATTGACCGTTCTGGAGGTGGGCCATCCCCCGCTTCCAGCACCCCCTTGGACAGGTTCACCGGGATCTCGACGGGGTATGTCCCAGTCAGGCAGGCATCGCAGAACCCAGCGCCAACGGCCCCCGTAGCCTCCAGGAGGTGATCCAAGGTGAGATAGGTGAGGCTGTCCACCTCGAGATACTCCCGAATCTCGTCCACAGTGAGGTTGGCGGCCAGTAGTTCGCTACGAGCGCCGGTATCCATGCCGTAGAAGCAAGGCCACCGGTATGGCGGCGACGAGACCCGTAGGTGGACCTCACCGGCTCCAGCATCTCTCAACATGCGCACCATGGCTCGAGTAGTGGTACCCCGCACGATTGAGTCATCGACCACCACCAGTCGCTGGTCCTCGATGTTGTCCCGCAGCGGGTTCAACTTCATCCGCACCGCCGCCGACCGAAGGGCCTGAGTGGGGGCGATGAAGGTCCGTCCGATGTACCGGTTCTTGACTAGGCCCTGACCGTAGGGGATCCCACTGGCCCGGGCGTAGCCCTCGGCGGCCGGGATCCCGGATTCCGGTACGCCCATCACCAGATCGGCCTCCACTGGAGCGTGGTTGGCCAGCATCTCGCCCATCCGTACCCGGGCATGGTGGACGCTCTGCCCATACAGGACGCTGTCCGGACGGGCGAAGTAAATGAACTCGAACAAGCAGAGCCGGGGGTCCACGTCCTCGTCAGCAAACGGCCGGAACGACCGACACCCGGTGTCGTCGATCACCACCACCTCACCGGGATCTAGTTCCCGAACCATGTGGGCCCCGATCACGTCCAGAGCCGGTGACTCGGAGGCCAGTACCCACCCACCGTCCAGACGGCCGAGGCAGAGGGGCCGGAAGCCGTTCGGGTCCCGGACGCCAATAACCCGATCGTGGTCGGCCAGCACGAGCGAGAACGCACCGTGGAGACGCGGTAACACCTCGGTCAGCGCCTCGTCGAACGCCTTTCCCGGATCCATGTCGCCCCGGCCGACCAACTCCATGGCCAGCATCTCGGCTACTAGGTCACTATCCGACGTCACGGTGCCGGGGAGCATCCCGTACTCGGCAGCCAACTCCTCGACGTTGACAAGGTTGCCGTTGTGGCCGAGCGCGAACTCGACGTGGTCGACGCCCCGGTAAACCGGCTGAGCGTTTCGCCACGTACTCGAACCGGTCGTCGAGTAGCGGGTCTGCCCGATAGCCAAACCCCCAGTCAGGGTGGCCAGCGTCCGGTCGTCGAAGGCGTTGGACACCAGACCCATGTCCTTCACCACCGTCAGGGATTCACCGTCACTGACCGCCATCCCAGCTGACTCCTGTCCCCGGTGCTGGAGGGCGTAGAGGCCCAAGTAGGTCAGGTGGGCCACAGGTAGGCCCGGGGCGAAGACGCCGAAAACCCCACACGCCTCTTTCGGGGTGTCGTCGTCGGAGTAAGCACCGTCAATATCGGGTGTAGTCGCCGGTCGCTTCATCGGTTCGTAGTTCCGACGCCCAGTGCCTCGGGTAGTCGTCTCGTATGGGCGGCCACGACTTCGTCCACGGTGACGTCAAAAAGACCCTTGACGATGAACCGAGTCCCGGTGGCCAGACCCAAGCGGACGGTCGGGACCTCAGCGGTCTCGGCAGCGGCCAGTACCTCGGTCAGACATTCAGGATCGACGGCCACCACCACCCGGCTGGGTCCCTCACCGAACAGGGCCCGGTGGTCGGCAACCCGGGCTAGGTGGGCACCCACGCCGGACCGGACCACCATCTCAGCCACCGCCACTCCCAGCCCTCCGGCCGACACGTCATGCACGCCGTCCACCAGGTCGCCCGACACCAGGTCCCGAACCAGATTGGCCACCCGCAGATGGAGATCGGTGTCCAGAGAGGCCAGTTCACCACCCGGCGCCCCGTGAGCGGCGCCCCACAGGGAACCGCCCAGTGAAGTGGCCTCGGGACCCAGCGCAACGAGGCGGTGGCCGTCAACCAGAGTGGCCCCTGGGGGCCGGCGCCGTAACTCATCCACCACCCCCAGTAGCCCGATGACCGGTGTGGGATCGATATCTGACCCCGCCGATTCGTTGTAGAGGCTGACGTTCCCGCCGATCACCGGCACACCAAAGGCGTTGCAGGCATCGGCCATGCCATCCACGGCCTCGGAAAGTTGCCACATCACCTCGGGGTTTTCGGGGTTGCCAAAGTTAAGGCAGTTAACGACAGCCAGCGGCCGGGCCCCCACGCAAGCCAGATTTAAAACTGACTCGGCCACCACGTGGGCTGTGCCTCTCCGGGGGTCCACGGCGCACCAACGATGATTCCCGTCGGTGGTCAGAGCGAGACCGCGTCCCGTCTCCGCACCGGTGGTGGGATGTCGAAGTTTGAGCACCGCGGCGTCATCGCCCGGGCCGACCACCGTGTTCAGGAAGAGTTGGTGGTCGTACTGCCGGTAGACCCAAGCTGGATCGGTCAGTAGGTCGAGGAGGTCAGCACCGGGATCGGTCGGGGTCGGAAGACCGTCAGCCGACGGGCTCGGTGACTGGCTCGGCTTGGACCGGGGACGGTCGTAGAGAGGGGCGTCTTCGTGCAGCGAGGTAGCTGGTACGTCGGCCAGCACCTTGCCGTCGAAGCCGTCCAGAATGCGCAGAGCCCCACCGTCGGTGACCTGACCGATCACAGCGGCCCGAACTTCCCACCGCTCACAGATGGTCAACACTCGGTCTAGCCCGGCGGGTTCCACGATGGCCAGCATCCTCTCCTGGGACTCGCTGGTCATGACCTCGTGGGCCTCCATACCGGGCTCCCGGCGGGGAATAGCTGATACGTCCACGTCCATGCCCACACCGCCCCGGGATGCCGTCTCGCTGGTTGCACAGGTCAGCCCGGCACCGCCTAGGTCTTGGATGCCCACCACGAGGCCCTCGTCCAGGAGCTGGAGACAGGCCTCGATGAGCCGCTTCTCTTCGTAAGGGTCGCCCACCTGGACGCTGGGCCGCTTGTCACCGTCGTCGTCTGCCGAGAAGCCGGCCGAGGCCAGCACACTTACACCGCCGATGCCGTCCCTCCCGGTGCTGGAACCCAGTACGACGGCCAGGTTGCCCACCCCGGAGGCCTGCCCAAGCACCAGGCGCTCGGTGGGTAGAACGCCTAGACAGAGCACGTTGACTAGTGGATTTCCCTGGTAGGTCTGATCGAAGACCACCTCGCCACCCACCGTGGGCACCCCGACAGCGTTGCCGTAACCCGACACCCCGGAGACCACGCCCTCGGCGATCCACCGACTCCGGGCGTCGTCAAGCGGTCCGAAGCGGAGAGGATCCATGAGGGCGATAGGTCGGGCGCCCATAGTGAAGATGTCGCGCAGGATGCCCCCCACCCCGGTAGCCGCCCC
>JAZADL010000165.1:0-6871 GCA_036123635.1 Actinomycetota bacterium
GACCACGCGGCGGGCGACAACCCCTTCTTCACCTGAGCGGTCGACGACCGGATCAGCCCAGCCGCCTACGGACGCTTTCGGCCACTCCCGGGCCGTTCAGGCCGAACGAGGCCAGCAGGTCGTCCGCGGCACCGTGGGCGTGGTGGGCTACCGGTACGCCCAGCACCTCCACCTCGGTGCTCGGGGATCGTCGGGCCAGGTCGTCCAGCACAGCAGAGCCGAAGCCGCCCTCCCGGAAGCCGTCCTCGACGGTGACCACCAGCCGGTGTCTCGCCGCTTCTTCCAGCATCTCGGGATCCAACGGGCAGACGCAGCGCGGGTCCCAAACCGAGGCGTCCACGCCCTCGTTGGCCAGCAGGTCGGCTGCCTGTTGGGCAGCGGCCAGCATTTTGCCGGCTCCCAGCAGACACACCGTCCGGTCGCCGGTGGCTTCGACCACTCGGCGAGCCGACAGACCACGACCCACCTCATCCCAATCGACGTGGGGTGCCGGGGTCTTGGGCCAACGGATGGCCACCGGCCCGTCGGTGATGGCCAGGGCGTCTTCTAGCATCTGCTGGACCTCCTGGTAGGAGGAAGGCGCCAGGATTGTCATCCCGGGGACCTTGGATAGCAGGACCATGTCCAGCACGCCATGGTGCGAGGGGCCGTCGTCGCCGGTAATCCCCGCCCGGTCCAGGCAGAACACCACGGGCAGGTTGTGCAGGCCGACGTCCAGGTTGGCCTGGTCGAAGGCTCGGCTCAAGAACGTGGCGTAGAGGGCTACCACGGGGCGGAGTCCACCCATGGCCATCCCAGCCGCCGCCGTCACCGCATGCTGCTCGGCGATGCCCACGTCAAAGCACCGGTCGCCAAATCGCTCGCGAAACGGCAGGAGGCCGGTGGAGTCCGGCATGGCGGCAGTGACGGCCACCACTTCGGGCCTTGACTCAGCGGCCTTGAGGAGCGACTCGGTGAAGGCCGCCGTGTAGCTGCCCGGTTTGACGCCTCCCGTGTCGTGCATGTGCTTAATGGGGTCCTGCTCTGCCGGCCCGTGGCCTCGACCCTTCTGGGTCAGCACATGAACCAAGACAGGGCCGTCGAACTCGATGGCGTTGGCTAGGGCATCCTCCATCTCGGCGATGTCGTGTCCGTCGAAGGGTCCCAGGTAGTGCACCCCGAGCGCTTCGAAGAAGGCCGTGGGTTCGAACATGTCCCGGATAGCCGCCTTGGTGGCGCTGATTCCCCGCTCGACTAACTCGCCGACCCACGGGAGGTGTTCGGCTAGGTCCTCCAGGCGACGCTGTCGACGCATGTAGGTGGGGTTAGAGCGGATCCGGATGAGGCTCTCGGATAGGCGGCCCACCGTCGGGGCGTACGACCGACCGTTGTCGTTCAGTACCACGGTGACTTTCAGGCCGCTGTGACCCAGGTTGTTGAGCCCCTCGAAGGCCATGCCCCCGGTCATAGACCCGTCGCCGATGACTGCGACCACCCGTCGGTCTCTGCCAGTGACCGCCTGGGCCGTAGCAAGGCCGTGGGCGTAGGACAGCACGGTCGAGGCGTGCGAGTTCTCGATCCAGTCGTGGCCCGACTCGTCGCGCGACGGGTAGCCCGACAGCTTGCCGGCCTGTCGGAGGCCGTCGAACCGGTCGACTCGACCGGTCAGCAACTTGTGGACATAGGTCTGGTGCCCGGTGTCCCAGAGGATGGCATCCCGGGGACTATTGAAAACCCGGTGGAGGGCCAGGGTCAGTTCGACGACACCGAGGTTGGAGCCCAGGTGGCCTCCGGTTTGGCCCACCGTGTCCACGATCCGCTGCCGGATCTCGGCGGCCAGACTGGTGAGCTCTTCGAGCTCGAGATCGCGAAGGTCGGCGGGGGTCCGTATGGAGTCGAGTCGCATGGGTGCTCAGGCCTATTGGCAGGGCCGGGACGGGGGCTCCGGGACGGAACCAGGGGGACACGGTAGCCGGGGTGTCGCGTTGACACCCGGCGGGAGCCGGTTAACGGGCCTCGACGGTCGACCGCCAGCGCCGCCAACCGGCCACTAACAGACCAGACAGGACGTGGCCGGCGGCTAGCACCACCAGGCCACCCACGGCGTCGATCCAGAAGTGGTTGCCCGTCACCACTACAGCGAAGAGGGTGGCCAACGGGTATACGGCAATCAGGGTCCGAGAGGTCCGGGTGTGCAGGGTGGGCCAGAGCGCCAGCATGCACCAGGTAGCCCAGGCGAAGTGCAGGCTTGGCATGGCGGCGTATTGGTTGGAGACGCGTTGCATGGTCCCCGAGTCGAACGACCAGAGGCCGCCGACGTCGGCCACCGTGTCCACGTAGGGGTGGAGGGACGCCAGGCAGGCCCCGAACTCCCCGCAGTCCGACAGCAACCGGGGCGGCATCAGGGGTAGGAGACTGAACCCGACCAGAGCCAACCCCGTGGTGCACAGGAAGGTGGACCGGTGCCGGGCGTACATGTGAGGGAACCGTCGGTAAACCCAGACCAGGGCGAAGATGGTCAGCCCGAAATGGAATGTCCCGTAGAAGAGGTTCCAAAACTGGATGAACCATTTATGTTCTAGGAAGGCAGCTTGAATTTCCAGCTCCCTGTAGAGGCCCAGTGCTCGCTCCAGGTCAATGACCCGCTCGGCATTGGCCAGGGCGACCGCGGGCTCCACCGATTCGGAACCAAACAGGTTTCGGATGGCCGAGTAGACGGCGTAGAAGGCCAGGACGAGGACCACCTCGGCCCACCAGTGGAGCCCGGTTCCCGGTTCTCCGGACCGGCGGAGGCTCGACTGTCCGGTCGACGACACCCGGCGTCGTGTCGGGCCCGTCGGGGCCCGGTACCCGCCGGGGTCGACGTCAGTCGTTCCCACCGGTCACCCGGTTCAGGAACCGATCGGTCTCCACGACCACCCGAACAACGGTGGCCCTAGCCACCACGTCGTCGCCGACCCGGGCCGTGCCGGCGAAGGTCAGTCGCCGGCCCTCCACGGCCTCCAGCACAACCTCGGCGTCCACCAGACTTCCAGGAGCCGACGGAGCCAGATGGTCGATGTGGATCCGCATGCCGACGCTGGTTTCTTCCTTACCGAGACAGCCGTTCAGAGCGGACACCGTCGCTTCCTCCAGCAGGGCGACTAGGCGCGGCGTGGCCAGCGTCGGGACCTCGCCAGATCGCAGGGCGATGGCCGTGTCGGCATCGGTGACGGTGTGCGCGGCCTGACCGCGCAACCCGGGCATCGGGGGCACAGCGGTACCCTACGCATCCGTCTTGAGTCGGTGAAGATCGGCCGGTTGGCGGAAAGGAGATCAGGTGGAGGCACAGATGAAGGATCGGATCGCCAGGGCGGAGATCGGACCGATGGTGGATCCCCAACTCCTGCAGGATGTCCTAGGTGAGGCGCTGGCCACGGGAGGGGAGTTCGCCGAGGTCTTCGTAGAGGACCGGAGGTCAACTTCGGCGCTCCTCGACGACGGCCGCATCGAGGAGATGGCTAGTGGCCGGGACCGCGGCGCTGGGATCCGTGTGGTGGTTGGGGAGACCACCGGGTTCGCTCACACGGCCGACCTGTCGCCGACCGGCCTGCGGGCTGCCTCGGCGGCGGCCTCGGCGGCTGCTCTAGGCGGCGGTGATGGAGTTCGCGAAGTGGTTCTCGACAGCCCGTCCGGTCCGCCATCAGCCGTGGTGGATGTCCTTCCGTCCGACGTGGCCAAGGACCGAAAGGTGGCGTTGCTAGCCGAGGCCAACGAGGCAGCCCGAGCCCGGGACGGTGCCATCACACAGGTCACGGCCCGCTACGCCGACAGTCAACGACGGATCCAGATCGCCAACAGCGATGGCCTGCTTACCGGGGACCGTCAGGTCCGGACCCTGTTCTCGGTGTCCTGCGTGGCCAGCGGCGACTCGGGCCTCCAGACCGGCCGCGAATCGGTGGGCCACACAGTGGGTTTCGAGTTGTTCGATCGAGTTGACGTGGGAGACCTGGCCCGCCGGGCGGCCGAGCGGGCTCTGACCAAGTTGGATGCTGTACCGGCCCCCAGCGGTGAGATGCCGGTGGTCGTTGGTCCAGGCGGCGGGGGCGTCTTGTTCCACGAGGCCTGCGGGCACGGTCTGGAGGCCGACCTGATCGCCAAGTCAGCCTCGGTGTTCGCCGGGAGGCGAGGTGAGGTGGTGGCGGCCCCCGGGGTCAGCCTGGTGGACGACGGCACCATGACCGGGGAGTGGGGCTGCTACGCCGTCGACGACGAGGGCCGGCCGGCCCAACGCAACGTGTTGATCAGCGACGGCGAGCTGACGGACTACATGTGGGACCGCCTGCGGGCCCGGAAGGAGGGACGGGACAGCTCGGGTAATGGTCGCCGCCAGGGCTACCGGTACCTCCCGATGGTCCGTATGACTAACACCTACCTGGAGGCCGGCAACGACGACCCGGAGGAGATCGTGGCTGGAACCGATCATGGGGTGTACGTGGCCCAGCTGGGTGGTGGCCAGGTCAATACGGCTACCGGTGATTTCGTGTTCGGGATGACCGAGGCCTACCTGATCGAAGATGGCCAACTGACGGCGCCAATCCGCGAGGGCAATCTCATCGGCAACGGCCCGTCGGTTCTCCTCGACATCGACGCTATTGCCGGGGACTTCGCCATGGGATCGCCCGGGACCTGCGGCAAGGACGGGCAGGGCGTGCCGGTCGGAGACGGGACACCGACCTTGCGGGTGTCCCGGCTGACAGTGGGTGGAACGGCGGCCTGAGGTGCCCGAGCTGCTGGATCTGGCGGAACAAATCGTCGGCTGGGCCGACGAGGGCGAGCAGGTGGAGGCGGTGGTCGTCCACGAGCGGGAGACCGAGGTGCGCGCCTACGAGGGGAAGGTTGAGTCGCTGATCTCGGCCGAGTCCCAGGGGGTCGGCGTCCGGGTAGTCCACGACGGCCGCCAGGGCTTCGCCTACGCCGGGACCCTAGATCCCGACGCCTTGGCCGAGGTTCTGGCTGAGGCCCGGGACAACTTGACGTTTGCCACACCGGACGAGCACTGCGCCCTGGCCGAGCCGGATGGTGTGAAGCCCGCTGAGTTAGATCTCTACCGGGCGACGCTGGTTGACCACCCGACTGAGGCCAAGGTGGCTCTGGCCCTAGATCTGGAACGCCGGACCCGGGCCGCTGACCCCCGCATCAGCGGCGTGGAGTCAGCCGATTACTCGGACTCCATCTCGGAGAGCGCCGTGGCCACCACGACTGGGATCCTGGCGACAGGCCGGGAGACCGGATGCTTCCTGTCGTCCTATGCGTTGGCTGAACAGGATGGTGAGACCCAGACCGGCTTTGGATTCTCGTTGGGGCGGGAGCCATCTGACCTCGATGTGGAGGAGGCCGCCGCCGACGCGGCCGAGCGATCTACCCGGATGCTGGGGGCCGTGAAGCCACCCTCCGGTCGGATGACTGTGGTGCTGGACCCGTGGGTCAGCGCCCAGTTCCTGGGAATCGTGGGAGGAACCCTCAGCGGAGAGGCGGTGCAGAAGGGCCGGTCGCTGTTTGCCGACCGGTTGGGCGAGGACGTTGCTGCTCCGTTGCTGACCTTGGTAGACGACCCGACCGACCCGGCGGCTCACACGGCCACCGGAAGTGATGGCGAGGGTTTGGCCACCCGCCGAAACGTGCTGATGGCCGATGGTCGTCTGGAGCGGTTTGTTCACAACAGCGAGACAGCCCGGCGGGCCGGGACAGTGTCCACTGGTTCGGCGGTTCGGGGTTACTCGTCGACGCCCGGCGTGGGTGTTCGGGCGGTGGCCGTGGCGGGGGGCGACCGTCCGCCAGCCGAACTGATTGCTGCGATCGACGACGGTCTGCTGGTCCAAGGGGTCACCGGCCTTCACTCGGGAGTCAACGCGGTTAGTGGCGATTTCTCGACCGGAGCCGAAGGCCTGCGTATCCGTGGTGGAGCGCTGGCCGAGCCGGTCCGAGAGTTCACGATCGCCTCGACCATTCAGAAGATGCTCCTGGACGTGTTGGCTATCGGGGACGACGTCCGATGGCTACCCATGCGAGCCGCCGGGGTGACTCTGGTTATCGGCGAGCTCACGGTCTCTGGGGTGTAGGTGCGTCAACTCGGATGCCGATTTTCCACGCCATCCTTCTGGGTCTAGTCCAAGGCCTGACCGAGTTCCTCCCCGTGTCCTCCAGCGGGCATCTGGCTCTCGTTCAATGGCTATTCAGGTGGGATCACTTTGGAGGCGACGACGCTTTGGAGAACGCCTTCGATGTGGCCCTCCACTTGGGGACCCTGGTCGGGGCCGTGGCCTACCTGCGCGCCGACGTGGTCCGCTATGGGAGGGCCGGTCTGCGGTGGCTGGTTGACCGGGGGCCGTTGGCTGGCGACGGTCGTACGGCGGCCCTGCTGGTCGCCACAGCGGTCCCAACCGGCCTGCTGGGCCTCGGGGTGCTCTCGACGACCACCGACCTAGGTGATCGCACCTGGCTGGTGGCCGTGTGTCTCCTCGCTTTCGGGGTGGTGCTGTGGCTGGTTGACCGGCGACCGGGCGACCGGGGGATTGCCGACCTGAACTTCGGCGAGGCGGTCCTCCTAGGCATCGCCCAGGGCCTGGCCTTCCAGCCCGGAGTGTCACGGTCCGGAGCCATCCTGTCGGTGGCCCGGGGCCTGCACCTGGAGCGGGAGGAGGCGGCCCGGTTGGCGTTCCTGATGAGCCTGCCGGTGATTGCCGGAGCCGGGCTGGTGTCGGCTTTCGACCTATCGGTTCCCACCAGTTGGTGGGCGCCGTTCGCCGTGGGCACCCTGGCCGCGGCGGTCAGTGGCTGGTGGGCCGTCCACCTCGTGTTGCGCCTCGTCGTGCGGGTGGGCTTCGGGGGGATCGCCGCCTACCGCGTGGTG
>JAZADL010000166.1:0-3046 GCA_036123635.1 Actinomycetota bacterium
TCTGTCCACGTTGGCATGAGAACCACAGGGTGGTCGACAAAGAACAGTGCCCACTCCCGTGCTAGCCGGACTGTTTCGGAGTGGACGAGATGTGGTGCCATGACGGCTTTGGAGTAGTCCTCAGCCAGGTTGTCCAGCACAGCGGCTAACTCTTCGCTCAAGATGGGTCGGGCTGCTTCCATCAGGACTGCCACATCGGCGGCGAGCAGGTGAGCCCAGATGTCGGAGCAGCGTTCCATTTCGGGAGGTGTGCTTTCGACGACTTCCCAGCCCGCGTCAGTCAGGGCCGATGCGGCACGCTCGACTCCGTCGATGACCGACGGGTGACAGTTCGCTCCAGGGACGCTGTGGACCACGGCTACCCGGCGGCGGGTATCGGGCCCGTCCAGCGGAATGGTCACTGATCGAGGGTCCCGGGGATCACGTCCGTGCAACACCTCCATAGCAGTTCGAAGGTCAGCCACCGATCGGGCCATCGGACCATCGGTGAGCATGACCTGAGAGGCCAATCCCGGATTTTGGTCATGTTCGAAGACGCTGTAAGCCGGAAGGCGGCCATGGGTGGGTTTAATCGAGGTGATCCCGCAGCAAAAGGCAGGGTTGCGGACCGAACCGCCGATGTCGTTGCCGAGACCCAAAGGCGACATTCCTGACGCGATTGCCGACCCCTCGCCCCCGGACGATCCACCAGCTGTTCGGTCAGGGTGCCACGGGTTGCGAGTCAGGCCATGCAGCGGGTTATCGGTGCTTACCCGGAGGCCGAGTTCTGGAAGGTTGGTTCGGCCTATGGGGATGGCACCCGCTCCGCGGAGGCGCTCAACCAACGGAGCGTCGGTTGGGGCGATGAGCTCAGCGAACGCAGGAAGGCCTTGGGTAGTGGCAGTGCCGGACACGTCCACGTTTTCCTTGACTGTGCAAGGCACGCCGTGGAGGGGACCCAGTTCTTCACCAGCGGCTACGGCGGCGTCAGCGTCGATTGCCGCGGTTCTAGCCTCCTCGGCCAAAATGCGGGTGACGGCGTTCAACCAGCCGTTCACTTCGCCGATGCGATCCAGATGGGCGTCGACCACCTCGAGGCTAGATGCCTCGCCAGCAGCGATCATCTGGGCTAAATCGTTAGCGGTTCGCTTCCAGAGGTCTTCAACCACTTCGGCAACTTAAACAATTCCGAAATGGTGACGGAACTCGTAGTCAGTCCAGGGTTTCATTTCCTGCCCTGTGGGAGGAGCGATCCTGGAGCCCTCGGTGCGTATACGCGTGGGTGGACGGGCCAACTCGGTGGCCATCTCCTAGGGTGACCTCACCGGGACTTGTGTCTCTGGGTCTGGATCTGGGTCTGTGTGTTCAGGTGTCACCACGATTAGGAGTGATTTGTGAAGCATTACGTTGAGGCCTGGAAGCGCTACACGGATTTCAAAGGTCGATCGTCGCGAGCTGCCTACTGGTGGCCCTTCCTCTTAACCATCATCATCTCGTTTGTTCTCGGTGGCATTTCTGCCTCCGTTTTCGGAACCGCTTCGGATGAGGCAGGCCCCTTAGAGTCGGTCTACCAACTGGCCTGGCTCTGTCCCGGTATCGCCCTTGGTGTCAGGCGTCTACACGACATTGGTCGCAACGGTTGGTGGTTACTCGTCGCCCTCACCGGGGTGGGAGTCATCGTGCTCATCGTCTGGGCCTGTCGCCGTGGCGATACCGAGGCAAACGCTTGGGGTCCGCCGCCTGGGGACTCTTCACCTACCGAGCCTGGAACCGACAACCCTGGGATGACAGGACCAACGGGTCCAATCATTTCCTAGGAATCGCAAAGGGAATGGCACGAAATGCCAGCCCCACAGGTCAGCGATTACGGTCCATCGATGCCCCTGGCGGACATCAACGGAGTCACAATCGGATATGACTCCTGTGGCGACGACGAACCGCTGTTGCCTGTTATGGGCTTTGGAGACCAGTTGACCGACTGGCGCGGTGGCCTCCACGGGATCGAAGCCCACCGGACCTGAAATGGCTCGCCGGCTCACCGACCACTCAGTTCTCACCTTTGATTGCTACGGGACCCTCATCGACTGGGAGACCGGGATCTGGGATGCCTTCCAACCGCTCCTCAAAGAGAATCCGTCAATCGGGCTCACACGAAATGCCTTGATAGCGGCCTTTAACAACTTGGAGGCAGAGCAGCAGGCTGCAACGCCCACCATGACCTATCCCACTGTTCTGGAACATGTACACCGGGCTCTAGCCGAGGACCTGGCGCTAGTCACTTCACCAATGCTCGATTGTGCGTTTGGAGCGTCAGTTCCATCTTGGCCGGCGTTTTCCGACTCGGCCGATGCTCTTAGGTTCTTGTCGGAGCACTTCGGACTCGTGATTCTCTCGAACGTTGACCGTGCGGGTTTTGCAGCTTCCAGCACCCTGTTGGGCGTCGAGTTCGATGCCATATACACAGCCGAGGACATCGGTTCGTACAAGCCGGATCCCGCCAACTTCGAGTATCTGATCAAGCACGTGGAGTCTGATCTGGGGTATGGCAAGTCGGACATCTTGCATACGGCTCAGGGCATTCGGCACGACCACATCCCGGCCCGCTCAATCGGTCTTGACAATGCTTGGATTGATCGCAACCGTCTCTCGGAGACAGGCACTGGTGATCTTCCAGCGACCGACCACCTCTTCTTCTCCCTGGCCGAGATGGCCGCTGCCGTTTCAGCCGAGTTGACCTCGTGACTAGGTGGGGCGCCTTCAGATCGTGACAATTATGCGGAGTTGTGCCTTTGATCCGTTGAGGTCAGGCTGTCATCGATGAACAAGGTGGACGGCAACTGCCATGAAGATTTTGAAGCAGTCCGCGCTGCGTTCGAGAAGAACTTCGACCAAGGTGACCTGGGTGCGTCCTGCGCCGTAGCGGTTGACGGCGAAATGGTTGTCGACCTGTGGGGTGGGACCTCTGATGTGGCAGGCGAACATCCGTGGGAGAGAGACACCATCGTCAACGTCTGGTCGACGACAAAGACCATGGCTGCCCTCTGTGTGCTCATGCTCCAAGACCGAA
>JAZADL010000167.1:0-9430 GCA_036123635.1 Actinomycetota bacterium
CTACGACCCCGTGCTGCCCGTCGAGCCATCCTGGTTGTGGCATCGCTGGGTGCGGCAGCGGCTGTGGCGGTTAGCGGGCTTATCGGATTCGTTGGCCTTGTCGTTCCCCACGCCGTTCGTCTGGTGGCCGGCACCACCCACCGACGGGTTATACCCCTCTCCCTGTTGTTCGGTGCCGCTTTCCTGACTCTGGCCGATGTCGTGTCCCGTACCGTCCAGGCCCCGGCTGAACTCCCTATCGGCGTCATCACCGCCTTCATCGGAGCTCCGTTCTTCCTGGTCATCCTTCGTCGGCAGGTGGCCTCGTGAGCAATACAGCAGGGGCCATCAGCGTGGCCTGGTCGGGGGTCTCTGTAGACCTGGGAGGTCGGACGGTTCTCGACTCCATAAATCTGGAAGTGGCCGCCGGCTCCTGGACCACGATTGTCGGCCCCAACGGCGCCGGTAAGACCACGCTGCTTCGTGCTCTGGCCGGCACTGTCGCACATTCGGGGACGGTCCGGGTCGGGCCAGCGGACACTTCGGAACCCTCCGGGCGAAACCGAGCCCGGCTGTTAGCCGTAGTCCCCCAACATCCTGTGATCCCACCAGGCATGCAGGTGTTTGACTACGCCCTCCTCGGACGATCCCCCCATCAAGGTCTCCGGTTTTCAGCATCCGCCAAGGACCGTCGATCTACCGACGCGGTGCTGGACCGCCTGGACCTCACCCCGTTCAGCAACAGGGCTGTGGATTCCCTGTCGGGTGGCGAACGTCAGCGGGTAGTCGTGGCCCGGGCCTTGGTTCAGGAGACGCCGGTCCTAGTGCTGGATGAGCCGATGTCGTTCCTGGACCTCGGTCACCAGTTAGAGGTGTTGGAACTGGTAGCCGAGCTCCGGGCTGAGCGGGACCTGACCGTGATCGGCTCGCTGCACGACCTGTCGGTGGTCGGTCAGTTCGCCGACCGGATTGCCGTTCTAGACGCCGGCCGGTTGGTTGCCGACGGCTACCCAGCCGAGATCCTCACCTCGAAACTCATTGCACGCCACTGGGGGGTCGACACTCGTACCGAGGTCGACTCCGAGGGGGCGGTGACGGTGACGGTCCGCCGTCGTCGTCCCGCCTGACCGGTCAAGCGGGTTGCCATTCCAAGCGGGGGCAATCCGACCACAGGCGTTCTAGGTCGTAGAAGGCCCGGGCCTCCTCATCCAGCAGGTGGACCACAAACCCCCCGAAGTCCATGAGAATCCACCGACAGTCATCCCGACCCTCTACCCGCACCGGTTTCGGACCGTCCAGAAGGGTTAGCTGTTCCTCCACCTCGTCGGCGATAGCCCGGACCTGCCGGGCCGTCCCTCCGCCCGAGATCACAAAGAAATCGGTGATCGCTAGGACGTCGCCGACCTCGATGACGACCGTATCTCGGCCGAGCTTGTCGTCGGCCGCCCGGGCCGCCTGCCGAGCCCAGTCAGCCAACGTGGGCTCGGCGGGGTTTGTCGGGGTCGGTTCGGGCACGGGAAGGAGACGCTAGCCCGCAGGCCTGAAGTCGGCTCCAATCACCACGGTCAGGTCAGCCACTGGGCTGATGTTCTCGTCGAACAAGACGCCTCCGCCGAGGGAGGCTGCCAGATCGTTGGCTGCCCCAGCCAGGATCGGATCCCGATAGACAACCCGGGTCTGGATCACACCGTCATGGCGGTAATTCCCTACCACTGCCAAATCCACTCCGGCCCGAAGTACCCGCTCGCGCGCCGGGGCGTCGAAGGAGGGATCACCGGTTCCGTTCAGCAGCCGGACCGTCGGTCGCTGGCCGGGGACCAGGGGGATCGGGAATGGGAACATCTGCACTACCAGGTCAGCCAACGCCGCTTCATCAGCGATCAGCTGCGAACCGAGGTCCGTCCCGACCACCACCCACGAAGGAGCCACCAGTCGGACCGAGCCTCCGGCCACCGACGCCATCAGGTCTACAAGGTCAAGCTCCAAGTTCGGGAGGCGCTCCAGCGGATCTCCGGCACCCACCCGCATCAGCCACGCTGTCCACCAGGCGCTCTGTCGCTCCAGCCGCCCTAGCCCGTCGGCATCATCGGGAAAGGCCAGGAGATCCACTACGTCCGATGGGGCCACGTCCACCCGACCTGCCGGAAACCGGACCACCGACGTGCCGTCACTCGCCGTGACCACAAGATCGATCGGTAGGTCTACGGACACGGGGCCCGCTGGTCCGGCCAAGCTGGTCCATCGGTCGGGGGTCATCAGCACAGCGGCTGTTACTTCGACCTCCAACATCCCGGTCACCGTTTCCCGAACATGGTCGATTCCGCCCTCTCGGTGGCGCTCCACCAGACGGCATGGCGAAACTTCGCAGCCCTGCGCCCTCACCTCGGGCGGGACTAGGAGAATCGTCCCCCCTCCTCCCGTCCGGTCGGCAGTTGTCACCACCGCTACCTGAACCAGTTCTCCGTCGTCGTCCTCGGTGGCCACCAGCATCGACCACGTCTGTTCGACGAATGCCTCAAAGCCCGGCGCTGAGGGATCGGTCTCCGCCTCGCGGGTCTCGCCACTTTCGCTATCCAGCACTGTTGATAGCCCGTCAACTAGGAGTACTCCCGCCCAGATCAGGGCAACCACCAGGAAGGCCGGGAACCCCCACCGCCACGCTGCAGGCAGGGGTGATGCCAGATGGTCCCGGTCCTTGTCCGGCGGGGTATCGCCGTTCGCGAGGTTGGTCACCGACCGGCCCCGTAGAGTCCGTGCTTAGCGATCACGGTCACCACAGCAGGGGGGACGGCAGATTCCAGACTCTGGCCCGCCGACACCATTCGTCGGAGGTCGGTACCGGCTAGATCCGGAAAGGAACCGTCAAGGACCTGGTGGTCCCAGCCAGCAGGAGGGTGGTTTCCCTCGTATCCCGGTCGCTCCATCACCACGATCGTCGCACGGCGGCGGACCTCCTCGGGCCGCACCCAGGTATCCAGCCCAGGTGCCACGTCACTACCCACCAGGACGAACAGTTCCGCCTCCGGGTAGTCGGTGCGATACTCAGCCAGGGTGTCTGCCGTGTACGAGGGCCCACCACGTCGCACCTCCCGGTCATCCAGCCGGACGCGATCCATGCCGTCGATTGCTGCAGCAGCCATCGCGAGGCGAATATCCACCGGGGACACCTCCTCCACCACCCCATCCCCGGTCGGCGAGGTCTTTTGCCACGGGTCGTTAGCCACCACAAAGACCACCGAATCTAGATCCAACGCCCTGAGGGCCTCGCGGGCAGCCGCCAGGTGCCCGAAGTGCGGTGGATCGAAGGTGCCGCCGAGAATACCGATCCGACGCGACGAGATGGAGGGCGCGGAGCCGGGCACGGGCTGATGTTACCGAACCGCCGTCGTTCTCCCGGTCGACCCGGTTCGTCATGGAATCGTCGCACACATTCGCTGACCTGCTTAAACGGGCATTTAGACGGGAAGATGAGCCCTATGTCACCCCGCTGGACCCTTCACAGTGGGTCCCATTTGTGCTTGAATGTTCGTCAAGTAAGTCGCTGGAACCGCCATGACGAGCGGTCTGGTCGACGGATTAGTCCCTCCGAGATCCCTGAGTGGCAACGGCGCGCGTCGTGTGCCCCACCAAGAGAAGAAAAAGAGCAAGAGAAAACATGAGTGATTCCGTAGGCCAGTACCTAAACGAAATCGGCATGGTTCCCCTCCTGAACGCCCAGGAGGAAAGAGAACTGTCCCAAATCATCGAGGCTGGAGCAGCCGCCCGAGTCCGCGAGGACGCCGGGGAAACCGGTCGCGAGGTCAAGCGTGCTATCCGGGCCGCCGACCGAGCCAAGGACCGCTTCATCCGAGCTAACCTGCGCCTGGTGGTGAGCGTGGCCCGCCGCTATCCGTTGCCCCCCGGCATGGAGCTTCTGGACCTGATCCAGGAAGGCAACCTTGGCCTGGAACACGCCGTCGATAAGTTTGATTGGCGGAAGGGCTTCAAGTTCTCCACCTACGCGACCTTCTGGATTCGCCAGGCAATCGGCCGGGCCCTCGACCAGAAGGCCAGCCTGGTCCGCCTGCCTGGCGACCGCTCAGCCAGCCTTCGAGCCGCCCTGCGTGCCGTTTCCGGAAACGGCGACGAACTGGACGAAGAGCACGCCCGGCTCCACCGACTGACCACTCCGACCTCGCTGGATCGCACCATCGGTGATGACGACAGCAACGAACTGGTTGACCTCCTCCCCGACTCCGCTGACGGCCCGGAACTCCAAGTTATGGCCATGGCCGAAAACGAAATGGCTACCCGCCTGTTGGACGTTCTAGACAATCGCGCCCGCTACGCCGTCGAGCAACGCTTCGGCCTCACCGACGGACGTAAGCGCAGTTACCGTGAAGTTGGCGAAGACCTGGGCGTGACCGCGGAAGCCGCCCGACGCCTGGTCAAGCGTGCCGTGATCACTGTGCGCGATCGAGCCACTGAGGTCATTGACGCCGCCTGACCTGGCCGCCAGCACCTACGGGCTGGAAAACCGCCTGCGGCCTCCTGACGGCCGCCCGTAGGCTGAAGCCGTGAACAACCCCAACCCTCCGCGCTCTAAGACCGACTGGACCCCCCAGTCCTGGCGCGATCGCGTGGCCCTCCAACAGCCCCAGTGGCCGGATGCCCACACCCACCGCCAGGTCCTCGACCAGTTGAGTGCTCTCCCTCCTTTGGTCTTCGCCGGCGAGGCTCGAGAACTCACCGAGCAACTGGCTGCTGTCTCTGAAGGCCGAGCCTTTCTCCTCCAAGCCGGCGACTGTGCCGAATCCTTCGATACATCCGCCGACTCCATTCGCGACCGGCTCCGGGTCATTCTCCAGATGGCAGTGATCCTCACGTACTACACCGGCGTACCCGTGGTGAAGGTCGGTCGGATCGCTGGCCAGTTCGCTAAGCCCCGTTCCAGTGATACCGAGACAGTGGATGGCGTTGAGCTCCCTTCCTTCCGGGGTCATATCGTCAACGACATCGGGTTTACGGCCGACGAGCGGGCCGCCAACCCCAAACGACTCCTCCTGGCCTACAACCGAGCCGCCGCTACCCTGAACTTGCTACGGGCCTTCACTAAGGGGGGATTCGCCTCCCTCTCGCGAGTCCACCAGTGGAACCGAGAATTCGTGGCTGACAGCCCGGCCGGACAGCGTTACGAGAACCTGGCCGACGAGATCGACCGTGCCGTCCAGTTCATGTCAGCTTGCGGGGTCAACAGCGACACCCTTGCCGATCTCCGTCAGGTCGACTTCTACACCAGCCACGAAGCCCTCCTGCTCGACTACGAGGAGGCCCTGACCCGTTCCGACTCGCTGACCGATGACTGGTACGACTGCTCGGCTCACATGTTGTGGATCGGCGAGCGGACCCGCCAGTTGGACGGCGCCCACGTGGAGTTCCTGCGGGGCGTCGGGAATCCGTTGGGCTGCAAGTTGGGCCCAAGCGCCACCGTCGACGATGTGCTCGCTCTATGCCGGACCCTTAACCCAGATGACGTCGCGGGTCGGCTCACCCTTGTCACTCGCATGGGAGCCACCAGGATCGTGGACGACCTGCCACCCCTGCTAGATGCAGTCAAGACGGCCGGACACCCCGTGGTATGGGCCTGCGATCCGATGCATGGCAACACCTTCACCGCCGACGACGGTCGCAAGACTCGACACTTCGATGACGTCCTGGCCGAGGTATCCGGGTTCTTCGCCGCCCACCGGTTCACTGGTACCCATCCGGGTGGCGTTCATCTGGAGCTCACCGGCGACGACGTTACTGAGTGCCTGGGAGGTGGAGCCGCGGTGGAGACAGCCGACCTTGGCAGCCGATACGAAACCATGTGCGACCCCCGACTAAACGGCAGCCAGAGCCTCGACCTGGCGTTCCGTCTGGCCGAGCTGTTGCGCAACGGAACCCGCTAAACCACTGACCTAACCAGAGGCGACTTAGACCAGATTCTCGACGAACCCCTCTAACTGGCGCAGGTTCCGAACCTCGTGCACGCTCTCACACCAGGTGCCGTACTCCCCCACGATCGAATCGCCGGTATCCCAGTACGCCTTGGGTTCAGGATTCAGCCAGAACACTTTCCGGGCCCGGTGCTGGACCTCCTTGAGGATCCATGACTGGGACGCGTGGTAGTTGTTCCGGGCGTCACCGAGTACCAAGACGGTCGTCTTGGGTCCCACGTCTTTCCCGTACTTCTCCCAGAACACGCCGAAGGCGTGCCCGTAATCTGAATGGCCATCCACCCAAACGACGTCAGCCTCCGTGTTTACCCGATGCACGGCTTCGCCGATGTCCTCCACGCCCTCAAAGAAGCCGGTGACCTCGTCTAGGCCGTCGATGAATACGAAGGACCGAACCTTGGAGAACTGACTACTAATGGCGTAGACGAGATGAAGGGTGAAGCGAGCGAAGGCGGCCACCGACCCAGAGATGTCAGCTACCACCATGATCTCCGGCTTGGCCGGGCGCGGGAACCGGAACTTGGGCTCGGCTGGGACACCGCCGTAGCTCAACGAGTGGCGCATGGTGCTGCGGAAGTCCAACGGCCCTTTGCGACCGTGGCGGCGTTTGCGGGCCAGGCGGACGGCCAGCTTTCGGGTCAGCGGGTAGATGGCTTTGCGCAGATTGGCCAACTCCTCTCGAGAGGCGTGCATGAAGTCCACGTCCTCGGGTAGGGGCTTACGAAGCGTCTTGGCCATCGCCTCCGCTCCCCGATCCGCCACGAGGCGCCTACGTATTTCCGCCTCAATCTCCTGTTTGAGGCGGTCCAAGCGATCCTGAAACTCGTCTCGCTCCAGGTGCTCTTCTAGGCGAGTCAGTTCGTTTGGCGCCTCGTCCCGAGCCGCCTCCATCAGCCGGTCCAACATCCCGTCGAGGTCCAGATTTCGGAGCGTCCGGTACAGGTAGTAGGTACCACCGACCGGTCGACCGGGTTCCATCCCGGCAAAGCGCATCACAGCTTGACGGGCCAGGGCCCGGAGCATGGCATCGTCGCCGTTCATCAGAGCCTTAAACAGCATCTCGGCCAGTTGTTCAGGGGTGAGGGCCGACATGCCGCCACCCCCGCCACCGGTCTGGCCATCACCCGCCATATCCGCTTCGTCGGCATCGTCGACTATCGGGTCGCCCGACTGTCCGGCATCCACAATCGAGTACTCCGGGCCGCGCAACGAAAAGTAAACCTCGAACACCACCTCGAAGGCCCGCCAGTGAGCGTGATTCTTGACCAGGGTGGCCCCCAAAGCGGATTTGAAGGCTTCTCGATCCTCCAGCGGGATGTGGGTTACCGCCTCCATGGCATCCAGATTCTCGGTCAGGCTGACGGGGAGGCCAGCGTTACGGAGTTCCGAGATGAACCCGCTCAAGAGGTCCAGTAGTGGCTGGTCGGCCGACGGTTCCGTCGTCGGTGCGGTGGCGGTCACCAGCCGGACTGTTCCGTGAACCTCAGGCCGAGGTGTCGGTCAACTCGGCCGGGTTATCCGCGAACTCCTTGACCACCTTGTCGATGTCGGTTCGGTACTTGAGCAGCACGTTGACCGTGTCAGTGGCCGTCTGGGCGTCGATCTGATCGATACCCAGGAGGACCAGTGTCCGAGCCCAGTCCAAGGTCTCGGATACCGACGGATCCTTCTTAAGGTCCAGCTGGCGGATAGAGCGGACGATACGGGCCACCTGGTCTGCCAGGTTTTCGTCCACGCCAGGAACCTTGGCCGACACGATCTCCCGCTCCCGTTCTAGGTCGGGGTAGTCGATGTACAGGTAAAGGCACCGGCGTTTCAGGGCTTCAGAGAGTTCTCGGGTCCCGTTGGAGGTCAGAAAGACCAACGGGACCTGATGGGCCTCCACGGTCCCCAACTCCGGGATCGACACTTGATATTCCGAGAGAATTTCCAGCAGGAGGGCCTCGGTCTCTACCTCCACCCGGTCCACCTCATCGACCAGCAGGACGACCGGCTCGTCGGCTCGGATGGCCTCCAGCAACGGTCGGGGGAGGAGGAATTCCTCGGAGAACAGGTCCTCTTCGACGTCAGACCAGGTGGAGCTATCGCCCTCGGCCTGGATGCGCAGCAACTGTTTCTTGTAGTTCCACTCATACAAGGCCTTGGACTCATCCAGGCCCTCGTAACACTGCAGACGGATTAGGCGGGCCCCGGTGATCTCGGCCACGCTCTTGGCTAGTTGGGTCTTACCGGTTCCTGCCGGCCCCTCCACCAGTACCGGCTTACCTAGACGGTCCGCTAGGTACACGATTCCTGCGGTTCCTTCGTCGGCCAGGTACTTGGCGTCAGAAAGAGCCTTTCGAACACCGGACACGTCGGCGAAGCGGTGGTCGGTCATGGCAATCAGGCTACCGACCGGTTACTTGGCCACCTCCACCGGACTTGGGTCCCGGCGTCCGATCAGTCCCGCGTCTGTCCGTCACCGCGGATCACGTACTTCTCTGTGGTCAATTGTTCCAGGCCCATGGGCCCCCGGGCATGCAGCTTCTGGGTGCTGATCCCGATCTCGGCACCAAAACCGAACTCCTCACCATCCACGAATCGGGTCGAAGCGTTCACTACCACGGCTGCCGCGTCCACCTCGGCAGCGAAACGGGCCGAGGCCTGCTCATCGGTGGTGATGATGGCCTCGCTGTGTCCCGATCCGGTCTTGTTGACGTGCTGAATGGCCTCGTCCAGGTCGTCGACCACGCGCACCGATAGTTTGAGGTCGCCGTATTCGGTGCTCCAATCATCCTCGCTGGCCTCTCCCATGCTGGGCACCACAGCACGAGCTCGCTCATCGCCCACTAGATCTACGCCGACCAGGGCCTCAACGGCCTGGGGCAAAAAGCGATCGGCTACTGCAGCATGCACTACCAGGCTCTCCGCCGCGTTGCAGACCGAGGGGCGCTGCATCTTGGCGTTCACCAGGATTTCAGTGGCCATATCTAGGTCGGCCGACTCGTCGACGTAGACGTGACAGTTCCCGTCCCCGTCAATTACGTAGGGAACCGTGGCGTTATCCAGGATTGATCGGATGAGCGACGGCCCGCCTCGGGGAATTAGACAGTCCACGTAACCCCGCTGCTGCATGAACTCCACGGCGGCCTCGCGACTCACGTCCTCCACCAGGATCAGGGCATCAGCCGGGAGGTCAACGTCTTCTAGAGCCGAACGAATGCTGGTCGCGATAGCCCGGTTCGACTCTAGGCCCCCCGACGAACCGCGTAGGAAAGCCACGTTGCCTGCCTTCAGGCAGAGCCCAAAGGCGTCGCTGGTCACGTTGGGACGGTTTTCGTAGATCATGGCCACCACACCCAGAGGCACTCGGACCTTGGTTAAGTGCAGGCCGTTGGGGCGGGTCCATTCAGCGGTCACTCGACCCACAGGATCGGACAGGTTGGCAACTTGTCGTAGTCCAGAAGCCATTCCAACGACCCGTCCTGCATCCA
>JAZADL010000168.1:0-2554 GCA_036123635.1 Actinomycetota bacterium
CGGCCAGGGCGTCGTACGGGCTCAGACATTCCTCCGGTCCGAGGACGACACCCGAGCCCGACACCCGGGTGGCCAGGATCGACGCCCCGAGCATCGGCTGGAGCGGCCCCATCGGCAGGTCGGAATGTAGGGCCACGCTCATGCCGTTGCGCCGGGCCGATCCCGCCCTGGTCATCAGGGAGGCCCGCTCGGCGCCCACGCCCTCGGCCACGAACTGGTCACCGAAGTACCGGAGGTAATACCCGTTGACCTGCACAGCACAGCCGAGGGCTGCGGCCCGGCGGGACTGGGCCTGGGTCGAGATACCGAAGTGGTGCAGCACCGTCCTGTGGTCGAACCGGGGCTTCTCGTTTAGCAGTTCGGCGATGGCGTCCAGCACGGCGTCCACACCGAGGTCGCCGGTGACGTGGACGTTTATCTGCTTGCCGGCGTTCCAGAAGGGCCGCATGTGGTGGGCAATGCGGTCCGGGTCGACCATCCATGTCCCCTGGTGGCCATCAATGAAGCCAGGTTCCCGTAGTTGCATGATCTGGCCCATGAAAGCCCCGTCGGCAAAGAACTTGCCGGCGTCCAGGAACCGGATGCGTTCCGAGGAATGCTCAGCCAGGGCTTCGATGCGGTTGAACATGTCGGACCCGTACTCCCGCTTGAAGATGGGGGCCTGGGGGATCAGGTACTGGCGGAACGGGATGTGGTCGCCTTCGTGAACCTGGGCCAGCACCTCTAGTTCTCGGTCGGGCAGGGCCATGCCCCCGAAGCCGGCGTCAGCAATCGTTGTAACGCCGCCGCGGTGGACCAGGGTGGCGACGTCCTCCATGAGTACCTCGTACCGGCCGTCGGCAAAGAGGTCCTCTCGCAGAGTGTTTAGGCCCCAGGCAAGTCCGGACTCCCACAGCCGACCCGTCTCGAGGTCGATGTGGGGGTCCCAGGCCGCCCCTTCGGCGGCATCAAGCCACTCCAGAGCCGGACCGTTGCACCAGAGCTCGTGGAAGCACCTGGCCCATACCACGATCGGCCGGGTGGTCGAGATGGCGTCGAGGTCAGATCGGCTGATCGAGCCGTGGTACTGCTGGTGCCAGCCGTACGTCACAAACGGCTGACTGGAAGGGTGGGCGACTTCCAGCCCGGCCAGCCGGGCCCGGTAAGCCTCATGGCCGACGGTGGCCTCGACAACGCCGCCGGGCAGGTTCCACGATTCGGGGGTAATCCATTCGGTGGCCAAAAGAATGGCCATGAGGGGCGGGTGGACATGCGGGTCGATGAGGCCGGGTAGCAAGACAGCATCGGCGAACCGGTCATCGACCACGTGGTCGTGGACGTCCAACCAGGGCCGGAGCGATTCCAGCGAGCCAACCTCCACAATCCGGCCGCCCTGCACAGCCACCGCTGAGGCCTCGGGCAACGACGGGTCCATGGTGTGAATCCGACGGGCCGGATAAACGGTGATCATGCCCTCAAGGCCTTCCGGTAGCCGACGGCAACGAGGGAAAGGCGCCGGAAGTCGGCGATCGTGGCGTCGTCCAGTTCCTGGCCCTCAAGGACGGTCCGACAGTAGATCGGGCCCAGGAAAAACTGCTCAAGACGGTCCATGTCATCGACCCCGGTGATCTCCCCCCGGTCGAGGGCTCTGCGGAGGATCTGGCGCATAGCGGTCCAGCCAGATCGGCGGTCGGCGTCCATGGCCCGGCCGATCTCCGGGTCGTGAACGGAAAGCTCAAGCAGGCTGGTCGCCACCTCGCGGAACCCCTCCCGGTTGTAGGTGTCCTGGCGGTCGGCATACCACTGGTCGAGCTCGGTGGCAAAGTCCCCCACGTCAGCGACCTCGGCCCGGTGGCCCCACCGACCCAGAACGGCCCGGAAGACGGCCTTCTTGTCGGGCCACCGTCGATAAATCGACGTCTTGGATACCCGGGCGGCCGAGGCCAGTCGGTCGATGGTAAACGCCGACAGACCACCGTCGGCCAGGAGCTGAATTGCCGTGTCCAGGATGGCCTCACCGCCCGGATCGGGCTCAGCAGCGCCACCAACCGTCACCGGATCGTCACCCTCCGCCGTTGCGTCGACCCTGTTTCCTGCCATAGCGTCTCCATTTCGGAGCCGGACACCGTGTTCTCCGCCCCCCTCTAGGGCTCGACTGACCGTCACACCGTCGGTCGAGCATTGGCGGTGGAACGAGAATACAGTACGGTCCCGTATCGTCAACTCGGTAAGTGCGGTGTCGCCCCGCTCCCGCGGTGAAACACCAACAATTAGATTCCGACATCAACAATTCCCGAAACATGGAGGGGACCCATGCGTCGATCGCGACGTGTTCTTCTTGCCCTTGGGCTTGCATTCACCCTGATCGCTGGAGCCTGTGGCTCTGATGAGGCCACACCGGCGGCTACGACGGCTGCTCCGGCGGCTACTACGGCTGCTCCGGCTACGACGGCTGCTCCGGCTCCCGAGGAGGTCGGCACGGTTGCTGACCATCTTGGTGATGGTTCGTTGGGCACCGTTGAGGTGGGTTCCGGCGAGGACATTCAGATTCGTTCGCTGAACGCCATTTCTGGCG
>JAZADL010000169.1:0-11710 GCA_036123635.1 Actinomycetota bacterium
CTCTACCGCTTCACCATGCTCGACGAGTCGCTTTCAGGTGCCGCGCTGGCCGACGGGCCTCTGGAGGCGATGGTCGTGGACCCCGACGGTGGTGTCTCGTGGATTCCCGTCCCCGACCCGTCGGGAACAGTGGCCCCCACCCGGGTGCAGGCAGCCGACGGCTTCGTCACTCCCATGGGCGGCGGCGTCTGGGTTCACGACGGCGTGCTCCTGTTCACCACCGCGCTGGACGACCGGATCCACGCCGTGGATCTAGTCGGGCAACGCCATTCGGTGGTCTGGGACGGTTCGGGTCACCGTCAACCGCTGGTCGGCATCGGCGACCTGACTGTCCACGCCAAGTCGGGAGATCTCTTCGTGGTTGAGGATCGAGGTGACATGGAGGTGGCAGTGGTTAGTCCCGAGGGAGAGGTAGCCCCGTTTTGCCGCATGGTTGGTGCCGAACACCGCCTATCCCAGGTCACCGGCCCGTGTTTCGATCCGTCTGGGACTCGACTCTACGTGAGCTCGCTCCGTGGGCGGGGCGAGGCGCTAGTTCGGGACATGGTTCCGGCCATCGACTGGGGGACTGGCGCCGAGGGCCGCCATGTAGGCGTGACCTGGGAGGTGAACGGCCCATTTCGTGCCAAACCCAATGTGACACCGGAAGGGGGGTCGGCGGTTCCAAGTACCACGACGGGGATCCGGACCTCACCAACCACGACGACCTCCCACGCCATTGCTACAACGACCTCCCGCGCTGTCGGGACGACGACCGTTGCCACCGTGCAACCCGAGACGCCATCCCCGTCGACGACGCTGGAGAATGCAGGAGGCCTCTCAGTATCGGAGGGATCGGTGGACGCCAGTGGGCCTCGACGGGAGCCGGCTGGGGGCCTGTCGCCGGTAGGGCTGGGGGCTGCTGCAGTGTTGATAGCTGGCGGAGCGGCCCTGGTGTTGCGGCGTCGACGGGACGACCGTTGAACAGTTGTTCTGGCCGACGACAGGGGCTTCGGGCCTAGAAGTCCTCGTCGAACGCCACGTCGCCTTCGACACCTACCTGATAGGCGGCGACCGTGCGCTCGAAGAAGTTGGTCAATTCCTGGACGTCTTGCAGTTCCATGAAGCCAAATGGGTTCTTCACGTGGTACCGCCGGCTCAGGCCCAACTGGGCCAGACGTTGGTCGGCTACGAACTGCAGGTACTGCTTGGTGTCGGCGGTCGACATACCGGGCACCCCTTGGCCGAGGAGGTCCTCGGCGAACCGGTACTCGCAGTCGATGGCCTCCTCAAGCATTTCGTAGATCCGGTTACTCAGGTCCTCGTCGAACAACTCGGGTTGCTCGCGGCGCACCGTGTCGATGACCGCGAAAGCAAAGTTCATGTGGCAACTCTCGTCGCGAAACACCCAGTTGGTGCCGGCGGCCAGTCCATTCAGGAGGCCCTTAGAGCGCAGGAAGTAGACGTAGGCGAAAGCAGCGAAGAAGAAGAGGCCCTCGATGCATGTGGCGAAGCAAATGAGATTCAACAGGAAGGTCTTGCGTTTCTCGTCGCTATCCAGCTCGTTGAGGTGCTCCACCGAGTTCATCCACTTAAAGCAGAATTCACCCTTCTGGGCGATAGAGGGGATGTTGTGGATGGCCGCGAAAGCGTCCTCCCGCTCGGCCATGTCTGGGATGTAGTTGTCGAGCAGCGTCAGGTAGAACTGGACGTGGAGCGCCTCCTCGTAGAGCTGGCGTGACAGATACATCCGGGCTTCGGGGGCGTTGATGTGCTGGTAGAGATTCAGCACCAGGTTGTTGGCCACGATCGAGTCACCGGTGGCGAAAAAGGCGACTAGCCGGTTGATGAGGTGCTTCTCGGCTGGGACCAACTTTCGGTCTAGGTCGACCAGGTCGTCGGAGAAATCGATCTCTTCGACCGTCCAGGTGTTCTTGATGGCATCCCGGTACATCTCGTAGAATTCCGGGTACCGCATGGGTCGGAGCGTCAGGTCAAATCCCGGGTCCAGAATGTTGGTCTGACGGGCCGCGGGGTCGATGCTCGAGGCGGCTTCGGCGGCTGGCTCCTCGAACGGGACCTCTACCAGGGCCATCAGTCGCACGCTTCGCAGGACTCGGGGTTCTCCAATGAGCAGGCCATGGCCTCGGCGTCCGTGAACGTGGGCTTCTCCACCGGCTCACCCTCGTCGGGGCCTCCAGTCGGGCCGGCGGTCGTTGTCTTGTTGATGCGGGTTGCCGGACGGGAGCGCAGGTAATAGGTGGTTTTCACGCCGGACTTCCAAGCGTGGAGGTACATGGAACTGAGCTTGCCGATGGTGGGTGACTCCATGAACAGGTTCAGCGATTGGCTCTGATCGACGAAGGCGCCGCGTTCGGCAGCCATGTCGATCAGCGATCGCATCGGGATCTCCCACGCCGTGCGATAGACGTCCTTCAGGTCGTCTGTAATGCCCTCCACGTCCTGGATGGATCCCTCGGCCATCTTGACCCGGTTAGCCATGTCGTCGTTCCACAGCCCCCGGTTCTGGAGTTCGCGCACTAGGTACCGGTTGATCTGCATGAACTCACCGGACAGCGTCTCGCGTTTAAAGAGGTTCGAGACCTGAGGTTCGATGCACTCGCAGCATCCGGCGATTGAGGCGATAGTCGCCGTGGGGGCGATGGCGATGAGTAGCGAGTTCCGTAGACCATGCTCCGCCACTCGGGCTCGCAGGGTTTCCCAGCGGGCGGCGTCGGTTGGTTCCACTCCCCATAGGTCGAACTGCAGGTCGCCCGCGGCCGCTCGGGTCAGAGCGAAGTTGTCGTGGGGGCCAGAGGCCTCGGCCAATTCCGTCGAGGCCCAGAGGGCGTTGAAGTAGATCTCCTCCGAGATCCGCTTCGAGAGGTCACGGGCCTCCGGGGCGTCGAAGGAGAGGCCAAGCTTGAAGAACACGTCCTGAAGTCCCATGAGGCCCAGGCCGACCGGACGCCATGCGTTGTTCGAGGTTGACGCTTCCTCAGTGGGGTAGTAGTTGATGTCGACCACCCGGTCCAGGAACGGAACCGCCAGGCGGACCACCTCAGCCAGGCGCTGGAAATCGAACACCCCATCGACCACTAGGGCCCCGAGGTTTACCGAGCCGAGGTTGCACACCGCGGTCTCCGACTGGTCAGTGACCTCCAGGATCTCCGTGCACAGGTTGGACAGGTGGACCACCCGTCCTTCGGTACCCGTCTGGTTGCACTTCGTGTTTGAGGCGTCCTTAAACGTCATCCAGCCGTTACCGGTCTGGGCCAGAGAGCGCATCATGCGGCTGTAGAGCTCACGGGCCGAAACCTGGCGTTCGTAGATGCCTTCCTCCTCGGCCTTCTGGTAGGCAGCCTCGAACTCGGCTCCGTAGAGGTCGGTGAGGTGGGGGACCTTCCTCGGATCGAAAAGTGACCACTTCCAGTCCTTTTCCACCCGCTCCATGAACAGGTCGGGAATCCAGTTGGCCAGGTTGAGGTTGTGGGTGCGGCGGGTGGGATCGCCGGTGTTCTCCCGGAGGTCCAGGAAGTCCTCGATATCAGCGTGCCAGGACTCCAGGTAGACACAGGCCGCCCCCTTCCGCCGTCCGCCCTGGTTCACGGCGGCCACCGAACTGTCCAGAGTCTTCAGCCATGGGATGATGCCGTTGGACAGGCCGTTGGTACCCCGGATGAGCGAACCCTTGGAGCGGATCCGGTGCCAGGCCACACCGATGCCGCCGGCGAACTTCGAGAGCTTGGCGATGTCGGTGTACCGCTTGTAGATGCCATCGAGGCTGTCTTCTGGTGAGTCCAGCAGGTAGCAGCTCGACATCTGGGGGTGGCTGGTTCCCGAGTTGAAGAGGGTTGGACTGGACGGGAGGTACTGCAGCGACGAGATGAGCCGGTAGAAGCGGATGGCCTCCTCGGGGCAGGTGGAGAGGCCGCAGGCCACCCGGAGGAAGAAGTACTGGGGGGTTTCCACCACCATGCGGTTCTCGGGGTGCCGCAGGAGGTAGCGGTCGTAGACGGTGCGAAGGCCAAAGAACTCGAACAGTTGGTCCCGCTCGCCCTCCACGGTGTCGTTGAGCTTCCGGGCATTGGTAGACACGAAATCGGCCACCTCGGCACCGATTAAGCCCTGATCGACGCCCATGGCTACCGACTGGGAGAACGAATGGATGTCCTGGTTTCGGACCTCCTTGTCGATCACGGTGGACAAGAGGCGGGCGGCGAGGCGGGAGTAGTTGGGCTCCTCGACGATGAAGGCAGCCGAGGTCCGGATGGACAGCTCGTCGAGCTCCTCGGTGGTAGCGCCGTCGCACAGGCCGGAGATGGTCCGGGTAGCCACCCGCATCGGGTCGACGCCTGGGAGGCCCGCTGCGCACCGTTCAACAGCCCGCACGATCTTGTTGACGTCGACCGGCTCTAGATCACCGTTGCGCTTTCGCACCCGCATGGCCGTGGCGCCGGTCGATTCGGTACCCGGTTCCTCGATGCGACCTTCGGTGATGGTCATCGCTTAGTCCCTCTTCCCCCCGGTCGCCTCGCCGGTGTCCCCGCTGTCACGATTCGCCTCGTCCGTTCCCGGAGCGACGCGTGTCCCCTCGAGTGGCCACCGGGCGGTGGTTCGGAGAGTTCGCGAGCGCGACCCGGACATGAATTGCACGCATGTAATTACAACCATGTCAAGAGAATCCTTCCTCCGTTGGAAAGGTTTTCCTGACGGTCGCGCGAGGCGTGGTCGAACCGGGCTCCGAGGCGCCCGGAATCGCGCGCCTCGTGGCCGTCTTCGGATGAACGGGACCTTGGGCCCGGCCATCCCTGGTGCTGGTCGGCCTAACGTATTGGGCATGGCCCAATCGTCTCCCATCCTCGACGTCGACCTCCCGGCCTTCGAGTCAGGTGATGCGGCGACCCGGGCGGCCGTGGTCGATGGCACGATGCGGAGCCTGGCCACCGGGTTCGTGTACGTCCGCCACGACCTCTCCGAGGACCTACTGGACGATGCCTACGGTCGCCTGGCTGCCTTCTTCTCGCTCCCCCAGGACCGCAAGGACCGGTGCACGGTGCCGGGGTCCAACGGGCAGACCGGCTATACGGGCCTCCTGGTGGAGACGGCCGCCGTATCCGACGTGCCGGACTTCAAGGAGATGCTCAACTGGAGCGCGCCGGTACCCGCAGGGCACCCGCTACGCCTGCGCTACCCCCACCGCTACGGCGACCCGACCCTGCCCGACGAGGATCTACCCGGGACCACCGAAGTTCTGATGGCGTTCCACCACACAATCCTGAACCTGCAGCGTCGGGTACTGCGGATCCTGGCTGTCGGACTGGGCGTGGACGAGGGCTACTTCGACGTCATGCTCCGAGACGGGGCGGCTCTCACCCGGGCAATTCACTACCCGTCGATGGACCTGGCTCCCGGTGACGAGTACGTCTGGGCGGCCGAGCATGGCGACATCAACCTGATTACCGCCCTGCCCCGGGCTACAGCGCCCGGCCTCCAGGTCCGAACCGACGACGTCTGGATCGACGCCACTCCCCCCGACGGCCACGTCATCGTCAACACGGGGATCATGCTCGACCACCTGACCAATGGGTTGATTCCGCCGGGCATTCACCGTGTGGTATCCGATGGTCCTGGCGAGCGCCATTCGGTGGTCCAGTTCTGCCATCCGACGCCGTGGACGCTGCTGGCCCCCCTACCGACCTGCGTGACGCCGGAGAACCCATTGCGGTATCCCACGATCACGGCCTCAGATCGCCTGGAGCAGGTGATCTGGGAGATCAATCTGGTGGAGTCCGGCCGCCGACTGGACAGCTGACCGGCCCTCGACGGGTTGGAGATCCGATCCGACTGTCTGATCAGGAGACAGCCAGCGAGAACCGGAGGGTCGACCCCTCCACGGTGGCCTCCGTGACGCCATCAGCGCCCGGATCTACAGCGTCGTAGACCAACTCGGTGGCTAGTACCTGGCCGGCGACGTGGGCCTCGTGGGTTCGGACAGCGGCCATCAGGTCCTCGTCGCCGTCTAGGACCAGACGGATGCGGTCGGTAACGACCAGCTCAGCGTCTCGTCGGGCTTGCTGGACCTGGCGGACTACATCGCGGGCCAGACCCTCCCGGATTAGGTCATCGGTGACTTCGGTGTCCAGAACCACAACGGCGTCGCCGCTACCCAGAGCAGCCGCAGTGACGCCGTCGGGTGACTCCACCCCCAGGTCAAACTCACCAGGTACCAGCACCTGGTCGGCCACCGTCACCGTTCCGTCATCGTTGCGCCGGTAGTCGCCCGACCGGGCCGCCGCGAAGACGGCCTGGACGTCGCCACCCAGTCGGGGACCCAGGGTCCGCCCGTCAGGCCGTAGGACCAGACGGCCGTGGCCCTCCAGGTCATTGGTCAGTTCCACCGACCTCACGTTGACCTCGTCGACCAGGAGGTCAACCAGGTCGACCAGCGCCTCGCTGTCCACGCCGGCAACCGTCAGACGGGACAGGGGGAGTCGGACCCGTAGGCCGTGGTCCTCACGAAGGCGTAGCGCCGTGGAGGCCACATCGCGGATGCGGTCCATGCGGGCCACCAGCGCCGGATCCGAGGGGAGGTCGTCTAGGTCGGGCCAGTCGGCCAGGTGGACACTCTGCCCGCCAGTTAGCCCACCGTGGATCTCCTCCATCACCAGGGGGAGGAACGGCGCTGCCACCCGGCTGAAGGTGACCAGAACGGTGTAGAGGGTGTCGTAGGCGTCCCGCTTGTCGGCATCGTCATCGGTGGCCGTCTTGGCCCAGAACCTGTCTCGGCTCCTCCGGATGTACCAGTTGTTGAGGGCGTCGATGAAGGCCTGGATTTCGTGGGTGGCACCCGACAGGTCGTAGGCCTCCATGTGGTCCTGAACCGCCTCGACCAGCAGGCGGGTCTTGGCCAGCAGATAGCGGTCCAGTAGACGTGGTGAGTCGTACCGCATCTCGGCCCGGTGGCCGTCGACGTTGGCGTACAGGGTGAAAAATCCGTAAGCGCTCCAGATTGGCAGCAACACCTGGCGTACCACGTCGTCGATGCCATCGTCGGAAATTCGCAGGTCGCCGCCTCGCACGATGGCCGACGACATCAAGTACCAGCGCAGGGCGTCAGAGCCCTGGTTGTCGAAGATGGCGGTCGGCTCGGTGTAGTTCCGCAGCTTCTTGGACAGCTTGCTGCCGTCCTCAGCCAACAGGATCCCGTGGCAGATGACGTTCTCAGAGGACGGCAGGTCGAACAGAGCGCCGGCCAGGACATGGAGGGTGTAGAACCAACCACGGGTCTGGTTGCTGTACTCCACGATGAAGTCGGCTGGGAAGTGTTCCTCGAACCACTCCCGGTTCTCGAACGGGTAATGCACCTGGGCGAACGGCATGGAGCCCGACTCGAACCAGCAGTCCAGGACCTCGGGGACCCGATGCATGGTGGACCGGCCAGTCGGGTCGTCCGGGTTGGGTCGGGTCAGCTCGTCGATGAACGGCCGGTGAAGGTCATCGGGCCGGATTCCGAAGTCCCGATGGATCTCGTCCAAGCTGCCGTAGACGTCTACCCGCGGGTACTTGGGGTCGTCGCTGCGCCACACGGGGATGGGTGATCCCCAGAAGCGGTTCCGGCTGATCGACCAGTCTCGGACGCCGTCCAGCCACATGCCGAACCGCCCGTCCCGGACGTGGTTCGGTACCCAGTTGATCTGCTGGTTGGTGGCCAGCAGACGCTCCCGGAGGTCGGTCACCTTGACGAACCACGAAGAGATGGCCTTGTAGATGATCGGCGTGTCGGTACGCCAGCAGTGCGGGTAATTGTGCTCGTAGGTGTCGTGGCGGACGACCCGGCCCGCCTCCTTAAGGTGGCGGATGATCTCCGAGTTGGCATCGAAAACGTTCTGGCCAGCCCACAGCCCGACCTCGTCGGTGAACCGGCCCCGGTCGTCGACTGGCACCACGCGACCGATGGGAATCCCGGCAGCCTCGCAGACCTCCTGATCGTCCTCGCCGAACCCGGGGGCCATGTGGACCGCCCCGGTGCCGTCGGAGGCGTCGACGAAGTCGGCGCCCAGCACCCGGAAGGCGTCGGTCCGGTCGTCGAAGAAGTCAAAGAGCGGGCGGTAGGTACGCCCGACTAGGTCGTTGCCCGTGCACGCGCCGACCTCGGTGGTGTCCGACAACTGGTCCTCGTAGTGGGCCACCGCCTCGGCGCCCAGCACGTACACGGTGCCGTCGGCATCCCGGCGCAGGGAATAGGACACGTCGGGGCCCACGGCCAGGGCCAGGTTCGACGGGAGCGTCCACGGCGTGGTCGTCCAGGCCAGGATCCGCATCGGTCCGGGGTCCCCATCAGCCGGATCCAGGTCGAAGGCCACGGTGATGGCCGGGTCCTGCCGGGGTCGAGTGGCGTCGTCGAGGCGGATCTCGAAGTTGGATAGCGGGGTTTCGGCCCCCCAGGAGTAGGGCATGACCCGGAAGGCCTCGTAGACGAGGCCCTTGTCCCACAGTTGCTTGAAGGCCCACATCACGGATTCCATGTACGCGGGGTCCATGGTCTTGTAGTCGTCTTCGAAGTCGACCCACCGGGCCTGACGGGTGACCGTCTTCTCCCACTCTTCGGTGTAGCGAAGCACCGACTGGCGGCACTGGGCGTTGAAGCGGTCGATCCCGTATTCGATGATGTCGGCCCTCCCGGAGACTGGGAGCTCCTTCTCGGCTTCCATCTCGGCGGGCAGCCCGTGGCAGTCCCAACCGAATCGGCGGTTCACCCGTCGACCCCGCATGGTTTGATACCGGGGGACGACGTCCTTGACGTAGCCAGTCAGTAGGTGGCCGTGGTGGGGGAGGCCGTTGGCGAACGGGGGACCGTCGTAAAAGACGTACTCCGTGTCGGTGGGCCGGGCGTCGATCGAGGCCCGGAAGGTGCTATCGGCTGCCCAGCGGGCGAGAACGCGGTCCTCGATGGCTGGGAAGTCGGGCCGGCCCACCTCTGGGTAGGGGGAGTCGCTCATGATTGGGTGAATCTACCGACTCGGTTCGACGCCTTCGGGTCCATGGCTCAGCTGGTTGATCCAGCTTGTGGTTCCAGCCGGTGGGTCAGGTGGCCCGTAGGGCGGTGGCTCGGTCCCGGAGTTCGAATTTGAGTACCTTGCCGCTGGCGTTCATGGGCAGGTCTTCGACGACCACCACCAGTCGGGGAACCTTGTAGTTAGCCATGGCGTCCCGGCACCAGGCCGTGATCTCGTCGGGTTCGGGTCTGGCTCCGGTGTCAGGACCGGCGACCACGAAGGCCGCGCCGACTTCGCCCATGCGATCGTCAGGGACGCCGACGACGGCAACCCGGGCGATGCCCGGATGGTCCAGCATTAGTTGCTCCACCTCGGCGGGGTACACGTTGAATCCACCGTTGATGTACATGTCCTTCAGCCGGTCGGTGATGTCGAGGTAGCCGTCGGCGTCCATGATTCCGATATCACCGGTGTGAAGCCAGCCGTCGGCGTCTATGGCCTCGGAGGTCTGCTCCGGGGCGTCGAGGTATCCGACCATGACGTTGTAGCCCCGGACCACCACCTCGCCAGGGGTGCCCGGCGGGCACTCCGTGCCGTCGGCGTCGATGATCCGGACCTCGACGTCGTCGATGGCCCGTCCCGAGGTGCCAGCGATGAGTTCTGGGTCGTCGTCATGGCGACACATGGTGGCGATGCCTGACGCCTCGGTGAGCCCGTAGCCGGTGACTACCTTCTCGAAGCCGAGCCGGTCGTGCATGTCGTGGATCATCTGGACGGGGATGGTCGCCGCGCCGGTCACCGCGAGGCGTAACGAGGACAGGTCGAGGATCTCAGTATCGGGGTGGCCGAGGATCGTCTGGTAGATGGCTGGCGGTCCGGGGAGCATGGTGATTCGCTCTTCGGCAACCCGACGTATGACCGATGGGACGTCGAACACCAGGTGGGGGACCAGGGTCACGCCCTTCATCAGGCAGGCCAAGATCCCCGAGTTCAGGCCGAAAGCGTGGAAGAAGGGGTTGACCACCAGGTAGCGGTCACCCTCGGTGAGGCCGATGACGTCGCTCCACGACAGGAACGCCCGGCAGATGGCTTCGTGACGGAGCATGGCACCCTTGGGTGCGCCGGTGGTGCCCGAGGTGAACATGATGTGGCACAGATCGTCTCCGGTTACCGCTGCAGATCGTTTGGTCCGGACGGCGTCGTCGACGTCCTCGCCGGTAGCCATGAATTCGTCCCAGGCGGTACAGCCGTCAGGTACCGAACCGCGAAGCACTACGACCTGTTCCAGCTGGTCGGGTCCGTGCCCGACCTCGGTGAGCATGGACACGTAGTTGGCGTCGAGGAAGTCGGTGACCGTGAACAGCGTGCGCACTGAGGACCGGGTCAGTAGGTCAGCGGCCTCGCGCCCCTTGAACCGGGTGTTGATAGGCACTAGTACGGCGCCGATGCAGTGGGTGCCAAGCGCTGCGACAGCCCACTCGGCGAGGTTGGGGGCCCAGATAGCGATCCGGTCGCCGGGCTGGACGTTGTGGGCGAGGAGGGCCCGGGACGCGGCGTGTATCTGGTCGCGGTAGTCGGTGAAGGTCCACCGTCGTTCCTCGTCAACGAAGGCCTCCTGGTCGCCGAATCGGCTGGCAGCGTCGTCGACCAGTTGCGGGATGGTCGACCAGGGAGCGTTCACCGAGTCGACCCTATGGTCCGCTCCCAAACCACTGGGCACCCGGGATGGTCGACCACAGGGTCACCCGATCGGATTTCGCCGTGGGGAGGGTGGTGGGCCTTGGTGGGAGTGCCCGCCCGGACCAGATGGTGGACGCCGTCCCCGCAGTACCGGACGGAAACGGCCCGCCGCCTGGTGCTGGACGAGCGGTTGGGGCCGGCACAGTGGAGTGTCGCCGCATGGTGCACGACGACGTCTCCCGGTTGGACCGTGAAGCGCACGAGGCGGGGGTCGTCGTCCGTGACCTCAGGGATGGGCGCCCCTTCGGACCCGGGGAGGGGCTCATCGGACACGAACCAGTTGGGGCGGTGGACCAGGCCTGATCGGTGGGACCCGCGGAGGTAGGCCACGGCGCCTGTCTCGAAGTCCACTGGATCGAGGGGGACCCAGGTAGTGCAGATGCGGTCCCCGGCCAGGTGGAAGTACCCGAGGTCCTGATGGAGGGCGGTGGCTTCGGCGGTTCCGGGTTCCTTGACCAGAACCGAATCTTCGTAGAGATGGATGCGGTCGGCGTCCATCAGGACTCCGGCGATGGCCGGGAGGGGTGAGGTGGTGGCGAAGGAGGCGAAGGCGGGGTCGTGGAGCCAGTGGTCGACGCCCGACAGAAAGCGTCCCGTGTTGTCAGGGTCGAGCGACGCTCCGGACACAGTGGCCCGGAGTGCTGTCATGTCGGTGGTGACCGCCGGATCGGCGATGGTGGCTTCTACCGGATCGACGAGGTGGTCGATCCAGGCGGCCGGAAGGATGGCAGGGAGGTGGACGACGCCGTCACGCTCGAAGGCGGCGACCTCGCCGGCAGTGACCGGCCGAAGCGGGTGGGCGGTGGGACCCGGCATGGGTCCGGGTGCTACTCCTCCTCGTCGGGAGCAGCAGCCGGTGCTTCCTCGTCGTCGGCGTCTTCCTCGTCGGTAGGTGCTTCGTCGGGAGCAGTAGCCGGTGTGTCTTCGTCGTCGGCGGGTTCCTCGTCGGGAGCAGTAGCCGGTGTGTCTTCGTCGTCGGCGGGTTCCTCGTC
>JAZADL010000170.1:0-5410 GCA_036123635.1 Actinomycetota bacterium
CTGAACCTTGTCAGTGGCGCGACCTTCCACGACGGGGTGCCCATCACGTCAGCCGACGTGAAGTTCTCGATCGAAGTGGTCAAGAACAACCACCCGTTCACCGGTATGTGGGCCCCAGTCGACTCGATTGACACGCCTGATGACCTCACGGTGGTACTCAACTTGGCCAACCCGCATCCTGCTCTGTGGATCGCCATGTCAGACGTGCTTATGCCAATCATGCCGAAGCACATCATGGATGACGGCACGGCAATCAACGAGATGAAGGGACATCCAAACAACACGGCCGCCCTGGAGGGTGACTTGATCGCGGTCGGTTCCGGTCCGTTCCGTCTCACCGAGTGGAACAACACGGAAAAGATCGTGATGGAGGCCTACGAGGACTTCTTCATCCCCGGTCGCCCCTACCTCGACAGCATCATCTACCTCATCACTCCCAACGAGGACACGATGATGCTGGGTCTTGAGTCCGGGGAGTTCGACACTGGCGGCTATGCCAGCGTGACCAACGCCGAGAAGGTTGCCAACAACCCGGACCTGATCGCTAATCCTGACGAGTTGAGTGGCGTCGGTTCGCTGAACCATCTGCAGTTCAACATGTCAAACGACATCATTAGTGACCTGCGGGTGAGGCAGGCGATTGCCTACACCATCGATCGGGACTTCATCATCAACAACCTGCACCAGGGCCAGACCGAGGAGTTGCTGGGTGGCATCCACCCGTCAAGCCCGTTCTACAACCCGAACGTAGAGCGCTACGACGTAGACCTGGACAAGGCTCGCTCACTGCTTGCCGAAGCCGGCTACGCCGACGGCCTGGAGTTGAAGATCCACTACATCCCGGGTCCGAACGAGCAGCAGCTCTACGTGGCTGAGTACATCGCTCTGGCACTCGCAGAGGTAGGAGTCGATGCGGAGGTCGTTCAGAGTGCTGACCTTCCGTCGTGGGCTGGGATCTTCTTCGGTGGTCCAGATGCCTGGCACATGACGATGAACGCCTACTTCAACTGGGGCGACCCGGTTATCGGTGTCCAGCGGGCCTACGTCTGCGCCAACATCAGGCCAGGCGTGTTCGTCAACAACTCGGCTTACTGCAACGAGGAGGTCGATGAGATTCTCTACGCTGCAGCAGCCGAGACGGACTTCGATGCCCGGAAGGCTCTCTACGACGAGTTCCAGGTGATCACTGCAGTGGAGTTGCCGTTCTACGGCATCAACGCTCTGCCGATCTACGGAGCCCACCAGGCCTACGTGAAGAACATGCCGCTTGGGACGTGGGGCTCGCTCTCCGGCATGGAAGACGTCTGGCTCGACAAGTAGGCATCGGCTTATAGCTGAGACATAAACCAAATAGAGACGAGAGGTGACGGCGCTCGCCCGGGGAATCGGGAGCAGATTAGGACAAGCGATTGGGCTGCTATTGGCAGTCGTGGTCGTCGTGTTCTTTCTGATCCAGCTTGCCCCGGGCGACGCCGCCCTCTACCTCGCCGGCGATCAAGGCGTCGGTGACGCTGAGTTTCTTGCCCAGGTCCGGGCCGATTACGGACTAGACCAACCGCTTCTCGTCCAGTTGGGGACCTACGTCGGTAACGTCGCCCAACTGAACCTGGGCGAGTCCATCTACTTCAATGAGCCGGTCCTCGGTCTAATCGTCGAGCGACTCTTCGCTACGGTTCTGCTGGCCGGTACTTCGCTTCTCTTCGCAGTGGGGCTGGGGGTGGCCATCGGCGTGTACACCGCCCGACGGCCCGAAGGCTCGATGTCCTCTGCTGCAACGGTGTCGAGCTTGGTCGGGTTTTCTACACCGGTCTTTTACTCGGCGATCATGTTTATCGTCCTTTTTGCCGCAAAGTGGAGGCTGCTACCCGTAGGTGGTATCGAAGACGTCCGTTACGACGGTAACTGGGTCGGCGAGACCATCGACCTTCTTCAGCACCTCATCCTCCCGGCGCTCAGCCTCGGCATCATCTATCTGGCCATCTACTCCCGGCTGGCCCGAGCTTCGATGCTCGAAGTCCTGGAGTCCGACTACATCCGCACTGCCCGAGCGAAGGGCGCCCAAGAACGCGTCGTCGTCTACAAACACGCCCTTCGGAACGCCGTCATTCCCGTGATCACCGCCGCCGGACTCCAGGTCGGGAACCTATTGTCCGGCGCCCTACTCGTTGAGGTCGTGTTCGCCTGGCCTGGGATCGGGAGGCTGGCCGTCGACTCAATCTTCCGGCGTGACAGTCCGATGCTCCTCGGGATCATGATCTTCTCCTCGGCCATGGTCATCGTGGCCAACCTGCTCACTGATCTTGTCTACCGGCTCATTGACCCCCGGATCCGCGTCGGAGGATCCCGATGACCGATTTCGGCGTAGCCATCGAACAAGTCGAAACTGGTGGCCGGGGAGCCTTGCGTATGTTCCTTCGGAACAAGGCCGCGGCCGTGGGTCTGGTCGTATTCGCCCTAATCGTCTTGGTCACCATCTTCGGTCCCGGCCTCTACGGGACAGGCGCAAACAAGATGGTTGCCAAACCGTTCCTTGGCCCCGGTAGCGAACTAGCGCCGCCATTGGGTACCGACTACCTGGGTCGAGACATTCTGGCCGGAATCATTGGAGGAGGCCGGGCAACTCTGGTGGTCGCCGCAGTAGCCGCCGCCATGACTATGACCATCGGCATCTTGGTTGGAAGCCTGGCCGGGTACTTCGGCGGGTGGATCGACGCCCTGCTCATGCGCTTCACCGAGATCTTCCAGGTAATGCCGGCTCTCCTCTTCTCGATGGTCGTCATCTTCATATTCGAACCCGGAACCCGGAACGAGACCCTGGCCATCGGCCTAACACTGTGGCCGCTGGCAGCCCGCCTTGCGCGTGCTGAGTTCCTGCGGTTACGAGAGATGGAGTATGTGAAGGCCGCCCGCGCTATCGGATGCGGCGACCTGCGGATCATGTTTCGCACGATCCTGCCCAACGCCATGCCTCCCCTACTGGTGGCAGCCACCTTGACGGTGGTCATTGCCATCCTCTTCCACTCCGGGCTGGCCTTCCTGGGCATGGTGGACGTCAACACGATTAGTTGGGGGTCGATGTTGGGCAAGAACCGGGGCTACGCACTGACGGCCTGGTGGATGGTCTTCTTCCCGGGCATAGCGATCGTGGTCACCTCACTCAGCATCAGCCTGGTCGGTGACGGCCTACAAGATGCCTTTAACCCGAAGCTCCGAGGGCGCTGATGACCCTCCTCTCAGTCACCGACCTCACCGTCACCTTCGACGAGTTCACCGCAGTGGACTCGGCGAGTTTCACCATCGAGCCTGGTGAGACATTGGGTGTGGTTGGAGAGTCAGGTTCCGGCAAGTCGGTCACCGCGCTTTCAATCATGCGGCTGATCGAAACGGGCACTCGGGCGAAGATCACACGTGGCCAAGTTGAACTAAAGATGCACGACGGTTCGACCCTCGACCTATTGGGTCAAGACGAGCCCACCATGAGAAGCATCCGCGGCAACCAGATCGCCATGATCTTCCAAGAGCCGTTGACCAGCCTGAACCCCGTCTACCCGGTGGGCGAGCAGATCGCCGAGTCGGTGCGCATCCACCAGGGACTAGGGAGGAAGGCAGCCGCCGTCCGAGCACGGGAGATGTTCGACTTGGTCCGGATCCCCGAGGCCGACAAGCGGATCGGTCAGTACCCGCACGAGATGTCGGGCGGCATGCGCCAACGGGTCATGATCGCCATCGCCCTGGCTTGTGATCCCCGCCTGCTGATCGCCGACGAGCCGACCACCGCCCTAGACGTGACCATCCAGGCCCAAATCCTGGGCCTGATCAAGCAGTTGCAGGTCGACACAGGCACCGCGGTGATGCTCATCACCCACGACATGGGTGTGGTGGCTGAGGTGGCCGACCGGGTCGTGGTTATGAACCAGGCGAAGATCGTTGAACAGGGTCCTGTAGAACAGATCTTCCACTCGCCAAGGGAGGCCTATACCCGAGGTCTGCTGAGCGCGGTACCCAGACTGGGAAGCATGGCCGGCTACGACGGACCTAGACCGTTCAATCTGGCAGGAGACCTGGGGTGACCGGCCATAGCAACGGCCAGGGTCCCGTTGTCGAGGTACAGGGTGTCTCGAAGCAGTTCCCGGCCGACCACAAGGCTCGGGTGCACGCCGTGACCGAGGTGTCGCTCCATATCGATCATGGCGAAACCCTTGCCGTGGTCGGAGAAAGCGGCTGCGGGAAATCCACCCTGGCAAACCTCATCATTCGTCTCCACGACGTCGACCAGGGCCGGATCCTGCTCAAGGGAATCGACATCACTGACCTAGACCCTCGAGAGATGCGGGTACATAGACAAACCCTGCAAATCATCTTCCAGGACCCATTCGCCAGTCTGGATCCCCGGGTCCGGGTCGGGGCGTCTGTAGCCGAGCCACTAATGGTCCATAAGGTCGCCACTAAAGAACAGGCTGCGGACCAGGTAAGTCACCTATTCGAATTGGTCGGTCTTGAAAAATCAATGCTGGACAACTACCCCCACCAGTTCTCTGGTGGTCAACGCCAGCGAGTGTGCATCGCCCGAGCACTGGCGCTGAACCCTGAGTTAGTAATCGCTGATGAGGCCGTATCGGCCCTCGACGTATCGGTCCAGGCTCAGGTGATGAACCTGATGTTGGAACTCCAGCAGGAACTCGGACTGTCGTACTTGTTCATCAGCCACGACCTGGCCGTAGTCGAACGGATCGCCCACCGGGTGGCCGTCATGTACCTAGGCCAGATCGTTGAACTCGGTTCGCGCGAACAGATTTTCCGCGACCCGCGCCACTCCTACACGAAACGCCTCCTAAGTGCGGTACCAATCGCCGACCCCCGACAGCGAACCGAACGGACGCTTCTGACCGGTGAGATACCCAGCCCTGTCTGGCCGGCTGGCCAGAGCCCCGAGGTGGTCACTCACGCTGAGGTGGAACCCGGCCACCTGGTGGCCAACGAGTAGAAGCGAGGGCCGGTGCGGCGCCTCGGTCAGTCCATCCCGTTGTGATTGGACCGTTTCCTCAGCAGTCCGCCTGATCTCCCGGGGCCGCAGGCGCCGGCCGGTGGAGCACCCCTTCGACGAACTCCACCTCGGCGACCTCGCCGCCGGCGACCCGTCCAATGCCATCGACCAGCATGCTGTGGTCGCCGTCCGCAGGAGGCGGGAACACCAGGGTGACCGGTCCGGGCTTGGTCAGGTTCCGGAGCGTTCCGCCACCCGGCGTGCACCGGAACGCTCTAGCGCTCGCGTCCCATACGACAGGGACGTGGACCACCTTGGCCGATCCGTCGACGCCCACCGTGACCAGGAAGGCCGCCGAGCCGTACTCCTCGAGGCGGGCTGGAACGTCGTTGCCGGTGACCGGGATGCTCACGGCTGCACCCTAGG
>JAZADL010000171.1:0-4371 GCA_036123635.1 Actinomycetota bacterium
CACGCATCCGGTACCGGCCCAGCTCGGCCTTCACGTGGATGTCGTTAATGACCTCCGGCGTGAAGATCTTGCTCTTTCCGATGACGTCGGTGGCGGAGTTGGTGTCGACCGGCGGGGTATCCGCGCCCTTGATGTCGTTTGCTTCTGGCATCGTCGTCTCCTCCTAGAGCACGAGCTTGCGCTCGGAGGGCTCCAGCGCGTCGTAGTTGTGAAGCACCTTGCCGCATTCGAACTTCTGGAGTTCCGGAGGGGAGCCAAGGTCGTAGATCTCGAACTTGCGATTGATGAACTCCTGGTCCTCGTCGCTCATCTCGCCGGGCACGCAGTCCACGCCCAGCGAAGCGATATTGCCTCCGACGTAGATCACGCCGTCGTACATCGAGTCGCCCAGGCCATCGTTGACGTCCCCACAGATGATCTGGCGACCACGTTGCATCATGAAGCCGGTGTTGATGCCCGCGCTCCCCAGAGCGATGATCGTTCCGCCCTTCTGGTCGATGCCGGTCCGGGCGCCCACATTGCCCTTAATCACCAGGTCGCCGCCACGCAGGGCGGCACCGGTCAGGGAGCCGGCCGGGCCCTCGACCACGACCGAGCCGGACATCATGTTCTCACCTAGCGACCACCCGACACGGCCGTTGATCTGGACCTCCGGTCCGTCGATCAGGCCACAGGCGTACCAACCGGGGCTGCCCTCGAAGGTGATGTTGCACCTCTTGAGGATCCCCACGCCAAGCGAGTGCTTGGAGCCCGGGTTCACGATGGTGACGTTGTTGACGCCCTCGTCGTAAACGATGCGCTTCAACTCCAGGTTGATCTTCCGGGTCGTGAGGTCGGTGGCGTCAATGACAGCGCTATCGCCGTCGATCTCGGCCGTCATGGGTGGCTCGGGATCTGGTTCGACGAGACCACGAGCGTCGTAGACGACGCCGCTCTTGGTGTTCATACCTGCCATGTCAGAACCTCTCGCTCGAACGGATCGCGACTCTGAACCTCGCGACCCATAAGGGCCCGGATAGCGATCTCTTCGGAGGCCATGACGACCAGGTCGTCGGTCTCCATGAGTACCAGCGGCTTGGCCGCCATCTCGTCCTTGGCCACTCCCAGTTCGTTGCCGGTGGCAACCAGGTAGGTGAACACGCCGTCGAAGTCATCGAGGCTGAGCTTCATGGCCGTCTCTAGCGGCACGCCGTTCTCCAACTGCTGAGCCAGGTACACGGCGATGATCTCGGAGTCACACTCGGACTGGAACCTGTGGCCCATGCGTTCGAGGCGCCGGCGCCACACGTGGTAGTTGGTGAGCTGACCGTTGTGCACCACGGAGACGTCAGCAAACGGATAGGCCCAGTAGGGGTGGGCACTGGCCAGGTCCACGTCGGACTCGGTCGCCATGCGCACGTGCCCGATGCCATGGGTGCCCTTCAGGTTGCCCAACTGATACTGCTCGTGCACCGACTCCGCGTCGCCGAGGTCCTTGACGATCTCCAACGAGTTTCCCAGTGAGAGCACCTCACAGCCGTCGATGTCCTCCAGGTAGTCGGCCAGCGGCTTCAGGTCGCCGCCGTACCGGATAGTGGCCCGGAAGGCGTAGCCACCGGACTCGGTCTGGATAGTGGCCAGGTCTGCACCGACCTTGGCCAACCGGGCCTCGACCTCGGCCCGATTGCGCTCCATCTTCTCGTCCATGCCAAAGCCGCCGACCTCGTTCGGCTCAGCCAACATGAACCGCACGACGACCAGGTCGTCGGGCGGGCCGTACATGGCGTAACCGGTGGAGTCGGGGCCCCGGTGCTTCATGGACTGGAGCATCGCGGTCAACTCGGCGCCAATGTCAGCCGAACCGTCACGATGGATGATGCCGGCGATGCCGCACATAGGAGTCTCCTGATCTCTCGTATCGCTCTGTGGTCTGTTCCGTATGGCTGTGGTCAGGGCCGAAACAGGCTCCCGGGAACTGGCCCTACGGCAGAATGTCGAGGTACTCCTCGACGTCCCAGTCGGTCACGGTGTGCATGAAGCGCTCCCACTCGTCGCGCTTGTAGTGCTCGAACACCTTGAACATCTCACCGGGAAGGGCACTCTTGATGACCTCGTCGGCCCTCAGAGCATCCAAGGCCTCGCCAAGGTTCATCGGGATCTTCTTGACTTCCTTGCCTTCTTCCATGGCCTCGTAGATGTTGCGCTCCTCGGGCGGGCCGGGATCCAGGTTGCGATCCAGCCCGTCATCCATGGCCTTGATGAGGGCCGCGAAGGACAGGTAAGGGTTGACTGCCGAGTCCACGGACCGGTACTCGAAGCGGCCTGGGGCGCTAATTCGCAACGCCGTGGTGCGGTTCTGGAAGCCCCAGTCGGCGAAGACGGGCGCCCAGAAACCGGTGTCCCAAAGTCGTCGGTAGGAGTTGACGGTTGGTGACCCCAAGCAGGTCAGCGCATTGAGATGCTCCATGATCCCACCAATGGCCTTCATCCCGATCTCACCGGGAATCTGCGGGTTGTCACCCTCGGGCATGAACTTGTTCTCGCCACCCTCGTCGGGTTCGCCGGTCCACAGGGAGATGTTGTGGTGGCAGCCATTGGCCGACACACCCACGAAGGGCTTGGGCATGAAGCAGGGGAAGGCACCGAGCTCTCGGCCGACCTGCTTGCAGATCTGGCGGTAGGTGGTGAGCCGGTCGGCGGTCAGCTCGGCCCGGTCGAAGTTGAAGTTGAGTTCGAGTTGGCCCGGAGCGTCCTCGTGGTCGCCCTGGATCATGTCCAGGCCCATGGCCTCGCTGTACTCCACCACCCTGTGGATGAGCGGCTGGAGCTCGGCGAACTGGTCGATGTGGTAGCAATTCGGCTTGGTCATGCCCTCCACGGTGGGCTTGCCATCGGCGTCGGCCTTGAGCCACATCATCTCGGGCTCGGTCCCGGCACGCAGATGGAGGCCGGTCTTCTCCTCGAAGGCCGTATGGATGCGCTGTAGGTTGCCGCGGCAGTCCGAGGTCAGGAACATGCCACCGTCGACCTCTTCTTCACGCCCCCGGAACAGCGTGCAGAAAACCCGGGCCGTCTTGGGGTCCCAGGGGAGTTTCATAAAGGTGTCGACCTCGGCTACGCCGACCAACTCGCGGGACTCCGGGCCGTAGCCGATGTATTGGCCGTGGCGGTCGACGAACAGGTTGGCCGTGGATCCGTAGACCAACTGGAAGCCCTTATTGGCGATGGTTCCGAAGTGCTTGGCTGGGATGCCCTTGCCCATGATGCGCCCGGTGACGGACACGAACTGGCAGTACAGGTACTGGATGCCCTCCGTCTCGATCTGTTTCTGGACCTCGGCGACCCGCTCGGCGCGCCCCTCAGCCTCGATGAAGGCCTGGATATCGGTCATTGTCTCCCCCTGGCGTCGTTCTGTGCGTTGCGCGTGGCGATCGTTGCAGCTGCGTCCTGCCCGGGCCCACGCATCCCGAACTCGCATACCATACCGATCAACTACACTCACTGCCAGTGAAATCTTCCTCCCCAGGAAACCGCCTCCACACACAGGGGTGGTTTACTCTGGAAGCGCTGGTCAGCAGTCCGTTTCGATGCCAAGATCGGGTCGCACCCCGACCAAAACGGGCGAAGAGATGGGGGTCAGGATGACGATCACAACGGCTGAGGGCCCCCGCCTGCTCATGCCGGGCATGGCCAACTTCGAGCCCGGTGTCGAGCGCTACCGGATCACCGGAGGGGCGGTCACCGCGGTACTCCTCGGACCCGGAGACCGCCTAGAGGTCATCGACCCCGAGGGCTGTCAACCGGTCGAGGTGGCGGCCTTCGATCGTGACGGAAGTTCCGACCCAGGTCTCCTCGGCGAGTCGTCGGGCGCTCCGGCGACCGGCATCGCAGCGATCCTGTCCGGAAACCAGAACGACGCTCAGCGGGTTGCCGACGCCCTAGCCGTCAAAGGGATCGATCTCGGATCGGCTACCGCGGTTCACCTGTTTGCCCCCGACTCCCCGGCCGCCGAAACGGCATGGCTGACCGCGTCGGTAGACGTGGTCTGTGTAATCGGTGTACCCGGCTCGAAGATGTCACCCGACGAACAGAACCCGCCGACCGACATCATCACGTTCGTCCACCGGACCACCCCCCCGGCACCCGGCCTGGAGGTCCTCCCCACTCCCTTGGCCGACCAGAACCAGGACCTGCGGGTGCCAGCTGCCACTGCCCGGACCTACGAGGTCAAGGCCGGCGAGTTCATCCAGATCATCGACGTGGAGGGCAGGGAGTGCTCCGACTTCCAATGCTTCGACGCCGACCGACTGGATGGCGGCGTGGAGGCAGCGCTGGACGCCACCATCACCCGCAGCCTGATGGGCGCCAGCTACCCCATGCCAGGCCTCTACG
>JAZADL010000172.1:0-3752 GCA_036123635.1 Actinomycetota bacterium
CTCAGCATCAGCGGATGACAAAGCGGGATCAGCTCGGAGGTTCGCTTGGCCGCCTGAATCCCGGCCACCCGGGCCACGGCCAGCACGTCGCCCTTGGCCACTGTGCCGTCGGCCAGGGCCTGGGCCGTCTCTTCCTGCATGGTCACCCTCGCCCGGGCCACGGCACGGCGTTGGGTGACCTCTTTGCCACCCACGTCAACCATCCGGGCCCGCCCCTCGGAGTCCAGATGGGTGAAGCCCTCGTCGCCCACCGGACTTACCCGCCAATCTGGGACATGGATCGGGCCGGTCGGATGAACTCCACCCGGCCGATCCCGTGCCCAGCCCACTTGGCTCGAACCGCACCCTCCAGGAGTTCTCCCACCTCGTCATCGGACGCGCCGGAGCGCAGCAGGGACTGCAAGTCGAACTCGTCGACCGCGAACAGGCAGTTCCGGAACCGTCCGTCGGCTGTCAGGCGAATCCGGTCGCACGAGTCGCAGAACTTCTGGGTCACGCTGGCCACTACCCCGATCCGTCCACCACCGTCGGCGTAACGGAAGCGGCTAGCCGGAGCGGTAGTCCTTGGTACCGGCTCCAACGGGAAGGTCGCACCGATACGGGCCACGATCTCCTCCAGGCTCACCACAGCGTCATCTGACCAGGCCTGGTCGGCATCCAACGGCATGAACTCGATGAACCGGACCTCCACACCGCGGTCCCGGCCGAAGTGGGCGAAGTCGACCAACTCGTCGTCGTTGACACCTCGCATGACCACTACGTTGATCTTCACGGGTTCCAGTCCCGCCTCGAGGGCGGCGTCGATCCCGTCCAGCACACGGTCCAGGTCATCGCGCAACGTGATCTCGGCGAAGCGATCGGCCCGCAACGAGTCCAGCGACACGTTGATCCGGGTCAGCCCAGCGGCGGCCAGGTCGGGGGCCATCCGGCGCAGGGTGGCCCCGTTGGTCGTCATCGAGAGGTCCACCGGCAGTACGGAAAGCATCTGGACGAGACCCGCCAAGTCAGCCCGAATAGTTGGCTCACCCCCAGTGAGTCGGATGCTCTCCACGCCGTAACGCTCGACCAGCAGACGAGCGGTCCGCGTGATCTCCTCGAAGGTGAGCAGATCCCCGCGGTCCAGCCACTCCAGCCCCTCGGCCGGCATGCAGTAAGTGCAGCGGAAGTTGCATCGGTCGGTGACCGATATGCGTAGGTCCCGGTGGACCCGCCCGAAGGTGTCGATCAGCTGTCGGACCACAAGGCCAGCGTACGGCGTCGCACCAGCGCCGGTTGTGGCCGGGCCACCAGATCAACCCAACAACAGGACCTCCACCTCGTCGCCCTCTACCACCCCGTTACCGTCGGGGAGCACGGCAAGGCCTGTCGCCGCTGCCATGGCCGTGAGCTGGTGAGAACCCTGCCCCCCGGCTGAAGAGGCGTAGGTCCCGCCGTCACGGGTTGACACCACCACCCGAGCGAAGTGGACCTTGCCGTCGGCCCGTCGCCGGAGATCACCCTCGACAATGGCTCGCACCCGGGGGCGGTCCAGATCGCTACGACCCGCCATGGCCCGCAACGCCGGTCGAGCGAACAACTCGAACGAGACCATCGAAGAGACCGGGTTACCTGGTAGGCCGAAGACCGGTACTCCGTCCACCAGGCCGAAAGCCAGCGGCTTGGCGGGCTTGATGGCCACCTGCATCCACCGCATGTCACCGATCCGGTCCAACACGACCTTCACGTAGTCGAAGTCGCCCATGGATACGCCTCCCGAGGTGAGCACGGCATCGCACGTCAAAACACCACCGCGCAATGCCACCTCGATGGCCTCCTCGTCGTCAGCCACCCGGCCCAGGTCCACGCCGGTCACCCCCATCTCATCCAGAAGCCCCAGTAGGGAGGGTCGGTTTGAATCGCGGATCTGTCCGATCTCCAGAGGACCCACCCCGTCGACCAACTCATCACCGGTCGAAAGCACACCAACCCGCGGTCGCCGCCAGGCGGCCACCCGGTCAACGCCGATACTGGCCAGCACGCCCAGGTGACCCGGCCCCAGCACGGTACCTGCCGAGAAAACATGATCGCCGGGCTGGAGGTCTTCTCCGATTTCCCGAAGGTGGTTTCCTTCCGGGACCTCTACCTCAACTACCACCGCATCGCCGCCTCCAACGGACTGTGTCCGCTCAACCATCACCACAGCGTCAGCCCCCACCGGTAGAGGAGCGCCGGTCATGATCCGCACGGCACAGCCCGGACTCACCTCCACATCCGGGACTGATCCGGCGGCCACCGTCCCGACAACACGTAGCTCGACCGGAGCGCCCACCGTGTCGGACGCCCGAACGGCGAAACCGTCCATCGCCGAGTTGGCAAACGGCGGCACGGCCTCGGGGGCTTCCACGGCCACTGAGATGGCTAGACCACGGGCCTCAGCCAACGGCACCTCAGCGGTCACCGGACCAGGGCATCGATCCAGTACGTAGGCCCGGGCGTCGGTCAACGAGATCACTGGCCGAGGATACTCAGCAGTTCCAGGAGCCTTCCTCGCCGGCCACCAACCGACGAATATTGGCCACGTGACGCACCAGCACTAGGACGCAGATGCCCGCCGCCACCAACACCTCGCCCAGACCCCTTCCGGTGGCCGCAACGGCAACCGGAAGAACCACGGCAATGGTGATTGAACCCAGCGAAGCCTTTCCTGTCGCCCGGGCCATCAGGCCGAACAGAATGACGGTTCCCACCGCCACCAAAGGGAACAACACCAACGACCCCCCGCCTGCCGTAGCCACGCCCTTGCCTCCCCGGAATCGACGAGTCATAGGGAGCACGTGGCCCAACGTCGCCGCCGCCCAGCAGGCCAGACCCAGAGACCGCCCGCCGACCAGCAGGCCCAGGGCCACAGCCCCCGCCCCCTTGCCTGCATCGGCAACAAAAACAGCCAGACCAGCCCAACGGCCCGCCGTCCGGTAAACGTTGGTAGCACCGGGGTTCCCCGAACCGGCCGTCGTCGGATCTACCCCCTGACGTCCGGCGACCACCAGAGCTGACGGCAACGTCCCGAGCAGGTATGCCAGGACCACCAGGACGACGGGCATACGACCAGCATTCCCGACGGGGGACCGGGCGGGGCGGACCACCGGTAAGATTCACACCCGTTGCCACCGTGTGGACGACCGCTCCCCGGGCGACAACCAGCCACCATGCCGACCTACCAGTACCGCTGTAAGTCCTGCCAAAGCGAGTTTGAGGTGCGTCAGTCGTTCGCCGACGACGCTCTCTCCACCTGTCCGGACTCCGACTGCGGGGGTGCGGTAAGCAAGGTATTCAGTGGGGTGGGGATCTCGTTCAGAGGCGATGGTTTCTACAAGAACGATCACGGCTCCTCGGCCAAAGATCGCGGCGGTGACACCGGTTCGACTACCAAGCCGGCGTCGGACTCCGGGTCGTCCGACAACGGCACCAGTGACTCCTCCAACTCCGGTTCCACTTCCGAGTCAAAGGGAACCGGCACATCGGACTCGGGCGGTTCAACCGAAAAAGCTCCGGCGGCCACTTCCGGCTGACCACCCCGCCTTAACCTCGAGAGCACCGCAACTCAACGTATCGGTGTCGCCAGAAGGGCCAGCACCGTAAGGCCAGCCACCACGCGGTAGGCGGCGATCCCCCCGAAGCCCACCCGCACGACGAGGCGCAACACGAGGTGGACGGCCCACCAGCCACTGACCGCCGCGGCCAGGGTGCCCACGGCGAACGGCGCCCACCAACTG
>JAZADL010000173.1:0-7618 GCA_036123635.1 Actinomycetota bacterium
ACTGCGGGTTGAGGGTGACATGGTCGCCGACAGGGGCGCGGGACCGGACAGTCTCCTGAACATCGGGGAGGTCCTGACCCGCCTAGAGGCGGAGTTTCCGGATGCAACGGTTTCCAAGATCCGCTTCTTGGAGTCTCGGGGCCTTCTGACTCCCGCACGCTCACCGTCCGGCTACCGACAGTTTGTGGAAGCTGACGTGACCCGCCTGATTTGGATTTTGCGCCAGCAGCGAGACCACTTCCTGCCCCTCAAGGTGATTGGGGGCCTTCTCGCCGAGGGTCGAGATCTCGTCGAGGAAGGTGACAGATCAGGGCAACCCCTAAGAAAGGAGGCTCGAGTTAGAGACCTTGGCTCGGTCAGCATGAGTCGTGAAGAGTTGGCTATGGCAGGTGGCCTCGAGGTGGAGACCGTCGACGAACTGGAACGCCTCGGCCTCCTTGAAGGGCAAGAGATCGGGACCTCAGTGGTGTACGACGGCGACGCCGTCCTGGTGGCCCGAGTGGCAGCTCGTTTCGCTGAGCACGGCTTCGACGTTCGCCACCTTCGGATGTACCTGGTTGCCGCACAGCGTGAGGCCGGCATCATCGAGCAGGTATTGCGGCCGATGCTCCGCGAGGGCGACGGCCGTTCTCAGGCCGAGGTCCGGCAGTTGGTCGACGAGTTGTCCGACGCCGGGGCCGCCCTCCACGACCTCCTCCTCCGACGCTCTCTCGGACCGTTCGGCTGATGGGCGCACCGGTCCTCCATTGTGGGGCGTTGACCATCGCCGCAAGGGTGAAGGAGATGGCGGCAGAGCTGGACGCCGATCTCGACGACGGAGCGGTGGTGGTCGGGGTCTTGAAGGGCTGCCTGCCCTTCCTTGCTGATCTGACTCGCCACATGAATGCCCCCATCGAGATGGACTTCTTAGCTCTCACCGCCTTTGCCCCAGATAGCGGTCGGGTACGCCTCACGCACGACTTGACAGTCGACGTCGAGGGACGGCAAGTAGTCCTCGTGGAAGGGGTGGTCGACACTGGGTTCCGGCTGGACTACCTCTTGCGTCATGTGCTGGCCCACGGTGCAGCCGAGGTTCGGGTCTGTGCCCTGTTCGATCGGGCGGACCGGCGTGTACTTCCAATCGAGGTGGACTTGGTCGGGTTCTCGACGACGGCCTCATATCTCGTGGGCTACGGCCTGGACCACCGGGGGGAGTTCCGGAACCTGTCCGGCGTGGTCGAGGTGGACTTGGCTGAGTTAGAACGAGGTGGTTCCGTCGGGATTGATGAAGTTTGGAAGGTCGGCCGCTCAGAGGACCGGCACTAAGGTTCCGGTGTGTCTCTCCGCTGCTTTTCCGCGCGTCTTCCATGATCGAGATGGAGGTAGTGGGTGTGCAGGAGGTCCTGCCATCCAACGTGCCCGTGGTGCTACTTCGCGAATCAGAGGGCGAACGCTTGCTCCCCATCTTCATTGGAATGCCGGAGGCTACGGCAATCGGTTTGGCCCTTGCCGGACAGGACCCGCCACGGCCCCTAACTCACGACCTGCTTGCTGCTGTCCTTGCCACCTTTTCGGTGACCTTGGAACAGGTTGTAGTGACGGAACTGCGCGATCGGACGTTTTTCGCTGAGGCGTACCTACGGGGCCCAGCAGGCGTAGAGGTGCTATCAGCCCGGCCGTCGGATGCCATTGCCTTAGCCGTACGGACGGGCTGTCCAGTCTTCGCCACTGAGGAGGTAGTCGACGAGGCCGGATACCTGGCTCCGCCTACCGAGGAACCGGCGGCTGAGGAGCAGGTGGAGGAATTTCGCGCTTTTCTGGACTCAGTGGACCCCGAGGACTTCGGGGGCTGAGCTAAATCCTTTGCCCGGTGTCTCGCGCTCAGAGCGTTGGAATAACCGCGTGGGGCGCGAAATCCTTGACCCCGGCACGCCATACCAATAGCCTGACTTCGAAGTCACAGGGCTGTAGTTCCACTGCTGTGGTGCGTGGCCCCGGTCCGTCAATCCGGGCCGCGATGCGAGGGAGACGTCCCATGACCACGAAAGCGCCGGCGACACAAGAAGGGTATCCCGGCAAGCGAGCCGCCGAGATCGCCGGAATCACCTACCGCCAACTCGACTATTGGGCCCGCACCGATCTAGTGATGCCGTCGTTGGCCCGGGCCACGGGCAGTGGTAGCCGACGGCTCTACTCCTACCGGGATCTCCTGGAGTTGCGGGCCGTCAAGTCCCTACTGGACGCGGGAATTCGACTAGATCTAGTCCGGGAGGTTTTCGCCTACCTGACTGACCAGCTTGACGAGGACGTGACCCAGGTCAATCTGGTAATCAGCGGCTCCTCGGTCATGGTCCGGACAGGAGAGGAAGAGATCGTGGACCTCCTCCGTAACGGCCAGGGCGTCCTGAACATCCTTCCGCTCTCAGGAGTCAAGGACTTGGTGGACGCGCGGATCGTGGAGCTTTATCCGGAGGGGCGTCGGACAGCCGGGGACGAGACGACGGCTTCAGCCGTCGGCCAATAGGCGTAGAGGTCGAACCATTAACGACGGATCGCGTGTCGACGAAGTGGAGACGGCCACTGTCCACCGAATCCAGCCACCGTCTTCAACGGCTCCGAATTTCGCCCACGAGTCGGAACGGCGGATTGCCGAACTCCTGGACTTTTACGAGATCGCATGGGAGTACGAGCCTCGAACTTTCGTCTTGGAGACAGGCCCTGACGGTCGTCTCCGTACTGCTTTCACTCCCGACTTCTACCTTCCGGACCACGACCTCTACTTGGAGGTCACCACGCTGCGTCAGTCGCTGGTAACGCGCAAGAACCGCAAAGTTCGTCTCCTACGTCAGACGCATCCGGATGTCCGGGTCCGGATCCTGTACCGGCGAGACCTCGATCGCCTCCAGATCACCCACGCAGCGTGACGGTAGACGGCTGACTGGTCGGCGAGGTTTAGGGATCAGTCCAAAAGATCGGGCTGGTCGCGCAGAATCTGCTCAAAGAGTGGCTGGGCGCTAAACCAGCTAGCGAAGTCTCCGCCTACCTGCCGGTGGGTACTGGCCGCTGTCTCGTCATCCATCACGATTGGCTGGCCAGCCGCCTCAGCTAGAAGTTGGGCCTGACAGGTTCGTTCCATCGTGACGAAAAGCCAGGTGGCGGCATCCACGCTGGCCCCGACTGTCAGTAGACCGTGGTTACGAAGGATGGCAGCGCTCCGCTCACCAAGGGCGTAGGCGATGCGCTTACCCTCCTCCGGGTCGGTGACCACGCCCGTGTAGTCATCGAACAGGACATGGTCCCCGAAGAATACGCAACTGTCCTGGGTGATCGGGTCCAGAGTGCGCCCCAGCGCCGACCAGGCCTTCCCGTGGAGGGAGTGGGAATGGGCGGCAGCCACGATTTCCGGTCGGGCCATGTGAAGGCCGGAGTGGATGGCAAACGCCGCCTGATTGACGGCGTAGTCGCCCTGGAGAACCTCTCCGGCGTGGCTGACCAGTAGGAGGTCGGAGACCCGAATGTGGCTGAACGGCGTGCCAAAGGGGTTAACCCAAAAGCAGTCGGTGTGTTCGGGATCCCGAACGGTGATGTGGCCGGCTACACCCTCGCTGAAGCCGAAGCGCCCGAAGATCCGGAAGGCGGCGGCTAGACGTTCTTTACGATGCCGTCGTTCTGACGCGATGTCGTCGAAAACCGGGATGTCGTAAGGGATCGGCTTGTCGGACCGGATTGCCGGATTATTCGTAGGTTGGGTCACCGCCGCCTCCGGTACGGGTCTTGAGGAGCAGTGTAGGTGGTGCTCTGGAGGCAAGCCGAGACGGCGTTACGCGAATCAGCCGGGCAGGACATCGACCGTCCGCTGGCGGAGCCAGTGGTCGGCCAGGACGAGTAAGGCCATGGCTTCCACCATGGGTACGGCTCGAGGAAGCACGCACGGGTCGTGGCGGCCGCGGGCCTCCAGCGTTATTGCTTCGTTGTCCGTGGTCACTGTGTCTTGTTCGGAGGAGATGGTGGCGGTGGGCTTGAATGCCACCCGGAAGATCAAGTCAGCGCCGTTGGTTATACCGCCCTGGACGCCTCCCGATCGGTTGGATGCTGTGGCGGGACCGTTGAGGCCGGGAACGAAGGGATCGTTGTGCTGGCGGCCGGTCATGGCGACGGCGTCGAAGCCGCTGCCCACGTCAAACCCCTTGGCGGCCGGAAGCGAGAGCATGCCCTTAGCGAGATCGGCTTCCATCCGGTCAAAGACCGGAGCTCCGAGGCCCGCCGGTACGCCTCGCGCTACGCAACTGACGATCCCGCCCAGCGAGTCACCATCACGTCGGGCGTCCTCGATGAGCGTCGTCATGGCTGCGGCCACCGTCGGGTCCGGACAACGGGTGGGGTGGGCCTCGACGTCTTCGAGGGCTACCTCCGAGGGGTCCACCTCGGCGACGAGGTCGTGGACGCGTGAGACCCAGGCCAGGACCTCTATTCCAGCCACCTCGACCAGTAACTGACGGGCGATGGCACCAGCAGCCACGCGGCCGATGGTTTCCCGAGCGCTGGCCCGTCCGCCACCCCGCCAGTCCCGATGCCCGTACTTGGCGTCGTAGGCCCAGTCGGCGTGGGAAGGTCGGTATAGATCACGGAGGTGCTCGTAGGCGGAGGGCCGGGCGTCGTCGTTGCGGACTAGTACGGCAATCGGGGCTCCGGTGGTTCGGCCTTCGAACACGCCGGACAGGATCTCGGCCTGATCAGCTTCCCCTCGCTGAGTGGTGAGGTGGCTCTGGCCCGGGCGGCGGCGGTCCAAGTCGGCCTGCAGATTCTCAGCCGTTAGGGCCAGACGCGGTGGACAGCCGTCGACCACGACACCGATTCCGGCGCCATGGCTTTCGCCCCAAGTGCTGAGGCGGAAGGTGTGTCCGAAGGAGCTTCCCACAAGACGAGCATAGAGGTGGGGCGACTATCGATCCGTGGAGGTTTATCGAGAGACAATGTGATCGGGAGGCTGTGCGTCAACGGGATCGCTACCATCACCGCCTGTGGAGGGGATCGGTGGGGGCCTGAACCTGGCCAGCGCATGGGAGGCGGTAGCCGACGTGGCGGGTGACCACCCTGCCGTGTCAGCGGCTGGACGGCGGTTTTCGTGGACGGAGTTTGATAATCGAGCCAGCCGCCTAGCCGGAGCGTTGGCCGACCACGGCTTGGGATTGGATTCCAAGGTTGCGTTGTATCTCTACAACGGCCACGAGTATCCCGAGGCCCAATATGCGGCGTTCAAGGTGCGGGGAGTCCCGGCGAATGTGAACTACCGGTACACCAGTGACGAGCTGGCTTACATCTTGGATAATGCTGACGCTGAGGCTCTCTTCTTCGACCACACCCTCGTCGACCGAGTTATGGCCGTTCGCGATCGGTGTTCGAAGTTGCGGTTAGTGATCCAGGTCGGCGGCGATGCTGTGCCCGACTGGGCGGTGGGCCATGAGACGGCGGCTTCGTTTGATCCGATGCCCCGAATCGACCGGTCGGGTTCCGACCTCTGGTTCCTCTACACCGGCGGGACTACTGGGATGCCTAAGGCCGTCATGTGGGACCACGCGAACCTGTTTGGAGCCATGGGGGCCACCTTCCGGCCGTTTGGGGAGAACGTGCCAACCACACCCGCTGAGGCAGCGGCGTCGGCCGGGCGGATCCTCGCTGCGGGCAGGGAGATCCGGCAACTGTGCGCCGCTCCGCTGATGCACGGAACCTCAGGCATCTCCGGCCTAGCCACTCTCAGTCACGGTGGGATGTTGTCCACGCTGTCTAGTAGGAACTTCGATGCCGACGAGCTTTGGCGAACGGTAGAGGCCGACCAGATCACCATGATCAGCATGGTGGGTGATGCCTTCGGGCGCCCCATGGTGGAGGCTCTGGACCGAGCGGCTGCCGAAGGGCGGACGCCGGATCTCTCGTCTTTAAAACTTTTGTTGTCTTCGGGGGTGATTTTCAGCGGGCCGATGAAGGAGGCTCTCCTAGATCACCACCCGTGCACGATCGTGGACGCGTTGGGGTCCAGTGAGGGCGTTGGCATGGCCAACCAGGTCACTTCACGTGAACACCGGGATACAGCAACGGCCCGTTTCGCCCTCGGCGAGCACACCCGGGTTTTCGCCGAGGACGGCCGAGAGGTGGAACCAGGTTCGGGGGAACGGGGACAGCTCGCCCTCGGCTATCCGCTTCCCATGGGTTACTTCAAGGATCCGGTCAAGACGGCGGAAGTTTTTCCCGAGGTGGCCGGACGTCGGTGGTCGATTCCCGGAGATTGGGCCACGGTGGAAGCGGACGGCACGATCACCTTGCTGGGTCGAGGATCAGCCTGCATCAACACGGGAGGCGAGAAGGTGTTCCCCGAGGAAGTAGAGGAGGCCCTTAAGGAATTGGACTTGGTGGTCGACTGCAATGTGGTCGGTATCGATGACGAGCGCTGGGGTCAGGCGGTTACAGCTGTGGTTGAGCTAGCCACCCCCGGGGCGATTCCAGCTGAAGACCTGCGCTCGCAGGTTCGAGAGCGTCTGGCCGGCTACAAGGTCCCGAAGAGGATCGTCCTGGTGGACCGACTGCAGCGCAGCCCAAACGGAAAGGCTGACTATCGGTGGGCCCGATCGGTGGTCGAGGAGTCGTCCGGCACCTGATCGCCGGGTGACTCAGCTGTCGAGGGCTGCCTGGCCGATCGACTCGTGCTGGCTGGGGTTACGGCCCGCGAGTATCTCGTTGTGGCGTCGAGAGATGATTTCGCGGTGGTCCTCGTCGGTGAAGATCCAGAACGTACCGTCCATGATGGCGCTGAGAACTAGGGCGGCTACCTCGGAAGGGTCCTTGGCATTAACGGCCATCCACTCTTGCACGGCTCGCTCGCGTGCCAGGTCCTCATCGGAAGACGGCTCAGCTAGTCGATTGACCAGATGCTCCGGACGGTTACGACCGGAGGCGAAGATCCCGGTATTGACAAAGCCCGGACAGAGGGCGCTTACACCGACTCCGGAACCGAGGGCCGCCAGTTCGTTGTACAGGGTTTCGGCGATGGTAACCGCAGCGTGTTTGGAGGCGTTGTAGGGCCCGAGCCCTGGGTGGGAGGTGTGGCCGGCCACCGACGCGGTGACCACCACGTGTCCCGCATCGCGGTCAATCAGGCCACCGAGGAAGGCATCCAGGCCGTGGACGATGCCCCATAGATTTACGCCTAGAACCCACCGCCAATCATCCAAGGTGTGGTCCACGATGGGACGGCTAGAAGCCACGCCGGCGTTCAGGCAGACCACGTGAGGCGGCCCGAGGGCATCAGCGACCCCGGCGGAGAAGCGGCCCATTGACTCGACGTCGGAGACATCGAGCCGGGCTCCGTAGACGTTGGCCCCCGAGTTCCGGAGTTCTTCCACGGCGGCGTCTAGGGCCAGTTCCTCGACGTCCCCGACGGCTATTGCCATACCGGCTTCAGCGAAGCGATAAGCGAGGGCCAGGCCAATTCCCGAGGCACCTCCGGTGATTACGGCTACCTGGCCGTTTAGTTCCTGCATGATGACGCCTCCGTTCTGGTGGGTCAGAGTTCGAGAAGGGCCTGCTCGAGGACCTCGGGCAGGGCGGGGTGGATGTAAAGCTGGTCTCGGGCCATCTGGTCGAC
>JAZADL010000174.1:0-5114 GCA_036123635.1 Actinomycetota bacterium
ACGTGGAGGTCCATGCCGGAGCTGACCGGCCGCTGGTGGGACTCCAGGAGTTCGCTCGACACGTTCACGGCGAGACCGGCCTGGGCGACGTCGCACTCCCTGAGCCGAAGCGGGGACCTGACTCGGAGGAAGCGGTTGAGTTCCTGGTCGAGGCCACGCGTGCCGAGGAGGGATTGCACCTGATTCCCGTGGGGCCCCTCACCAACGTGGCCTTGGCGCTCCGGGCCGACCCCGGGCTAGCGAACCGGGTGGCGTCGCTGACCCTGATGGGCGGAAGCGCCCAGGGAGTAGGCAACGTCACTCCGGTTGCCGAGTTCAACGTTTGGGCCGACCCGGAAGCCGCTGACGAAGTCTTCCGGTCCGGGGCGCCGCTGACCATGCTGGGCCTGAACCTCACCCACCAGGTCCGCATGGGACAGGTCCACGCCGACGAGTGTCGGGCCCTCGACACCCCGGTGGCCGAAGCCATGGCCGGGCTACTGGAGTTCTATGCCGTCTTCCACCTCGCCGCCGAGGAGGTAGCCGACGGTCCAATCCATGACCCGTGCGCCGTACTGGCCGTTACCCACCCTGACCTGTTCCAGATGGAGGACCGGCCGGTCCACGTCGAACTTTCCGGTACCCACACCAGAGGCATGACCCTGGTCGACGAACGGGGATCCCAAGCCGACACCCCCACTAACTGCCGGGTGGCCTACAACGTCGCCTCCGGTGCGGTCGTCGACCTCATCATGCAGGCGGTACGGGAGGCCTGACCAGGTCGCCCGAAGGGTCAGCCCTTCGGAGTGTGCACCCCGACACGCCACCGCCCCTCGACGGGCAACGGGCACAGCAGCGAGGTGGCCTCCAGGATTAGGACAGCTACCGCCTCACCGTCGAAACCGGCAGCCGGGGCTCCGGTCCTTTCCCACACCAGGCCTCGTTTTGGATGGTCCTGTCGGAGTTCCCAGCCCGCCGGGGTAGCCACCCCGGCCTCCTTTAGGTGGTCGCCAGCGCCCCGCCCGGCACCGTGGTCGATGCCCACCGACGTCGGCTGACGGCCAGTGGCGGCCACCAGTGTGCCGATCGGCACCTGGGATCCTCGGGCCGAGAACCAGTTGAAGAGGCCTGACACGTCGCTGCGCAGGCTGTCGTCGACGTCCGGCTCGACGTTTAGCCAGGAGCCGGGACGGTCGGCTACCTCGACCAGGGCATCAACCAGGTCGCCATGGTCGTCGGCGGCGACCAGGAAGTTCTCGCTGTCGAAACTTGCCACGGTGCCAACGCTAGCCACGCCGGGCCAGCAGACCGACAGGACGGAACTCGCCGGTACGTTGGCGTCATGGCCGACCGGCGACCCACCTCTGCCTTGCGGATCGCCGCCCTGGTGAAGCAGATCCCGAAGTTCGAGGAGATGCGCCTCGGACCGGACGGCCGCCTGGTTCGCGACGGCATGGAGCTACACCTGAACGACTACTGCCGTCGGGCTGTTCGGGCCGGATGTGACCTGGCTGCCGAAACCGGGGGGTCTTGCATGGCGCTGACCCTGGGCCCCCCTTCGGCCGACACCGTGCTGCGAGAAGCCATCCTGTGTGGCTGCGACGCGGGACTCCACGTCTCCGACCCAGCGTTCGCCGGCAGCGACACCCTGGCTACCTCCCGGGCCCTGGCCGCCGCCTTGGAGGCGCACGGTCCATGGGACCTAGTGCTCTGCGGGCGCAACTCGGTAGACGCTGATACCGGTCAGGTCCCGGCCCAGGTGGCCGAGATCCTCGAGCTGCCTCTCCTGACCGGGGCCCGTGAGCTCCGCCTGGACGGCGGCACAGTGCACGCCCTGCTGGAACACGACGACGAGTGGGTCCGAGCCGAGGTGGACCTCCCTGCCGTGGTCTCCTGCGCCGAGCGGCTCTGTGAGCCGTGCAAGGTCAAGGAACCGGAAGCCTGGGCCACCGTGAACGGAAACCTCGTCACGGTGATTGGGGCCGCTGCTCTGGGTGGCGGTCCGTGGGGAGTTGACGGTAGTCCGACCACGGTGGGGCCGGTCCGGGTGCTGGAGGTGGACCGGGCCGGCGAACGGCTGAACGGAACTGGGCCGGAGCAGGTGGACCGGGTGCTCCGGGTGCTAGACGACCGGGGAGCCTTCGACCGGACGGCTGGCGGGGCGACCGGCGAGGTGGCCCGCCCGGAGGGTGCCGGCGACGGCGGTGAGGTGGTGGTTCTGGGCGAGCCAGACCGCCTGTCCCAGACCGGAGAGCTGCTAGGAACGGCAGCCCGCCTGGCCGCCGAGATCGGCGGACGGGCCGCGCTGGCCGTCGACACGGTGGTCGACTGGGAGAGGCTCAGTAGCCAGGGGGCCGACAAGGTCCTGAGGCACCGTGGCGTGACCGGGGCCGAGGATGTGGCCCACTTGCTGGCTGACCGGTTTGCCGACCAGCCTCCGTGGGCCGTGCTGGCCCCTAGTACGGCGTGGGGGCGAGAGGCGGCGGCCCGCCTTGCTGCCCGCCTGGGTGCCGGCCTGACCGGCGACGCCGTCGGCCTGGAGGTCCGCGACGGCCGGTTGGTGGCCCTCAAGCCGGCGCTTGGCGGTCGGTTGGTCGCCGAGGTGACCTGCACCTCCCCCATCCAGATGGCCACTGTCCGACCCGGATCCCTCCCCGGGCACCGTCCCCGTCCCACGGCACCCTTCGCCGCTGATCACCTGACGTCCACCGGGACTTCTCGGATCCGGGTCCTTGAACGGCGGCGAGACGACGACCGGGACCTGCTGGCCCATGCCGAGGTGGTTGTGGGCATCGGTCAGGGCGTCGACCCGGACGACCTAGCCGAGGTCGAAGCCCATGCGGCGATCCTTGGTGCCGAGCTGTGCGCCACCCGCAAGGTCACCGATGCCGGGTGGATGCCCCGGGCCCGTCAGGTCGGGATCACCGGTCACTCCATCGCCCCCCGTCTGTACATAGCCGTCGGTATCTCGGGACGGTTCAACCACACGATCGGCGTCCGGGGCGCCGGAACCATCGTGGGAATCAACCCTGACCCCGAATGCGAGTTGTGGTCCTGGTGTGACGTCGGCCTGGTGGCCGACTGGCGGGACGGCCTCGCCGCCCTGGTCCCCGTGCTGGCCGAGCGGCTCTCCTCTCAGCCGTCCTGAGGGTTTGGGTCGACGGGTGGCCTGTCAGTCTGGGCGGTCCACCCCGGAGGCCCGCAGGGCGTCAGCATCCACCCACTCCAGGCTCAGGATGTGGGTGGCGGCCAGCAGGACCGGCGGGGCCACGCCCGCCTCGTGGGCCTCCTGCCACCGCGACGCGCACATGCACCACCGGTCACCGGGCTGGAGGCCATCGAACCCGGGGCGTGGGGTGGACAGGTCATTGCCAGCTTGGGCTGAGAAATCTAGGAACTCGGCGGTGACCAGGGCGCACACGGTGTGCACCCCGAGGTCGTCGGCGCCCGTGTTGCAGCACCCGTCCCGGTAGAAACCGGTCAGGGGGTTAAACCCGCACTCTTGGAGCTCGGTGCCTAGCACGTTGACGGCCATCAGCTGTCCTCCTCGTCGAGTAGATCCTCGAGCAGTTTCTCAACCAGGGTCCGGATCTCGTCGCGCACACCGCGCACCATCTCCATCCCCTGGTCGGCTGGATCTTCAAGTTGCCAGTCCAGGTATCGGGTCCCCGGGTAGACGGGGCACTCGTCGCCACAGCCCATGGACACCACGACGTCCACGGCACGCACCATGGCCTCGGTCCAGTGCTGTGGCCGGTTGGACGAGATGTCGATGCCCACTTCGGCCATGGCTTCCACGGCCGTCGGGTTCACCGTCTCGCTGGGGGACGAGCCGGCCGACAGCACCCGGATCCGGTCACCGGCCAGGTGTCGCAGCCAGCCAGCACCCATCTGGGACCGGCCGGCATTGTGGGCGCACAGGAACAGGACCCCAGGCGGACGGCGCATGGCGCTGAAAGTACCCGTCCCTGAGAAGGGGTACTGCTACATGCAGATACCCGTCGGTCCTCAGGCCCGAGCTTGCTTGAGTTTCTTGACCGTCCGGGCCCGTACCCCGGCGTCCAACTCCACCTTGCGGAGCCGTACAGCATCTGGTGTGACCTCCACGCACTCGTCGTCGGCGATGTACTCGAGGGCCTGTTCGAGCGAGAGCCTCCGGGGAGGGGTCAGACGGACCGTGTCATCCGAGGCAGCGGCCCGGACGTTGGTCAGTTTCTTCTCCCGACAGATGTTGACGTCCATGTCCTCGGCCCGGGGGTTCTCGCCGATAATCATCCCGCCGTAAACCTCCTCGGTCGGCCCCACGAACAGGGTGGTTCGATCTTGGAGGCCAGTAATGGCGTACGGCGTGGCGACACCCAAGCGGTCAGCAACCACGCTTCCGCTCTGGCGAGTCCGGAGCTCTCCCATCCACGGCTCCCAGCCTTCAAATACGTGGTGGAGCAAACCAGTTCCCCGGGTCTCGGTTAGGAACTCGGTCCGGAAGCCGATGAGGGCCCGAGCGGCCACCACGTAGTCGAGGCGCACCCACCCAGTGCCGTGATTGGTCATATCCTCCATCCGAGCCTTGCGCTCGCCGAGGAGTTGGGTGACTGCCCCCACGTGCTCCTCGGGAACGTCGACGGACAGGCGCTCGGTCGGCTCATGCAGGGTGCTGTCGAATTCGCGGAGCAGAACCTCGGGCTTACCCACCGTCAACTCGAAGCCCTCACGGCGCATGGTCTCCACGAGCACCGCCAACTGCAGCTCACCCCGTCCCTGAACCTCCCATGTGTCGGGACGTTCGGTGGGCAGGACCCGCAGTGACACATTGCCGATCAACTCGGTATCCAGGCGGGCCTTGACCTGGCGGGCGGTCAGTTTGTCACCGGTCGCTCCAGCCACTGGTGAGGTATTCACGCCGATGGCCATGGAAAGGGTGGGTTCGTCGACGGTTATAACGGGTAGCGGGCGGGGATCCTCGGGGTCGGCCAGCGTCTCACCGATGGTGACATCATCGATTCCCGACACGTAGACGATCTCGCCCGGTCCCGCCTCCTCGACGTCGACCTGACCGAGTGCCTCGGTGACCGTGATGGTGGCAACGCGGGCCGGCTGAACCGAACCGTCGATCCGACACCAGGCCACCGGCGCGC
>JAZADL010000175.1:0-18277 GCA_036123635.1 Actinomycetota bacterium
AGAAGAAGATGAAGTCCATCGGACGGGTCGACGTGCCCCAGGAGGCCTTCATCTCCGCCCTCAGGCTCGATGACTGATTGTTATTGCCTGGAGGGCATCCGACGGCCCTGAGGGTGGCCGATAGCATCAACTCCGTGTTGGAGGACCGCAAGGCGAGCATCCTGAGCGCCGTCGTCGAGGAGTACATCAAAACCGCACAACCGGTTGGCTCAGCCCGGGTCGCTGACTCGTATGAGATTGACGTTTCCTCGGCAACTGTCCGCAACGAGTTGGCCACCCTCGAGGAACAGGGGTACTTGGTACAGCCCCATACCTCGGCGGGCCGGGTGCCAACCGAAAAGGCCTACCGGTTCTTCGTGGATCGGATCGACGGCCCGGGGACCCTGGACGCCGCCGACCGGGAGCAGGTACAGGCGTTCTTCCGCCGGTCGCACCGAGAGATGGAGCAGATGCTGGCCGAGACCAGCAGTCTGCTGGCCGACCTGACAGGGAGTGCGGCCGTGGTTCTTGCCCCCGACCGTGACCAGCAGGAGGTTCGGTCGGTTCAGGTGGTCGGCCTGACCCGGGACCTAGCGCTCCTAGTGCTAGTCATGGCCAACGGCACGGTCGAGAAACACACCTTGGAATTGGAGGAGGAGGCCGCTGACCCCTCGGAGGCCACTCTGGCCGTGGCGGCCGCCCACCTTTCCGGAGCACTGATTGGCCACCGACTACAGGCCGTCGACCGGACACCGGTGACCGGGGATCCAGCGATAGACGCCGTACTCGCAACGGTGTCGGAAGTCCTGGCCGAGCGGTCGGCACGGGTTGAACGGGCTTGGGTGGGTGGTCGGGCCCAGGTGGCGGCGGCTTTTGGTGAAGTTGAGAGAGTCCGCGAGGTATTGGACATCCTGGAACGCCAGTTCGTGGTTGTCAGCTTGGTCCGCGACGTCATTGACCGGGGCCTGAGCGTGGCCATCGGAACAGAGACCGGACTGGAGCCGCTAGCAGACTGCTCTGTGGTCGTGGCGCCGTACGAGATTGAGGGCCAGACAGCTGGTTCGATCGGGGTGCTTGGACCGACCCGCATGGACTACACACAGGCTCTGGCCACAGTGGCGGTGGTAGGACGGCGTCTCGGCGATCGTCTTACCGAGGGCTGATCGATGGCACGGGACCACTACGAGGTCCTAGGGGTGCCCCGAGATGCCAGCCCCGAGGAGGTGAAGCGGGCCTACAGAAGCCTTGCCCGCAAACACCATCCCGACGCCAACCAGGGGGACGGGGGGGCAGAGGCTGAGTTCAAGTTAGTGGCCGCCGCCTACGAGGTGCTCTCGGACCCAGACCGTCGCCGAAACTACGATCGATTTGGCCACGACGGGCCATCGACCGGGATGGCCGGCGATCCCTTCGGGGGTATCGGCGACATCTTTGAGTCGTTCTTTGGTGGTGGTTTCGGCGGGGCCGGAGGGCGCCGATCGGGTCCGACGTCCGGCGAGGACCTCCAGACGACGATCGAGGTTGAGCTAGAGGACGCTGTATTCGGCTCTGAAGAGGAGATCACCGTCCGGACAGCGGTGGCTTGCACAGACTGTGAGGCCACCGGCTCGACACCTGGTACCTCCGCGGAGCGATGCGGGGAGTGCTCGGGTACCGGCCATGTTCAGCGGGTTCGACAGTCACTGCTGGGGCAGATGGTGACTACCACGTCGTGTCCGGCCTGTGGAGGCCGAGGGGAGATCATCGCGGACCCTTGTGGAGCGTGCCGGGGCGAGGGTCGCCGGGTAGAGGAGCGGTCGTTCACCGTCAACGTTCGAGCCGGGGTCGATGAGGGTACGACGCTTCGACTCAGTGGTCGAGGGGCGGTGGGGCCACGTGGTGGTCCAGCCGGCGACCTTTACGTGCACGTAAGGATCCGCCCCCACGCGAAGTTCGAGCGCCACGACAGTGACCTCGTGCACAGGCTGCACCTGCCGATGACCCAGGCGGCTCTCGGAGTGGTACTGGACTACAAGACGTTGGACGGGACCGAGGTACTCCGGATCCCCGCCGGGACTCAAGGAGGCGAACTTTTTCGTTTCCGAGACCATGGTGTGCCCCACCTCCAGGGACGGGGCCGCGGCGATCTCGTGGTTGAGGTCGTGGTAGACACCCCCACCGATCTGACTGCCGAGGAAGAAGAGATCCTGCGTTCTCTGGCCGTCGAGCGTGGCGAGGTGGTGGCCGAGCCTGGGGACGGCCTGCTGTCCAGAATCCGTTCGGCCTTCCGATGACCGGTGTGCCGCCCGACGGTCAGGGCGGTCCCCACGTCTACGTTGAAGACCTCGATAAGCCAGCCCTCACCGACGAGGACCACCACCACCTAGCCCGGGTGCTTCGCCTCCGCGACGGCGACTCGCTGACCGTCGGAGACGGCTTTGGGCGGTGGTGCCCGGCCCGCTTTGGTTCCAACCTCCGGATCGCCGGCGAGGTGGTTGCGGTCCCTCCGCCCTCCCGGACGGTGGCCGTGGGGTTTGCCCTAATCAAGGGGGGGCGACCGGAACTAGTAGTCCAGAAGTTGACCGAGTTAGGAGTGGATCACATCCTTCCGCTGGCTACGGAACGTTCTGTGGTTCGGTGGAACGAGGCCAAGATTGCTTCACAGCACGAGCGGATGATCCGGGTGGCCCGAGAGGCCGGCATGCAGTCGCGACGGGTGAGACTGCCCGAGGTGTTCCCGGTGGCTCCGGTGGTGTCCCTAGTCGATGCTGCGATGGCGCAACCGGGTGGGGAAGTGCTGGATGCCGACGTGGAGTTGCTGCTAGTGGGACCGGAGGGTGGTTGGACGCCCGAAGAACTTCAAGAAAGGCGACGTATCAGCCTGGGGTCCACGATCTTGCGGGCCGAGACGGCGGCCATCGTGGCCGGGGTTCTACTGACCGCCCTACGCGACGGTCGTATGGCGGAAGCCGACGGGAAACGAGGAGACCCAGCCCGGTAAGAGCGCTGAACTGTCCAATAGTTGCTGACCACACAGCGCGGTCAGTACGGTCACGTGCTGTGGCAAGAAGTTCGGACAATGGGGACGGCGAAGCCGGGGACTACAGCACCCAATTGGGTGACCGCATCCGGGTCATTCGGCGACAGAAGCGCCTATCACTCCAAGACGTGGAGGCGCGCTCGGATGCCGAGTTCAAGGCTTCGGTGCTCGGGGCCTACGAGCGAGGTGAACGCGCTGTATCTGTGCCCCGGCTCCACCGCCTAGCCGAGTTCTACAACGTTCCTGTGGACCAGCTCCTACCTCCGCTCGATGCTCGAACCGATGCCGAGACGGGAGGAACCGAGGAGTCCAGCGGGTGGACGACAGGCGACAAGGTCATCATCGACCTGGTGGCCCTCGGAGAAGCCTCCGGCCCACAGGTGGAGTTGATCCGCCGCTATTTGGAGATCATCCAGGTAAAGCGCCAGGACTTCAACGGACGGGTTCTCACTATTCGAGGCGACGACCTTCAGGCTCTGGCGGCCATCGTTGGAACGGGCGTCGACGAAGCGCCTGGCCGCTTGGTCGACATGGGGCTGTTCCGCAACACCCCGACCTCCTGATCGGCACCAGAAACGTGGTGACGGCCCCCGGAGGGGCCACCATCGCTCTACGGGCCGACCGGTAGTCTCAGTCGGACCATGAGTCTGTTCTCGCGCGTCCTGCGCAGTGGCGAGGGAAAGAAGGTCAAGGCCTTGGAGGCCTTGGTCCCCGATATCAACGCGGTAGCTGAACGCTTCACCGCGATGGACGACGACGGCCTGCGGGCCATGACGGGGGAGTTCCGTCAGCGCCTCGATCGTGGCGAGGAAATCGACGACCTCCTCGTCGAGGCGTTCGGTGTGGTCCGGGAAGCCGCGTGGAGGGTTATCGGACAACGACACTACGACGTCCAACTGATGGGGGGTATGGCCCTTCATTTGGGATGGGTGGCCGAGATGCGCACCGGAGAGGGAAAGACTCTCGTCTCAACACTCCCCGCTTACCTCAACGGCCTAGCGGGGCGGGGTGTCCACCTCTGCACGGTCAACGATTACCTGGCTAGCCGAGACGCTGAATGGATGGGTCAGATCCACCGCTGGTTGGGACTCTCGGTGGGCTTGGTGCTGCCCGAGGTTCGGGACCGGGCCGAGAAGAGAAACGCTTATGCCGCTGACATCACCTATGGAACCAATAACGAGTTCGGTTTCGACTACCTCCGGGACAACATGGCAATGTCCGACGAGGAGAAAGCGCAGCGCGGCCACTCGTTCTGCATCGTGGACGAGGTGGACTCGATCCTCATCGATGAGGCCCGAACTCCGCTAATTATCAGCGGTCGGTTGAGTGAGGCGGCTGCCCTCTACCAACGGTTTGCTGCTGTGGTCCGGGGCCTCCAGCGCGAGCATCACTACGAGGTAGACGAGGAGAAGGGGATCATTGCCCCGACCGAGCACGGAGTCCACGCCGTCGAAGACGCTCTGGGCGTGGACAACCTGTACGACCAGGTTTCCTCCAATCTCGTTCACCAGTTCCACGCTGCGCTGAAGGCCAAGGAGCTCTACCAGCGAGACAAGGACTACATCGTGGTTGATGGTGAGGTCCGGATCGTCGATGAGTTCACCGGCCGGGTGTTGGAAGGGCGTCGATGGTCTGACGGCATCCACCAGGCCGTCGAGGCCAAGGAGGGGGTGCCGATCAAGGAGGAAAACCAGACCCTGGCCACCATCACCCTCCAGAACTACTTCCGCCTCTACGAAAAACTGGCCGGGATGACCGGAACGGCTGAGACCGAGGCTGCTGAGTTAGCCGGGATCTACGGCCTCCAGGTGGTCCCTATTCCCACCAACCGCCCGATGGTTCGCCTCGACCAGAGCGACCTGATCTTCAAGACGGAGGCCGGAAAGTTTGACGCCGTGGTGTCCGACATCCTGGAGCGCCGCGACGTTGGCCAGCCGGTGCTGGTCGGTACGGTCTCGGTGGAGAACTCTGAGCGACTTTCCCGCGAGTTAGAAAAACACGGCGTGGATCACGAAGTCCTCAACGCCAAACAACACTTCCGCGAGGCCGAAGTGGTGGCCCAGGCCGGCCGCCCGGGGGCAGTCACCGTAGCCACCAACATGGCCGGACGGGGAGTGGACATTCTCCTGGGCGGCAACCCAGAGAATCTGGCCGAGCGCGAGGTTCGAGCCAACGGCCTGGACCCTGCGACGCCGGAGGGCCGTGAGCGGATGAACGCTCTAGTGGAGCGGTTCGAGCCGGAGTGTGCCGAACTGGGGACCCAAGTTCGGGCCTCCGGGGGGTTATACGTACTAGGAACCGAGCGTCACGAGTCGCGTCGGATCGACAATCAGCTCCGAGGTCGGAGCGGCAGGCAGGGCGACCCGGGGGAGAGTCGCTTTTACCTTTCCCTGGAGGATGACCTTATGCGGCTGTTCGCCTCGGACACCGTCCGGGGTGTCATGGACCGGGCCCTGCCTGAGGACGTTCCTCTGGAATCCAAGATGGTGACCAAGGCCATCGAGCGAGCCCAAACCACGGTTGAGCAGAAGAACGCCGAAGTCCGCAAGAACGTCCTCAAGTACGACGAGGTGATGAACGAGCAGCGCAATGTGATCTATCGGCGCCGCGACCAGATGCTGGACGACACCAGCTTGCGTGAGGAGGTCTTCGAGGCCCTGAGTTCGGTTGTCGATGGGGTAGTCGACATGTTCTGTGGATCTGATCTCCCGGAGAACTGGGACCTGGACGGCCTACGGGTCGAGGTCGATTCGTACTGGCCCCTGGGTCTGTCAGTCGACGATCTGGCAGCCGTTCAGGGTCCCACCGAGTTGGCCGGAATTTTGGTAGCTGACGGATTGGCCGTCTTCGAGGCCCGAGAGATTGAGCTCGGAGCGGAGACCATGCGCGAGGTGGAACGCCAAGTGCTGCTACGGATCATCGACCAGCGCTGGCGTGAGCACCTCTACGAGATGGATCACCTCCGAGAGGGCATTCACCTCCGGGCCATGGGACAACGGGACCCGGCCACGGAGTGGAAGCGCGAAGGGTTTGAGCTATTTGGCCAGCTGGACGACCTGATCAGCAGAGACTTTCTTCGCTACGTGATGCGAATTCAGGTGACCACGGCCGACGATTCCGGGCAGCCATCCGACATGACGACCAGCGGCCCCGAAGGCCCGGTGGCCGGAGCGGCGGCCGTGGCCGCAGCTGCTGGGGCTCCAGCCCCTATCGAGGAATCGACCCCGACACCCATTCCCACCAAGGTCAACTCCGACTGGGAGAAGACCCCTCGTAACGCTCCTTGTCCGTGCGGGTCGGGGCGCAAGTTCAAGCAGTGCCACGGGAGCTGATATGCAGGACTTCACCGCTCAGTTACTCGCGCTCCGGAGTCGTCTAGACGAGGCGGCCACCTACCTCCGGATCGCCGAGCAGCAACAGCATCGGACAGCGCTGGAAACAGAAATGGCCGACCCGGAGCTCTGGAACGATCAGGACCGGGGACGCCGGGTCCAGAAGGACTTGGCCCGGGTGGTCGAAGACCTTGAGCTCCACAGTGGCCTGATCACTCGGCTAGAGGATGCCGAGACATTGGCTGAACTGGCCTCCGAGGAGGAGGACGAAAGCCTGGAGGGCGAGATCACCGAGGCAGTTGCCGACCTGTCGTCACGCGTAGACGCCCTTGAGTTACGAAGTCTGTTTTCCGGGCAGTACGACGAAGGCGACGCTGTCTGCCACGTGCAGTCCGGTGCCGGGGGAACCGACGCCCAAGATTGGGCCGAGATTCTGGTGCGTATGTACACCCGCTGGGCCGATCGTCGGGGCTTTGACCTGGTGATGGAGTCAGTATCGGAGGGCACGGAAGCTGGCTTGAGCTCAGCTGAGTTCGTGGTCCGGGGGCGCCACGCCTTCGGCCTTCTTCAGGGCGAGCGGGGTGTGCACCGCCTCGTCCGGATCTCACCGTTCAACAAGGAGGCTAAGCGTCAGACGGCCTTCGCTTCCCTTCAGGTAGTGCCCTTCTTCGACGAGATTGTCGACGAAGTGGAGATCGACGAGGGGGATCTGCGGATCGACACCTACCGGTCCTCGGGTGCCGGCGGCCAGCACGTCAACGTCACTGACTCGGCGGTCCGCATCACGCACTTGCCGACTGGAATCGTGACTTCCTGCCAGAACGAGCGGAGCCAGCACCAGAACAAGGACCATGCCATGCAGATGCTGGCGGCCCGTCTGTTAGATCTGGAACGCCAGAAGCGTGACGCGGAACTGGCCGAGATCGGCGGCGAGCGGCGGGGCGTTGACTTCGGAAGTCAGATCCGGTCCTACGTGCTCCAGCCGTACCAGATGGTCAAGGATCTCCGAACCGAGCATGAGGTGGGTGACGTGGCCCGGGTGTTGGACGGGGAGTTGGACGGCTTCATGGAGGCCTATCTACGTTGGGCCCGGTCCCGTCCTGAGGGCTGACGACCGACTGGTCGGCAGTTCGCGGAGGCCTCAGGGCGCCGCGAACGGCTGACGGGCCTCTGGTACCGTGCGCGCCGTGCCGCTACGACCGCTCCACCTCGTATCGACGCGACACGGGGTTGAGCGATGATCAAGTTGGAGGGCGTTTCCAAGATCTTCAAGGGTGACGTGGTGGCCCTGAAGAACGCCACGGCGGAAATCCAACGGGGTGAGTTCGTGTTCCTGGTAGGGCCGTCGGGTTCGGGGAAGTCCACCTTTATTCGTCTCTTGAACCGGGAGGAGGTCGCCGATTCGGGCCGGATCATGGTGGCCGGCAAGGACGTCGGTGCCCTGAGCTCATGGAAGGTGCCCTACCTGCGCCGAAATATCGGCTATATCTTCCAGGACTACAAGCTCCTACCCAAGAAGACAGTCTACGAGAACGTGGCCTTTGGCCTGGAGGTGATTGGCCGACCCCGGCAGGTGGTCCGCCAACAGGTCCCGGCCATCCTCGAACTGGTTGGTTTGACCCGGAAGGCCGAACGTTTGCCGGGTGAGCTCTCGGGTGGTGAACAGCAGCGGGTATCAATCGCCCGGGCCTTTGTGAACCGGCCACTCATCCTGCTAGCCGACGAGCCCACGGGAAACCTCGACCCGGCTACCTCGGTGGGCATTATGCGGCTCCTGGACCGGATTAACCGGACTGGTACGACAGTGGTTATGGCTACCCACGACCGGAGCATCGTTGACACGATGCGACGACGAGTCATCGAGTTGGACCGAGGGGTCATCAAGCGAGACGAGTCACGCGGGGTCTACGAGGACGGCCCGACCGGGATCTCCTGACGTGCTCTACCGACTCTGGTACTACGTCCGCGAGACAGTGGTCAGCCTGTGGCGAAACCTCAGCCTGACCTTGGCAGCCATTCTGACGGTGGCCATCTCCCTATCCCTCGTGGGTGCTTCGCTGCTAATCCGCGAGGGCGCCGACCGGGCAACGGCCCAGTTTCAGGAGGGGGTCGAGTTCATTGTGTTCATGGTGCCCGATGCCTCGACTGAACAAGACGCGGCCATCCGGAACGTCTTGGACTCCAGTCCGGCGATCTCGAGGTACACCTATGTCGACAAGATGGCGGCCTACGAGGAGTTCCAGCGCCTCTTCACCGACAAGCCGGAGTTAGTCGAGAGCGTCTCGCCGGACGTCATGCCACCCTCCTATCGGATCGTGCCCACTAACCCGGAAGCAGGGAACGTGGCAGAGATGGCCCGTCAGTTTGGCGAGCAGCCCGGGGTGAAGGAGGTAGCGACCGCCACCGAGGCCATCCACCAGATCGAGGACTTCTCGAATCGAGTTAGCCAGGCCCTTCTGGTGGCGGCTGTCGTGTTGGTGGCTGTCTCTGCACTGCTCATCCTCAACACCGTGTTCACGGCGATCAGTGCTCGTCGCCAGGAAATCGAAGTCATGAAGGTTGTCGGGGCCACTAACTGGTTCATCCGCATCCCATTCATGCTGGAGGGGACAATCCACGGCCTGATCGGTGCGGTGCTGGCCATACCAGCACTGTTTGTGGTCGACGACCAGGTACTGGCCTACTTCCAGGAGTCGGACGCGGTGCCGCTCTTCCGAGGGTTCGCAGTACCCGATGGCTACATCTGGGACATCAGCCTTTGGCTGCTCGCCATCGGCGGGGCGGTGGGCATGATCGGCTCAGCGGTGGCTGTCACCCGGTACACGGACGTCTGAGCGGTGGCCGAGAATCCGGCCGCCTCTGCTCCCGGCCCGGGTTGGGTCCGCTTGGCTGAGGACGTACCGGTCGGGGGAGTCGTTTCGGCAGAACTAGCCGGCGAGGACTTGGTGGTATGGCGCACCTCGGCGGGACGCCCCTGCGTGGCGGAGGCCCGTTGTCCCCACCAGTGGTCCCACCTTGCCCACGAGGGGACGGTAGACGGCGAGGAACTGGTCTGCCTGAGCCACTTCTGGCGGTTTGGAACCGATGGCGAGGGATGGAAGCAGAACGTGAACGGCCGCCGCGACCGTAAAGGGGACTTGGCGGTCGTTGCGTGCGTGGAACACGATGGAACCATCTGGGTGCAGGATCCGGAGGACGCCAACACAGAGGAGTGAGAGCCGTGGGAATCGACCGGGATTTGCTCGGGCGTTACACGCTGGCCACCTGGGGCTACAAGCAGGGTGAGATGGTGGGCCTCATGATCCACCTTGGAGTCCGGCTGGGCCTCTACCAGGCTTTAGACGGTGCCGGGTCGGTCACTTCCGTTGACTTGGCTGTCGCCACCGGACTCCATGAGCGGTGGTTACGGGAGTGGCTCCGCAGTCAAGCCGCCGCCGAACTGCTGGCTTCCGAAGATGGCGAGACGTTTCTCTTGGAACCCGAGGCTGCCATGGTGCTGGCTCGAACCGACCAACCGACCTACGCCGCCGGCGTGTTCGCTCGCCAACGAGACCCGGCGGTGGCTAACGCACTGGTCGAGGCGTTCCAAACCGGCTTGGGCCTCACCTACGACGACCAAGGCGAGGGGTCCGAGGAGCATGTGGAGGCCATGTTGGCCCCGATGGCCCGGGCCCTTCTGGTGCCTACAGTGATTCCACTTCTGGACGGCGTGGTCGAGCGCCTGACAGATGGAGCCCGAGTGGTGGACGTGGGTTGCGGGGCGGGGTTGGCCCTCGAGCTATTGGCCGACGCTTTTCCGGGGTCTACCTACGAGGGTTACGACGTCTCGGAGCGAGCCGTTCAGGCAGCGAAACAGCGGTTTGCCGGTACTGACAACGTCACTATTCACCTGGCGGGAGGCGAGGAAGTTCCGCCATCGGGTGATGTGGACTTGATGCTCACCCTGGACTGCCTGCACGACATGCCACGACCCGACTTGGCGATGGCCGCGATACGACAGGCCGTGGCCGACGACGGCACTTGGCTAGTCAAGGAGATCCGGTCGGCCCCTGAGTGGGGCCAGAACCTCCGAAATCCCATGTTGGCCATGATGTACTCCACCTCAGTGGCGTCCTGCATGGCTTCGGCTATGTCGACTCCTGACGGCCTGGGGTTGGGCACCCTAGGGCTTGACCCGGTAACCCTTGAGGCCATGGTTACCGAGGCGGGGTTCAGCCGGTTTACCCTCCACGAGGTGGAGGACCCCACCAACCTCTACTACGAGGTGCGGCCGTAGGTTCCAGCCTGTGACATCGCCTTGTTAAGCCGCTGGTTGTGATCTGCTCGCTAGTCGATCGACTCAGCCCACAGGGACCGGATCGGTGATCGGGAACACGCAGCCTGCCGAGGTGCCGAAGCCGGGTCCGTGTAGGCACGGGTACTCGTAGCGGCTGACCTGGACCGTGAGGCTGCCGTTCATCGACGTGACGGGACGCATGTCGACTGCATCTAGGTTGCCGAGGGCGACCAGATTGACTTGTATGGCAAGTCGACTGGGATCCGGGCCGGCGTCGTACACGGCCCGAGCTACGGCCCGGACCAGGCTGCACGCTTCGACCACCGTGCGGTAGATGTCGGTTGACGGGTCGTCGACTATCGCCGGGTCGTGGCCGGCTACCCGACCAAGCTCCCGGTTGCACAGGTCATCGAAGGGTCGGGACTCGAAACCGTCTTGCCGGTGGCTTCCCGTGGCAGAGCCATCCAGGATCCACGCGCCGTCGTAGTAGGTGCCGGCTGGGGGACCTCCAAACTCGGCTACTTCCGAGGCCACGGCATCAAGGCCCTGGCCGTCCAGCCCCGACTGGACGAAGGTCGGCTCCGGCATGCCCTGGTCCATCATCTCGAGGACCAGCCACGGCAGCGTCGTCCGGTCCAGGAGTGGGAAGATCAGATCGACCTCGACTTCCAGCATCCCGGCTACCGCCGTCTCCATGCCCACCCGGCAGGTCGTAGTGCCCTCACAACCCAGTTGGTGGACAGTCGCCGTGAGATCATGTTCGGCCAGCGCCTCGAGGAGGATTTCCACGACACCGTCTGACCGCTGCGGAGCGTCGGGCGCCACGATGCCAATAGTCGCGCCGTCCAGAAGTCCCCTAGCAGCAGCGGTACTCACAGCTAGCCGAAGGCTGGTCCGGTCACCGGGTTCCAGGGAGAGGAGGAGGCCTCCGGAGCGTTCCAGGTCTCGATCGGAAATGCCGCGGGTGGTTATGAAGGAGGTCCGGTGGGTTCGGGTCAGGCAGGGGGCTGTCGTCCCGGGGACAGCCTCCACGGCCAGTACGACGACTGCCCGGTGGACCTCTACTGCTTCAAGGCAGGCCACCTCTCTGAGCGTGTCGATGTCGAACCCCCCTCCACCGAGGGCTGAGACGTCGACTGTCCGGAGGTCTAACCGTCTGCCGTGAATACCCCCGCACTCGCCGTTGACCATGTCGACGAAGGTTCGAACCATGGCATCCACGTCACCCACCGGCGCGGCAAAGCCGATCCGCTCTAGCTCTTCTAACCGGGTGTGGAGGTGGACGACGATGACCGCCTCAGCGCTTATGCCGGGCTCCACATCCACCGGATCGTCCTCCGGAGGTGGTGTGGGAAGGCAGAAGGCTTTCAGGGACTGGAACGGATGGTTCCGGTCGAAGCCGGCCTGGAAGGTCTCGTAGGTGCTTCCTCGAGGGTCGATGTAGTGGCCGTCTACGATGGTTCCAGCGGGCACCGTCGTCCGGAAAGCCGGTTTGGTGTCTGCTTCCTCGCCGTTCACTTCGCTCTGACTCTCCAGGCCCTCGTCGTCGCTATTGCCGTCAGAGACCTCCTCATCTTTCCCACCGTCCTCTTCAACAGGTGGCGTTTCGGTCATCGGTGTGGGTACCGACGTCGTTGACTGCTCGTTCGTTTCGTCGGCCCAACTTGACGTCGTGGTCGGAGCAACGGTGGACGCTGTCGCGACGAGTTGGGCCTGATCGGTGGCGTCAGCCGCGCAGGCCGCGGAGAGAAGGCCAAGGAGCAAGGTGAGCGCGGTAGCGGGGAGGTGGAGTCGCATCATGGGGGAAGGTGACCGGACGAGACGGTGAGCCAGCGTGGACAGTATGCGCGGTCGCTGCCGGGTTCCGGTGGAGGTGCCCGAGGTGATGGCGTCCGATTGCGTAGCCTCTTCGGGTGCCGGAGCCCGACGACGACGCGACCGAGGCATCGGAGCCCGAAGAGGCTCGACCGGTACCAGAACGGGACTCGGCGGAGCGCGGGACCGAGGTGTCTGACAGGCTCCGGGAACGGCGGTCTGCCTTCTTCCGCAGGAGGGTGGGGTCCACTTCAGCGGTGTCCGATCTTCCGGAACCGACTGGGGGACGGTGGACCGAAGAGGAGTCTGACCGGCAAATTCGGGCCTTCTTGCTCCGGCTTGCAGAAGGCCGCCAGCTGGTCCACCGGGATGACCCAGTGCAGTTTCTCCGCGAGAACGACCTCCTCCTCCTCTTCGGTCCCGAAGAGGAGGAGGCGTTCGCAGCGCTGGCCCTGCGCTTCCCGGACGAGACGGTCAGCCGGTGGGCAACGCTGCTCAGCGGTGGAGACCGATCGGAGGCCTTCGGACCGCGTTCCCGTGCCGAGCGTCGCGATGAAGCGGCTGTCGTTCGCTCCCTTCATGTTGGGCTGCGTAAGCGGGTGCTGAGCGTGCTGGTTTTTCTGATCTTGGCAGGAGGGCTTGTGGCATTAGGACGAACCCTCCTGACCGAGGCCCCCGAGGACCGGTCCGAGCGAGCGTTGCGGTTTGCCTCTCCGGTAGTTGACGACTCGGGTGACGGCCGGCTGGGGTCGGTCGCCGGTGGACCACCGGTGGTCGAGCCGGCGCTGGTGGCAAGCGCCGACCTCCTGGTGGCCGTCCTGCGAGGTGATGGCGAACCGGCAGATCGGATCCGACTGGACGTCCCCGCTAGGGAACTTCCCGTCGCCCTTGGGGCGGTCGTGGGAACCGTCTTCGAACACGCCGGCGGTCAGGTGGCAATGGTAGGTCCCGAAGGCTGGTGGACCGAGGCCTGTATCCGGGTTGCTGTGGCTACTGAGTTACTGCGACCGCTCGATGTGGTGGTACACGAGGATGCCGATGGCGCCTGCCCCGCCGACGTAGTTGGTCGACAGGCACACGTCACGTGTGCCGGCGACCGGGTTCTAGTTCTGGCTGTGGACATCCCCCAGGGTGCGGTCGCCCTGATCGAAGGTGGATCGGCCTGGGCGGAGTCCATCCGTTTCGGCGTAGAGACGACCCCGAGCGCTGTCTCCCGGTGGGAGACTCTGGCCGTCCGCGGATCCATCGTCGTCCCCGATGTGGCGGAGGCTGTGGCTATTCCGCGGTTCGGCGGCTCCTCTGGCGACGAGCTCACTTTTGATCTTGATGACACTGAGAACGGTCCGACCAGCGGAACCTGCGTTCTAGCCTGAGGTTCCGCGACAGAAGACCGGCCCGATCTGGTCCTACTCGCCCGGTACGGTGAGGAGATGTGCGGCCGCGTGGTGACCACGTCGTCACCCGAGGAACTGAGCGAGTACGTGGGCGTCTGGGATGTCGTCGAGGCCTTGGAAGGACCGGACCACAACGTTGCCCCTTCTGGTCCGCTCCCCGTGGTCTGGGTCGATGACCAGGCCACTTCCGGTCGCCTCCTGGGTGTTGCCCAGTGGGGATTGGTCCCGTCGGGAGCTGTCGATCCGGCTATCGGCGCCCGGCTGTTCAACGCCCGGGCGGAAACGGTGGCCATCAAGCCCTCCTTCCGGGCGGCTTTCCGTCGTCGTCGGTGCCTTGTTCCTATCGACGGCTTTTACGAATGGGGACCGAGTACAGCCAGTTCGCCGAAACAGCCGTGGTTCGTCCACCGGATTGATGGCTTTCCACTTGCCGTGGCCGGCTTGTGGGAGTTCCAGTCCGACAATGACGACCGGACCCTTCGGACATGCACGGTGGTGACGGTTCCTGCGAACGCCGATCTGGCACCCGTCCATCAGCGAATGCCCGCAGTCGTGGCCGAAGATGATTGGGACCGTTGGTTGGATCCCACCACCTCGGATCGGTCCACGTTGGAGGAAATCCTTGCACCGTCCCCCGACGGCCTGCTGGCCCTCCATCCGGTGGGCCGTCAGGTCAACGACGCCCGGCAGAAGGGTCGGGAACTCACGGTCCCGGTCTCACTGAAGGTTTCGCCTGAGGGAGTGGGCTCCCAGGAGGCCCTCTGGTGAAGGCCGTGCCTACTTTTGAGCGCACGGCGCAGTCTCTGGAACGGACAGGCGAAACCGTGGTCACTACGGTCGTCTCGGTCCGTCGCCGCCTCGACATCGTGATGCTCCGTTGGCAGGCTCGACTCGACGCCCCTGTCTGGGACCGTAGCCTGCCGTGGATTTCTGCTGTGGTCCTCGCCGTGATCCTTTCGCTCCTGGCCCTGGCCCGCTACCGGGACCTCGGGGTGGGGTACGAGTTAGGGCACTACGTCCAGGCTGCGCACCTGATGGACGTGGGCGTCCCCCCGGTGGTCAGCGACCTGGGCTACAACGTCTTCGCCGATCAGGGAGCCTGGATTCTCTGGCCGCTTGTTTGGGCTATGCGCGTCCTGCCACAGGTCCCGACCATGCTCCTCGTGCAATCAGTGGCTTTGGCTCTTGGGGTGGTGCCGATCTGGCGTATGGCCCGAGGACCGGCGAACCTGCGGATCGGTGGGGCGACCGCTCTCATGCTGGCTTACGCGCTCCACCCGTCGGTTCATGACCTAAACCTGGCCGGGTTCCATCCAGAGGCGCTAGCCGTCCCGGCCCTGATGGCCGCTTACTTGGCCGGCCACGCCGACCGGTGGCGTCTGGTGGTCCTTCTGGCGTTGCTGGTGGTGTGCACGCGATCTGACCTGGGTCTGGCCGTGGCGGCGCTTGGCCTGGTGATGGTGGGAGAGGATCGTCGTACCCCGGGCTGGTCCTTGGCCGGCTTTGGCCTGGCTTGGTTTCTGGTGATGTCGTTCGTGGTCCAACCGCTGTTGGGTGATGGCGACTACCCACATCTGGGCGCCTTCGCCCACTACGGGGACGGCTTGCTGGGGATCGTCCTCGGAATACTGAGCGACCCCCTTGGCTTGGCCGGGGACCTGTTCGGTCGGGACGGCTTTGAGAAGGTGCTCCTGCTGCTGGCCCCCGTTCTTTTCCTTCCGTTGGTCAGGCCTCGGTACTTGGTCCCCGTCCTTCCCCTGCTCGCGCTCTACCTGGTAGCTGATGTGGACGACGCCGGCTACGGGAACCCTCAGCAGGACGTGGCCGTTTTGGCTTTCGTATTTATCGCAGCGGCCTATGCCCTAATGCGGATCGGCACCCCTGGGGTGAGCCGCATCCTGGTTGACCGTCGAGTCCTGACCGTTCTCGTTCTGACGGCCATCGTGTTTTTCGTACGCGATGCCGCCTCATCACCGTACGAGGAACCGTGGAACTGGGGGCGGCGGTCCCCGGTTGATGTGGCTCGGGTGTCGGCAGCCACCCTCATCGGTGACGAGGCCAGGGTCAGTGTCCCGCCCGAGATCTATCCACTCGTTGCCGACCGACAAGAAGTCCACGTGCACCGTCGCTCCCAGGGGCCGCTACCCAACCTGGACTGGGAGGAACGGTTCGACGCCGTAGTCCTCGATGAGATGTCGATGGGGTGGACCCAGGCTGAGGGAAGGTTGTTCGAGAGCCGGCTGATCCTGATGGACTTCCGAAAACGGATGGACCGAGACGGAGTTAGTCTCTGGATTCGGCGACCGGGAACCTGAGCCTGGTCGCCGACCCGTTAAGTCACTTCGGCGTGCCCCTCGGCTCGTAAGGCGCCACGGAGCAGGTCGGCTACGACGTCTAGGTCAGCCGGGTCGGCGTTGGCATCGGCTAGGGCAAAGTCCAAGTGGCTCATGTTCTCCAGGGGGACGACGTGTAGGTGGGTGTGGGGTACCTCGAAGCCGGCGACCATCAGCCCGATCCGGGTCGGTGACAAAACGGCCATTTGGGCTCGGCCCACAGCGTGGGCCACACCGGTGCAGTGGGCAACCACCTCGGCGGGCAGGTCTGTCCACCGGTCCACCTCGGCTATCGGGATGACCAGCACGTGTCCGCGGTTAAGGGGTCGGATGTCGACCATGGCTACGCACGTGGCGTCGCGCCAGACGATCCGACCTGGGATCTCGCCGTTAATGATGCGGGTAAAGATGGAGGCCATAGACCCTCCCGACAAGCAGGGCGGCGCCCGACGCGGGCGTCGCTGAGCCGGATCGTAGGCTGTGTCCGATGGAAGGGGAGACCGACGCCGCCCCGGAACCACTCCGCATCGGGTGGTCTGGTCTGTGGACCGTTCCTAATGCCATCACCGTGCTCCGGCTGGGCTGCATTCCGTGGTTTCTATGGCTTCTCTTCGAGGAAGGGAACCGGACTGATGCCGCCCTCCTCCTGGGCGCTCTGGGGGCCACTGACTGGGTGGATGGGTGGATTGCTCGCCGTTTTGACCAAGTGTCCGAGGTGGGGAAACTCTTAGACCCGACCGCCGACCGTCTCCTACTGGTGGCGGCTCTGATATCGATGATGGTCGACGGCTCTATTCCGATCTGGTTTGCAGTGGCGGTGCTGACCCGGGAGGTTCTGGTAGGGGTGGCAGCTCTAGTCCTGTTGGGTCTTGGTATGCGAAAGATCGATGTGACGTGGTGGGGCAAGACCGGGACCTTTGCCCTTCTGTGGGCCGTCCCATGCTTCCTGGCCGGCCAGTCCACGGCGTTTGCCAACGAGGTTTTCACCGTGGCTGCCTGGGTCTTCGGGCTCCCAGGCCTGGTGATTTCGTGGATTGCCGGGTGGGGATATCTGCCAGTAGCCCGCCAAACCCTCCGTGAGAGTCGAGCGGCGCGGTGAGGAGCGCCGAGGCTGTCCACCGCCCGGGCGTTGGCGTCGTGGGGCTTAGGGAAAGGTAGTTTCGAGCCCGTGAACGTTCCGTCCGACCTGGGGTACTCCACCGACCACGTGTGGGTTCGGAAACTTGACGACGATCTAGTTCGAGTTGGTATTACCGACTACGCCCAGGATGCGTTGGGCGACGTGGTCTTCGTGGATGTCGTGGAGGTCGGTACGACGGTGGTGGCAGGAGCGATTTTCGGCGAGGTCGAGTCCACTAAGTCGGTGTCTGAGCTTTTCGCGCCAGTCTCCGGCGAGGTGGTGGCCGTCAACGAGGACTTGGAGATCACGCCGGAGAAGGTCAACGAGGACCCTTATAGCGACGGCTGGATCTGTGAGATGAAAACGGAGGGACCGAATACCGACGGCCTGCTGGACGCCTCGGCTTATTTGGCCCTCGTGGGGGTCTGAGCTGTGTCCACCGAGTGTCCCGGTTGCGGCCGCCAGACGTCGATAGACGAACGGTTCTGTGGGGCCTGTGGGACCCGCCTCGTCTCTTCGGACGAGGAAGTCACCGACGCCTTCGATCCGGTGGAAGCGGTGCCCCACAGTGAAGACCGCGAACGATTCTCGGTGAAGTGCGGCCTATTCGTAGTGGAGTCTGGGCCCAAGGCCGGGGCGCGCTACGGCCTCGAGGCAGCAGCAACGACCATCGGCCGCCACGGGGGCGCGGACATTTTGCTGGATGACGTCACCGTGTCCCGCCACCATGTCGAGGTGGAACGAACCGGCGACCGGTATTTGGTCCACGACGTGGGATCTTTGAACGGCACCTACCTGAACGGTAGGCGAATCGAATCGTGTGAGATCCACGACGGTGATGAAGTGCAGATCGGGCGCTTCAAACTGGTGTTCTTCCACGGCACTGCGGGTTGAGGGTGACATGGTCGCCGACAGGGGCGCGGGACCGGACAGTCTCCTGAACATCGGGGAGGTCCTGACCCGCCTAGAGGCGGAGTTTCCGGATGCAACGGTTTCCAAGATCCGCTTC
>JAZADL010000176.1:0-2567 GCA_036123635.1 Actinomycetota bacterium
CTTGGCCACCATGGCGCGGTCAATGACGCCCTCGTCGTCGGTGATCGACGAGGTGCCGATTTTGACCACAGCGGTATCGTTCCGGTTTGCCATCAGCCCTCTTCGTAAGTGAACTCGAGTCGACCGATACGGACCGGCTCCCCGTCACGCACCCCCGCCCGGACTAAAGCCCGGTCGACGCCCATTCTTTTTAGGCGGTCGTGGAGATAGTCCAGCGCATCGGGGTTGGTCAGGTCATTTAGGTTTGCCACCCGAGCAACCCTGCGGTCTGCGACCTCCCAGGTTCCGTCCTCGCCTCGCTCCACCACCACGTCTTCGGTAGGCGGCCTGTGGATCACTACAGCAGGCCTCTCAGGGGGGGCTTCCCGGGCTATTTCCACTAGGCCCCCTATCGCGTGGACCAGTGATTCCAGGCCCTCTCCGGTGACAGCCGACAGGCGGTCCCCGTCGAAGGTCATACTTGCTTCCGCCACGTCCGCCCGGGATCCCACCACCAGACGAGGACGCTGCAGCAGTTCGGGCTGGTAAGCACTCAACTCGCCCAATATCACCTCAAGCTGGCGGGTTGGTTCCTCCAGGGCGGTAGGAGCCAGGTCGACCAGCACCAGCAGGACGCGGGCCCGTTCGACGTGACGTAGGAAACGGTGGCCTAGACCTCGTCCCTCGCTGGCACCCTCGATGAGGCCCGGGATATCAGCCACCACGAACTCGGGACGGCCTTCGGGACGGACCACCCCGAGGTTGGGCTCCAGTGTGGTGAACGGGTAGTCGGCAATTTTCGGCTTAGCGGCCGAGATTCTCGAGATCAAGGTGCTCTTACCTACGTTCGGGTAGCCCACAAGCGCCACGTCGGCCATCAGCCGGAGTTCCAGGGTCAGCCAGTGCTCCTCCCCGTCCTCGCCTTGTTCAGCGAAACCGGGGGCTCGTCGACGGTTACTTAGGAACTTGGCGTTGCCGTGCCCGCCCTGTCCGGCCTCCGCTCCCAGCCAACGGTCGCCATGCTGCACTAGGTCGGCAAGCATCTCGCCGCTGTACAGGTCGCGAACTGTGGTTCCTTCCGGGACCTTGACCACCAGGTCCTCGGCCGCCCGACCGTGGCGCTTGCCTCCTGAGCCGTGGGTGCCGTTACCAGCCCGCCGGTGAGGATGGTCGCGGAAGGCCAGGAGCGAGGCCACGTTATGGTCGGCCTCTAGCCAGACCGATCCGCCGTGGCCACCGTCACCGCCGTCTGGACCGCCCTTCGGGACATGGGCTTCACGGCGGAACGACACTGCACCCGCCCCACCGTCACCGCCACGGATGTTGAGCCCGCATTCGTCGACGAACTGGGACATGGAGCGAGCCTACTGAGCAACTTCCGGCCGGACTGGACGTCGGCCCTAGGCGCGGAACGACGCAACGTCAGGCGGCGCGTCGCAATCGCTCGGCTGTGGTGACTGTGATCCGGTCTCGTCAGTCGGTGAGAACGTCGACCAGCTTGCGGCCAGCTCGTCGACCAAACTTCACCACGCCGTCAGCTGTCGCGAACAAAGTGTCGTCGCCACCCAGGCCCACGTTGTGTCCCGGATGGAACTTGGTACCCCGTTGGCGGACCAGGATGCTGCCGGCACTCACCCGACCGCCGTCGTAGACCTTGACCCCCAGCCGCTGTGCATTGGAGTCCCGGCCGTTACGAGTCGAGCCTCCACCCTTGGTCTTAGACATGCTCTTAGCCCCTCGTGATCCCGGTGATCTCGATCTCAGCTAGATGTTGCCGGTGGCCCCACCGTCGGCGCTGGTTGCTCTTGTTCTTGTAAGTGAAGCCCCTGATTTTCTGTCCCTTGGCATCTCCCACGATGCGAACCGACACGCTCGAACCGACGAGGGCCTCGGGGGTGGCCAGCACGTCGTCGCCGTCCACCACCATCACGGGGGTCAACTCGACGTCGGTATCCACGGCTCCCAGACGCTCGACGAGGACTCGTTGGCCCTCTTCTACCCGGTACTGCTTGCCGCCGGTGGCAATCACTGCGTACATAGTGCGGTCAGGTTATCCGGGGCCATCAGTGGCGCCACCGCCGCCAGAGCGACGGTTGCCTGAAACACAGCAAATGCCGTTCACCGGCGGCCGGCCCGACCTGATCCGGCTAAGAGGTCATCGTCCAGGATTCGGCCACGGCCCCGACAGTCCTCGCACGCGGTGGCGAACGACTCCAACAGGCCCTCTCCGATCCGCTTGCGGGTCATCTCCACTAGGCCTAGTTCGGAAATGTCGAAGACCTGGGTTCGGGTCTTGTCCCGACCCAGGGACGAGCGCAACGTGGTGGCCACGGCCTCCCGGTTCGCCTTGACCTCCATGTCAATAAAGTCGATCACGATGATGCCTCCGATGTCGCGAAGCCGGAGTTGGCGAGCGATCTCCTCAGCAGCTTCCAAGTTGTTCCTGAACACGGTCTCCTCGAGACTCGACCGCCCAACGTTCTTTCCCGTGTTGACGTCGATCACCGTCAGGGCTTCAGTGTGCTCAATGATCAGCGATCCACCCGATGGCAGCCACACCTTGCGGTCCAGCGCCTTTCGTAGCTGCT
>JAZADL010000177.1:0-9400 GCA_036123635.1 Actinomycetota bacterium
TTTTGGCCGGGGCCTTCTTCGCTGGGGCCTTCTTGGCGACAGTCTTTTTGGCCGGGGCCTTCTTCGCTGGGGCCTTCTTGGCGACAGTCTTTTTGGCCGGGGCCTTCTTCGCTGGGGCCTTCTTCGCCGTGCTCTTAGCGGCCATCACCGCCTCCTCCCAAGTGCCGCCGAGATGACGACCCACGATCGGACACGGGTCCGATGGGCCGAGGAGCGTACCGGTCTCTCCCTGAATCCGGTGGGATCCCGAGGTTCGGATGGGAAAGCCTGATCGGCCCAGTGCAGCTCCGAGTTCAGATCAGGAACCGTCGTCGGCGAAGAACGCATCAAGGTCTTCCCCGTCACCCCCCACCCCTCCAACCGACGGGGGCACAGAGTGAAGACGTGTCACCACCTCAGCAGACCGGCCGGCCTCCACCACGGGAGCAGGGGGCGATGCAACAGCAGGTTCCATGGACATCGGTTCCGGCCGGGCCTCGAGCACGACTGCCGGCCGATCCTCCACTCCCTCAACAAGGGTCCGGAGGTCCTCCACGGCCCGCAGGAGGCGGTCCCGGTGGGCAGCTACCAACTCCGCTGTCACGTCGATCTCTTCTCGAACTAGGTCCCGCTCGGCTTCCAGTCCGACCATCTGCTCCAGCATTCGGGCTCGACCATCCTGGATAGATTCCCGAATTTCGGCGTCAGCCGCCGTTCGAAGGTCCGCCGCCTCGGCCCGGGCGTCAGCCATCAGGCTCGCCGCTTCAGCCGCCGCCGTGGCAATCCCGGCTTCCGCCTCCGCTCGGGCGGTACGGGCAGCGTCCAACTCTTCAGCCAGTTGCCGCTCGGCCAACTCCGCGCGTTCTCCGGCGCGTCGCGCTGCAGTTCGTACGTCCTCGATCTCACGACGAGCCCGGTCCAGTAGGTCATCGACCTCGACAGGGTCGTAGCCCCGCATCTTCGTGCCGATATGAACGTCGTCAAGCTCGTGCAGGATGTCCTCGTCCATACCTCCAGACTACCGCCGCGCCTCCTGCTGCTTCGGGCACCTCACCGGCTGGTAATCAAGCCGGTCAACTACACAAAAGACCCATCAGGATGGAAATCCCAAAGAAGGCCACAATGGGTGACAGGTCCAGGGCCATAGCGCCCATACGTAGTGGCGGAAGCACACGGCGTAGCGGTCCGAGGACGGGATCAGTCACCAGGTAGAGAAAGCCAGCCACTGTGGCTGCCGTACCGTCCGGCGAGATCGGGAACCAGCTCAACACCACCCGCACGATTAGGACCAGCAGGTACAACTGGAGGAGCGAGCAAAGCAGGGCCGCCACCGTCCACCCCGATCAGTCGGCGAGGCGTCGGCGGTCTTCCGACGACACCTCCACATCCACCGGTGTCATCAAGTACACCTGGTGGGTGACCTTCTCCAGCTGGCCCTCTCCGCCGTAACAGACCCCACTGGCGAAATCGATGATCCGCCGAGACAGGTCAGCGTCTACGCCCTGGAGGTTCACGATTACTGGCTGCTTGGCAATGAAGCGGTCGGCTATTTCCTGGCAGTCGTTGAACGACGACGGCGAGACGGTGACGGGCTTGGCGGTGGCTGCCGCCTTCAGGGGTCGAACTGTTCCAGTCGGTTCGGCCGGGATGGCCCGAACCGTGTTCGACTGCGGGACCTTGGTCAACAGGGGGCCAGCCGTTCCACTGGTCTCGGCGGCTGCCCGGGCTTCGGCAAACTCGGTGGACGACAGCGGTCCGCGGAGGACCGGTTCGTCTCCGTAATCCTCATATGCCTCGTCGGGCCCCAGGCCCAGCCACATCATCAACTTCTTCATCTGCACCCGATCGTCCGGCGCCGCCACCGACCATTCGTCGGCAATAGCTCCGAGCGTACTGGCCCAATCCGGGCCGATGAGGACAACATCGGCCCGGAGTCAGCATCCACCCCGAGGGGGGCGGTCTCCGAACAGTGCCCGGCCAACCCGGACCAGCGTCGAACCACTCGCGACAGCCAGTTCGAGGTCCTCGGTCATTCCCATCGAGCGCTCAACGAGACCGAGGGAATCGGCTAGGTCAGTCACCACCCGGAAGGCTCGACCGGTGGCCGCAGCATCACCCTGGGCGCCGACCGTCATCAGGCCGTCGACCTGGAGTCCAGCATCCAGGGCCTGCCCGACCAGGCCCTCCACGGCGCCGGGTGAACAGCCCCCTTTCCCGGGAAAGCCGAGTGGATCGACCTGAACCATGATCCGGCCGCCTGGAGCTCGCCGGGCGATCTCGGACACCAGGGCAGACCGATCCACGGTCTGCCAGACCGCCACCCGGCCGGCCAAGCGTCGAACCTTGTTGCGCTGGACGCTACCGATAACGTGCCACGCCACTTCCCGGCCAGCCAGAGCGTCGTCTTTGGTCAGAATTTCCTGGGCGTAATTCTCTCCCACTGCATTGTGCCCGGCAGCCAATACCGCTTCTACGGCCTCCGGCCCAAATGCCTTGGTAACCGGAAGGAGACGAGTCCGTCCTCCACTGAGACGGGCCAGCCGTTCCTCGAGGCCATGGATACGGTCAGCAACGGCTGTTGGGTCGATCGAAAAACCGTTCACGGTGCCTCCTCGAGGATGACCACCATCGCCTGACGGCAGGCGGTCCCAGTCGCCCGGTAGGACCAGTAACGGTCGTCGCACGATGTGCAGGCCCCATCAAGTACCACCACCGGGATCGATAAGCCGTCAAGTACCGTCCGGACCCCTGCTGTCAAGTCGGCAGCTGGTCGACCGTCGCTCGTTCGGGACCGGACAGATGGTCCGAGCCGACCCTCAAGGTTCTGGAGGTCATCCTCTCCAAACTCATAGCAGCAGGCGCCGATGTGCGGTCCCACCACAGCCTCCGCTGCCACACCTCCCCGGGTTAGAACCGCCTCGGCGGTGCGTTCCAGGATCCCCGCTGCCAGACCCCTCCATCCCGCGTGTGCAATAGCCACAACTCCGGCGGGTGCGATAAGAGCCACCGGCACACAATCCGCCACCTGGATCGCCAGCGGAGCGACGGTCGTTGCCGTCACGAGGGCATCGGCCGAACTACCGGAGCCCCTACCGGGTTCGGGCACGTCGATCACTGTGGTTCCGTGGACTTGGTGAACCCACGCCCACGGGCCGGCCACGACCTCCTTCCGGCGGGAGGTCAGCAGGTCCTCCGGGCCGCCGACGGCCAGATCGCCGTCGGCGGCCTCGGACATGATGACCCGGGCCGTCCGGCCCGACGGGAGACTCCGCCGGACCAGTTCCCGGGCCATCGGCCCCTACCTGAGAAAACTCGGTACGTCCAGGTCGTCGTCGCCATCAGCGAACACGTCGCTGATGGCGTCGGACCCAAGGATCGGGTTAGCCGGTGCGGCAGACGGGCGATCGCCGTCCCACCGGTCGAAGCCAGCGGCAATCACCGTCACCCGTACGGTGCTACCCATCTCGTCGTCGACCACGGTCCCGAAGATGATGTTGGCGTCTGGGTGGGCCACGCCGTGGACCACACTGGCCGCCTCGTTGACCTCGAACAGGCCGAGATCACGTGGGCCAGAAATGTTCAGAAGAATTCCTCGAGCACCCTCAATCGAAGCCTCGAGTAGTGCGCTTGAGATGGCCTTACGAGCCGCATTCAGGGCCCTCCCATCGCCGGTGGCCTCTCCCACACCCATCAGGGCCGACCCGGCGTCCTGCATGACCATCTTCACGTCGGCGAAGTCGGTGTTAATCAGGCCAGGAGTGGTGATAAGTGTCGTTATCCCCTGAACGCCCTGGAGGAGGATCTCGTCGGCCGTATCGAAGGCATTCAGTAAAGGTGTCGACTCGTCGGAGATGTCAAGAAGTCGATCGTTGGGGATGACTATCTGTGTGTCGACCTTGTCCTTGAGGTGGACGATGCCCTGCTCGGCCTGCACGGAGCGCCGACGGCCCTCGAAACCGAATGGCCGTGTCACCACACCGATTGTCAGAGCGCCGGCAGCCTTCGCTACCTCGGCCACGATGGGGGCTCCACCGGTTCCGGTTCCGCCACCTTCGCCCGCCGTGATAAAGACCATGTCGGCACCCTCCAGCGCCTCCTCGATTTCGGCCCGATGTTCCTCGGCAGCCTGCCGTCCGATCTCCGGGTCACTCCCTGCACCAAGACCCCGGGTGAGGTTCCTGCCGATATCCAGCTTCACGTCGGCGTCGCTCATAAGTAGTGCCTGAGCGTCGGTATTCACGGCGACGAACTCGACACCCTTCAGGCCAGCATCGATCATTCTATTGATGGCGTTCACGCCGCCGCCGCCGATGCCGACGACCTTGATTACGGCCAAGTAGTTCTGTGGGTTCCCCACCATCAGTGTCGTCCTATTTCCTCGTATTGAGGGATGGGCCAATCCCATACCCTAAAGTAAAGGTCGAGGGTTTGATTCCTTGACCTCTTTAAGTGGTCAGAAGACTACGAGTGGTGGTCGTTCATCGTCAACCCGACAGGGAAACTCATCGCGATCTCAGCAAGTGGTCCGACGCCACTTATCAGCCACATCGAACCTCATCTCGTCTAACCACCGGGTTCTCGTGGATCGACACGTCGATCGACACCACACACCCAAGCACTACCCGGGACAAGACGGTTGCAAGCGACCGCATCTCGTCTCGGTAGTCGTCCCCCCGACCCAAGTCAGCGCCCACCCCACCGACCAGTTCGGCTCGAACACCACTTCCCGTGGGAACCAGTGCCACGATCCACGCCCTTAGGTCGGCTGTCACCGCTGATGCTGCCTCAAGCAGGGCGCCGACTCCCGTGATCCGTGTGCCCTCCGGCCCCAGCCGATCCACTCTGATAGTCGGCAGGTCAGCTTCCGGAATCACTGGAATTTCCAGGACCGTGGCCGAACTGTCCAGCAACGCCCATCGCCCCATCAGGTCCACCGCATTGACCGCTGCCTGGCGCTCCATGAACCAGATCCGTACCGTGCCCGGCCAGTCGCGTGTCACCTTCGCCTCGGCCACCCAGGGAAGCGTGGCCACGCGCCGGGCTGCAGTCTCTGATGACACTCCGACCATAGGCTCACCCTTCCGAATTCCGCTCACCTCGACGACCAGCGACCGATCTAACCGGCCACCTACGCCATCCACCAGCACTTCGTCCACGTCCAGGAGGGCGGACCGCGTCGCTGCGAACGCTCCGACGATCAGGACGACCAGGGCCAACAGAGACCACACCCACCAGAGGCGGCGAACCGCTGGCTTCTCTTCGATAGACCCGGCCCCCGCCTCGTCCAGAGAGCCCGGCTTATCGGTATGGCTAACTGGTGGCTGACCGTCCATCAGGACCGACCGGCGAAACCGACAATCACCGTCTCGGGTTCTAACCGGATGCCGTGTACCTCGTCCACCCGACGGGCCACCACATCCATCAAGATCACCACGTCATCGGCTGATCCGCCCTCGTCCACCTGTATGAAGTTGGCGTGGCGTTCCGACACTGATGCCGAACCAAACCGCCAGCCCTTCAGGCCGGCTTCGTCGATCAGCCGTCCCGCCGAGTCACCGACCGGGTTCGTGAACACCGATCCGGCGTTCTGCCCTCCCGGCTGATTCTCGCGTCGCCAACGCACTATCTCGGCGAGCCTCTCCTCACCGGAGGCCGTATTGCCAACCGCCAGGGCGATAGTGGCTTCCACCACAACCTCAGACTTGTCGATGGACGATGACCGGTAACCCAGCGATAGATCGGCAAGGGTCCGGTGTCGCCCCTCTCCCGTCGTCAAGTCCACGGTGTCCGCCGAGACAAGGGACGAGGCCATGTCCGACCCATGACCTCCGGCATTCATCCGGACCGCTCCACCCAACGAACCCGGTACGCCTACTGCCCACTCGAAACCAGTGAGGGATTCGGCCACCGTGCGACGGGCCAGAACCGGCAGACTCACCGCAGCGCCTGCCATCACCCTGTTCCCCTCTGTTCGAACCTTCTCAAAACCCTGACCCAACTGCACGACCAGTCCCCAGAATCCTGCGTCAGCTACAAGCAGGTTGGAGCCTCGCCCCACGACCAGCACGGGAATACCGGCTGAGGCCACACCGGCAGCCACCGCCTCCAACTCCGATCGGTCGACCGGTCGGACAAAGCGCGCTGCGCTGCCTCCAGCCCTGTAGGTGGTCATGGGGCCGATCGGGTGGTCCGTCAGAATCCCCTCGACCATCTCCACTCCCACCATGGCCTGGTCAAAACGCGCCAGCCCTTCGGGATCAGGAGTCATGGAAGCGCTGCCTGAGGTCATCGGGAACCGAGGTCAGGTCCCCAGCACCCATGGTCAGGCAGAGATCCCCGTCCCGGAGTTCTCCCACCAGAGCGTCAAGCAGATCATCACGTCGCTCCACATACCTCACATCGCTCCCAGGACTGTCACGGAGGACAGCGTCCACAATCAGGCGCCCAGACACTCCCGGCCGCGGAGCTTCGCCGGATGAGTAGACGTCAGTCACAAAGAGAACGTCCGAGCCGTCAAACGCCCGGCCGAACGAAGACCACAGGGCCTCAGTTCGCGAGTACCGGTGGGGTTGGAACACTGAAACTATCCGCCCGAAGCCTCCCGCCCGAGACGTCTCCACTGTCGCCGCTACCTCGGTGGGCAAGTGGGCGTAGTCATCGACGAAGGTCACACCGTCCGCCTGTCCTCGGTGCTCGAAGCGTCGAGCCACCCCACCGAACCGGGCCAGAGCGCCCACCACCGCTTCCGGATCGGCACCAATACGGTGAGCGATCGCGGCGGCTGCCGCTGCGTTGCGGGCGTTGTGAAGGCCTGGCACCGGCAGGGTGATCTCAAGAGATTCTCCTACTGGACCCGTCAATCTGAAACGGACCCCCTCCCATGACTCTTGTACTGCCGAGATGAGCCAATCGGCGCCATCCGCCGTCCCTACCGTCTCGGTGGCGTGCCGGGCAGCAAGGGCCGCCCCTTCTGGGTCGTCTGAACCAACCACCACCGGTCCGTCTACGGCATCGACGAACCGATCGAAGGCATCCACAAGAGGTTGAAAACCACCGTGGCGTTCTAAGTGGTCGGGCTCCAAATTCGTAACCACCCCGAACCGACTAGAGAGTTTGAGAAAGGAACTGTCACTTTCGTCGGCCTCCACCACAAACAGGTCGCCTTCGTCCCATGCCGCACCAGTGCCAATTTCGTTGACGTCACCTCCGATCACAAACGACGGTCGGAACCCTGCTTCTCTTAGCACCAGAGCCAGCATCGACGAGGTGGTCGTTTTACCGTGGGTCCCAGCCACCGCCACGGTGTTCCGGAGGGTGCTCACAGCACCTAAAACCTCAGCGCGGCTAAGGAGGGGGAGGCCTCGCTCTACCGCCTCCCGGCACTCCGGGTTACCGTCGGGCACCGCCGTGGAACGGGTTACGAAAGTCACGTCACCCAAGTTGTCCGCCGCGTGCCCGACCCGTACGTCTACCCCTAGAGCCGAGAGCCGATCGAGTCCCGAGGAGGCCTTCAGATCGGACCCGCTCACCGAGTGGCCCATAGTCGTCAGCACCTCGGCGATGGCACTCATCCCGGCTCCACCCACACCGATCACGTGCACGCTCATCGGCTGTGAGAGATCAGGAACCCAGTCACCCATACCCCTCATCCTCCCGCCGTCCAGTCGCGTGATGGGCGATGATCTCAACGACCCTCTCGGCGGCATCGGGCTTTGACGCGACCAAGGCCGCTGTCGACATGGCCCGGCGCCTACCCGGGTCGGCCAGCAATGAGGCCACCACGCCGGCCAGATCTCCTTGCTCAAGGCGGTCGTCCTCCAGCACGACCCCACCCCCAGCAGCAGCGTGTTGGCGGGCATTGGCCGTCTGGTGGTCACCGGGAGCTCCTGGGAGGGGTACCAGCACCGCCGGTACTCCGAGGACGGCCAACTCGGCCACCGTTGTAGCCCCTGAACGGCAGACAACCAGATCGGCGGCAGCCAAGACTGTCGGCAGGTCGTGCTCGTAGTCCACCGGCCGGTAGTCCACTCCGGCGGAGTGCGTCAAAGCCCGCTCTCCAGCCGACCAGCCACGGGGGCCCACCACGTGTCGGATAACCACCTCTTCACCGGTCCAGCCCTCCACCAGGTTGATCACTGCACGGTTGAGTCGCCGTGCCCCGAGCGAACCCCCGAAGGCGACGACTAGAGGGCGATCGTCCTGCCCGAGAGAGTGACGGGCCTCCTCACTCCGACCCACCAAGGATCGGACCTCAGACCGGACCGGATTGCCGGTGAGCTCGGCACGAGGCAGATCGGTGTCAGGAAAGGAGGTTGCACAGGCTTGAGCAAATCGGCCCAGCAGACGGTTCGCCGCTCCGGGCACAGCGTTCTGTTCGACCACCACCAGGGGGATCCGTAACAGGGCCGCCGCCAGCCCACAGGGAACACTGGCGTACCCACCCAACGAAACAACGGCCCGGGGCCTATGGCGAGCCAGCAGCAAGACGGCACGAAACATTCCGACTAGCAGCCCTAGCAGGGATACCACGTTGGCCGGAGTAAGCCGGCGTCGAATTCCCCGACCGGGCATTACGGTCAGACCGAAACCTGCCGCTGGTACCAGATCTACTTCGATGCCGCGACGGCTTCCGACCATGTGGACCTCGTGCCGCCCGATTGCGACGCCGCTGGAAACCAGGGCCTCGGCGACAGCAAGACCGGGCAGGACATGGCCGGCCGTCCCACCTCCAGCTACTACAAACCCTCCACGACGGATCTCTCGCTGCCGGAGCTCCGGTTCTGCGCTCACGGCGTCTGGCGGGCGATGTTCAAGAGGATTCCAAACGCCGTAAGACCCAGGATCGTGGAACTCCCGCCGTAAGACACGAATGGAAGGGGCACTCCTGTGATGGGGAGGAGGCCGAGAACGGCTCCAATGTTCACGAAGGCCTGGATGAGGATCCAAGAGGTAATCCCCGCTGCCAACAACTGTCCAAAGCGGTCTGGGGCTCGCAGTGCCGTGGAGAGGCCCGCCACCCCAAGCGCTAGGTAGGCCAGGATCACCGCCATGGCGGCAAGAAAACCAAGTTCCTCGGCCACGATGGCGAAAATGAAATCGGTTTGGGCAAAGGGTAAAAAGCCCCACTTAGCTCGGCTGGCGCCAAGACCCGCCCCCCAGAGACCCCCGCTAGAGATGGCAACCCCGGCTTGGATGGTCTGCCATCCCGTGTTCAGCGGATCATTCCAGGGATCAAAGAGAGAGAACAGCCGGTCTCGCCGGTAGCTCGCACTCATGCTCATCCCGGCCACAAGTCCAAGGCCTACCGAGCCGGTCACGAGCAGGGCGTCTAATCGGAGGCCAGCAAAGAAAAGGAGTGACGCCACAATGGCGGCTAGGACCACCGTCGTTCCAAGATCCGGTTCAAGGAAGACGAGGCCGC
>JAZADL010000178.1:0-11696 GCA_036123635.1 Actinomycetota bacterium
GGCGGCTTTGGAGGTTGGGCATGAGGGACCAGGTGGCTGCCGGCACCTTCCACTCGGTGGCTTACGCCCAGTTGCGCAACCTGTGGCGAGAAAACGGCCAACGGGAACCAGAACTGCTGGTCCGCAAAATGGCCCTGGTAGTCCCACTGCTCCCCCGCGATCACCGGGCCACCGCCGCCCTAGACGTGGTGGCTGAGATCGAGTGGGCCAAGGCCCGGCGTATCCGACCGGAGGCCTACCCGGACGCTGCCGAAGCCGCCGAGCGGAACCTCCCCCTGCCACCGCCCACTGTGGCTCGGATCTTTCGGGAGTACGAGGAGGTAAAAGATAAGAGACGGATGGTCGACTTCGATGACCTGCTCGACCAGTGTCGTCGAGCCCTAGCCACTGACAAGCGATTTGCCGATGCCCAACGGTGGCGGTTCCGCCACCTGTACGTGGACGAGTTCCAGGACGTGAACCCGCTCCAGTTCCAGCTTCTCGACGCCTGGCTGGACGGTCGACCTGACCTCTGTGTGGTGGGTGATCCCGACCAGGCCATCTACGGGTGGAACGGCGCCGACGCCGACCACCTGCGCCGGTTCCCGGTCCACTTTCCCGGGGCGACGGTACTGAACCTGCGCCAGAACTACCGCAGCACGCCGCAGATCCTGTGCACCGCGGCTGCTGTCCTGGGCGGACGCGACCCGATGCTGGCAAACCGCGACCGGGGTCCCGACCCGGTGGTGGAACGCCACCCCGACCACGAGGCCGAGGCCCTCGCCGTAGCCCGACGCATCCGCGAGTTACGGGGTCCGGACGGTCGCTGGTCCGACCATGCCGTGCTAATGCGCACTAACGCCCAGGCCGAGCCGTTGGTGTCCGCTCTCCAGGCGGCTGACATCCCAGTCCGGACCCGGGCTGGGAGCGGCCTGTTGGACCGACCTGACGTGAAAGCACAACTAGCCGCCCTTGGTCGCAGCGACCGCCCTCTGGCCGACCGGATGGCCGACCTGAGCGCCGTCGGCGACGGAGCGAATGATGATGGGGAGGACGGCGGAGATACCGAGAGGCAGGCGGCCTTCGCTGAACTCCAGCGCTTGGCCGAGGAGTTCCAGGCCCTGGACCCGTCGGGCACGGCCCGGGGCTTTGTCGCATGGACCCAATCGCAGGCCCGGGCGACTTTCGACGATTCGGCGGACGCCGTCGAGGTTTCCACCTTCCACGCCGCTAAGGGGCTGGAGTGGTCGACTGTCCACCTGACCGGCCTCGAGTTGGGTCTGGTGCCTATCGCCCACGCCCAGACCAAGGAGGCCCGGGCCGAGGAACGACGTCTCCTCTACGTGGCCCTCACCCGGGCCGAGGACCGTCTCTTCTGCTCATGGGCCGCCCAGCGCACCTTCGGAACCCGTACCTCGGCCAGGAAGCCGTCGTTCTGGCTCGAGGACGTGGAGGCAGCCATCGCCGGGCTGGATCGTCCGGTCGGGCGAGCCGAGGGAGTGCGTCGGGTGACCGAGATCCGACGGCGGACCGGTCGGGCCAACCTCCCCGACCATCCCGTAGTGGACGCTCTGCGTCAATACCGGTCTACGGCCGCCCAAGCGGCCGACGTTCCCGCTTACGTGGTGTTTACTGACGCCACACTGGCCAACCTAGTGTCCGTCTGGCCTACCACGACCGCCGAGTTGCTCGACGTCTCCGGGATTGGACCGACCAAGGCCGACCGGCATGGGGAGGCCCTCCTGGCCCTGTTGGTCGCTCACGACCGGCCGGACCTGCCCGGGTCCGACGACCCGGCCCCACCGACCGTGGTCGCGGTTCGCTCGTTCGACCCGGATGCCGCCGAACGATCGGAGGGGCCCGTCCACGACGCCCTGCGCACCTGGCGGCTGGAGGCCTCCCGAAAGGCTGGGGTTCCTGTCTACCGGGTTCTGACCAACCGGGCCCTAGACGCCCTCGTGGAACTCCAGCCAGTGGACGTCGATGAACTGCTGGCCGTCCCGGGAATTGGCCCCCGAACGGTGGAGGCCTACGGCGATGCGATTCTGGCCGTGCTGGCCGCTACCGGTTGAACGGCCGCCGACACTCAGCGCGTGGTGATCAGACCAGGGTAAATTCGGCCACTACCGGTGCGTGGTCGCTGGGCTTCTCGCCCTTGCGCTCGTTGCGATCCACTACTACGAAGTCCAGCGCCGTGACAGCTGGCGCTGAGGCGTAAACCAGGTCGATCCTCATCCCCATGCGCTTGTAGAACGCCCCACCCCGGTAGTCCCACCAGGAGTGCAGGCCATCCCCGTCGAACCGCTCGCGGAACACGTCGGTAAACCCGAGGGCCACCAGCCGGGCCAGGGCGTCCCGCTCGGGCACCGTCACGTGGGTCATCCCCTCCAGGGCCGCCGGATCCCAGACGTCCCGGTCGTCGGGAGCCACGTTGAAGTCACCCACCACCACTACGGGCTGGTCGGCAGGGTCGGTGTTGGCAGCCAGGTCATCGTGCAGACGCCCCAGCCAGTCCAACTTGTAGCGGTAGTGGTCGTGGTCGACCTCTCGCCCGTTGGGTACGTAGCAGCTCGCCACCCGTACGCCGCCGCATGTCGCCCAGAGGATTCGGGCATCCGGATCGGAATCTGCCCGGCCATCGGCGAACCCCGAACGCACGTCGGCTAGCCCGACCCGGGAGATCACAGCCACACCATTCCACTGTCCCTCGCCGTGGTGGGCCGATTCATAGCCCAACGCCTCAAACCGCTCGTGAGGGAACGCAGGGTCAGCCATCTTGGTCTCCTGAAGGCAGAGGACGTCTGGTCCTACGGCCCGGATCCAGGCCTCGACACGGTCGATGCGGGCCTTCAGCGAGTTGACGTTCCAGGTGACGATGCGCATCGGAGCGACGGTAGCGGTCAGCCGAGCGGGAAGCCGACGATCGCCTCGAGTTCGGCGATGGCCTCCTCCGGGTCCACAACTTTGATCGTGGTCATCCCCATGGCTCGGGCTGGCTTGAGGTTGATGCCGAGGTCATCAAGGAAGACGCATGCAGCGGGTTCTACTCCCAGGCGTTCGCAGGCGATCTCGTAGATCCGCGGCTCAGGCTTGCGGCAGCCCTCGACGCTCGACTGGATCAGCTCGTCGAACAGGCTGACTACCTCTAGGACGTCCTCGGAGAACGGTTGAGAGCCGATTGGAGTGATGTTGTTGGTCAGCATCCCGGTCCTGAGTCGGTCGGCGCACCGCCGGAGGGCCTCCACCATGGTCGGACGCAACGTCCCGTGGAGCCCTTCCATGATCCGGGTGGCATCCACGATGTAACCCTGGGCAGCAGCCTCGTCCTCGAATAGTCGTCCGAACTCGTTGGCGTCGACCTGTCGACGCTCGAATCGGGCCCAGGCGTTGTCGTCTGGGTTGGTCGAGTTGATACGCCGCACGGTCCCCGGCGGGAGGCCCACCTCAGCCTCGTAGGCGGCGAAGGCGTCGAATGGGCTGGTGAGGATGACACCGCCGAAGTCGAAGAGCACGACCTCGATGTCGGTCAACGGGGGTGGGAGCACTGGGAGAGCGTAGGGACCGACCGGCCACGGGGCCATGCCGGGACCGCCGGTAGCCTCGGCGCCCATGGGGGCCCAGTTCATCTTCACCATGCACCGGGTGGGTCGGTTCTATCCGCCGGACCGGGACGTGCTCTCCGATATCACGCTGGCCTTCTACCCTGGGGCCAAGATCGGCGTCCTGGGAGCCAACGGGGCTGGCAAGTCGTCGTTGCTGCGGGTCATGGCCGGAGTAGACGATGGGTTCACCGGCGAGGCCCGGCTGACCGAGGGGTTCACCGTGGGACTCCTGGAACAGGAACCGAAGTTGGACGTAGACAAGGACGTGCTGGGCAACGTCATGTCCGGGGTGGGTGAGGTGGCGGGCCTGCTGGCCCGCTACGAGGAGGTTTTAGCCGGGTGGGGTGATCCCGATGCCGACTACGACAAGTTGGGCGTCGACCAGGCCGAACTGGAGAAGAAGATCGAGGCAGCTGGCGCCTGGGACCTCCAGCGAACGATCGAGATCGCCATGGATGCCCTCCGCCTACCACCTGGTGAGGCCGACGTGGCCACCCTGTCCGGTGGCGAACACCGACGGGTGGCGCTGTGCCGGCTTCTGCTGTCCCGCCCCGACCTGCTGCTGCTGGACGAGCCCACCAACCACTTGGACGCCGAATCGGTGGCATGGCTGGAACGCACCCTGCGCGACTACCACGGCACCGTGGTGGCCATCACCCATGACCGGTACTTCCTGGACAACGTGGCCGGGTGGATCCTGGAGCTGGACCGGGGGAAAGGCATCCCCTACGAGGGCAACTACTCGGGCTGGCTGGAACAGAAATCGGCCCGTCTGGCCGCTGAGAACCGGGAGGACTCGGCCCGCCGACGCACCCTGGAACGCGAGCTGGAATGGGTGCGGATGGCCCCCCGGGCACGCCAAGCCAAGGGTAAGGCCCGCCTTTCGGCCTACGAGCGTCTCGTAGCCGAGGCAGCCGATACCGAGAGTCGGGCCCGGGAACTCCAGATCGACATCCCGGCTAACCAGCGGCTGGGGGACCAGGTGATCGAGGTCGTGAACCTGTCCAAGGGGTTTGGTGACCGCCTGCTCATCGACGACCTCTCGTTCTCCCTGCCTCCGGCCGGAATCGTCGGCGTGATCGGAGGTAACGGCGCCGGGAAGACCACGCTGTTCCGGATGCTCACTGCTACAGCCGACGGCACGGCCGTCGGGGACACGGCGCCCGATACCGGTGAAATCCGGATCGGTCCGACGGTAGAGATGGGCTACGTCGACCAGTCTCGCGAGAGTCTGGATCCGGACCGGACCGTCTACCAGGAGATCACCGACGACCGGGAGTTCATCGAGGTGGGTCGCCGGGAGGTGAACGGTCGGGCCTATGTGGCGTCGTTCAACTTCAAGGGCGCCGACCAGCAGAAACGAGTCGGAGATCTGTCGGGCGGCGAGCGCAACAGAGTGCACCTGGCCAAGGTGCTTCGCAGCGGAGCCAACGTGCTGCTGCTCGACGAGCCGACCAACGACCTGGACGTCGACACTCTGCGGGCTCTGGAGGCGGGTCTGGACGCTTACGCTGGGTGCGCCGTGGTGATCAGCCATGACCGGTGGTTCTTGGACCGGGTGGCCACCCATGTTCTGGCCTTCGAGGGTGACTCCCAGGTGCGGTGGTTCGAGGGGAATTTCACCCAGTACGAGGCCTACCGGAGGGACGAGTTGGGCCTGGACGACCAACCCCACCGCATGAAGTACAGGCCGCTGGTCCGATGAGCGCCGCCGATGCCCGCACCCGGCTCCTAACCCCGAGAACCCTGCGGGGGGCGGCCCTGCTGCTGTGTGCTACCGGCATCGTGGGGATGATCGTCACCTCGATTGCCGACGAGGTTGGGGCGGCCATCACCTTCGGGTTTATCGGGGCAACCGGGGCCTTTGTCCTGCTGCTAGTCGGCGTCCTGGTACCTGCCGTGGAGTCCGCCGCCTCGTGGGACGAAGAGCGTGCCGCTGCGGTCGAGGATGCGGTCCAGCGTCTGGTGGCTGCCGGTGCCGACGAGGAGGACCTGCGGTCCACCATCACCGCGGCTATCCATCTGGGTCAACGGTCGGCCGGGGACTGATCCGTTCCGGTATGGCGATGCCCGACGACCACGCCCTGGCCGCTGACCTGGCTACCCGGGCCGGTGTCCTCCTCATGGAGGTCCGGGGGCGTCTGGCCGCCGGGGATACCTCCTCGGAGGCCCTGAAGCGGGAGGGCGACCAGCGGTCTCACGAGTTTCTGATGGACGCCCTGGCTAGACATCGCCCGCAGGACGCCGTGCTGTCTGAGGAGGGTGCGGCAGCCGCCGTCCATCCCGACCGGACCGGGACGTCGCGGGTCTGGATCGTGGACCCGGTGGACGGGACGAGGGAGTACGGCGATCCGTCCCGTACCGACTGGGCGGTCCACGTGGCCCTAGCCGAAGACGGCCGTCCAACGGCCGGAGCGGTGGCGCTCCCGGCGCTTGACCTCACGCTGTCCACCATGTCCCTGCCAAACCCCAGGGACCTCCCGTCGATCCCCGACCGCCCCCGGGTGGTGGTCAGCCGGTCCCGTCCTCCGGCTGAGGCGGTGAACGTGTGCAACGCCCTAGGTGGGGTGGTGGTGGAGTTGGGCTCGGCTGGGGCCAAGGCCATGGCGGTGGTGCGAGGCGAGGCCGAGGCTTATGTCCACTCCGGTGGCCAGTACGAGTGGGACAGCTGCGCGCCGGTGGCCGTGGCGATCTCCGCCGGCTTGCACACCTCAAGGATTGACGGCACGCCGCTGCGCTACAACTCCACCAACCCGTACCTCCCCGACCTGGTGATCTGCCGGGTCGAGTTGGCCGAAGCGGTGCTGGCCGCCCTGGCGGGTTGACCGATGCGCCTGGTTATCGCCCGCTGCACCGTCAATTACGACGGCCGGCTGACCGCTCACCTGCCCGAGGCAGTCCGACTCCTGATGGTCAAAGCCGACGGCTGCGTGGCCATCCACGCTGACGGCGGGGCCTATAAGCCGTTGAACTGGATGAACTCCCCCAACACCCTGACCGTGGACGATGACCCGGAGCCCGATGACGCCCGGGCGATCTGGACGGTCCGCAATCCAGGGGGCGAGACGCTGATTATTACCCTCCACGAGGTTCTGTCCGACAAGACCCACGAGATGGGCCTCGACCCCGGCCTACAGAAGGACGGCGTAGAGGCCCACCTCCAGGAGTTGCTGGCCGCCGACCCGACGGCCATCCTCGACGGCCTGCGCCTTGTCCGGCGGGAGTACCCCACCGACATCGGGCCGGTGGACCTGCTCTGTCGCGATGCCCAAGGCGAGGCGGTAGCCATCGAGGTAAAGCGTCGGGGCGAGATCGACGGCGTGGAGCAACTCACCCGCTACCTCGAGTTCCTGAATCGGGACCCCTTGCTGCGTCCCGTACGAGGGGTGTTCGTGGCCCAGGAGATCCGACCGCAGGCCCGAGTCCTCGCCGAGGATCGGGGTATCGGCTGCATGGTCGTGGACTACGACAACCTGAGGGGCGTTGAGTCCAACGAGTTGAAGCTCTTCTGAGGATCGCAGGGTGGTCGATCTAGCAATCGTGGGAGGAGGTCCCGCCGGCTCGGCAGCTGCCGTTACCGCTGCCCGGGCCGGAGCCTCTGTCCTGGTGGTCGACAAGGCCTCGTTCCCCCGGGATAAGTGCTGTGGCGACGGACTGACCTCCCTGGCCCTCCGCCTAGGTGAGGAACTCGGCCTAGATCCTGGATCCATCGCCGGATGGCAGGTGGTAGACGGAGCGGTCCTCCATAGCCCCTCGGGTCGAACCATCCGGTTCCCCCTACCCCAGGGCGACGGACAATACGCCGTCATCGTGCCCCGTCGCGAGTACGACGCGGCCCTCCTCGACCTAGCCCACCGGGCCGGTGCCAACGTTCGAGTCGGTCACGCGATGGTTGGAATCGAAGTCGATGCCGAGGGTGCAACCCTCGCCATCGACGGGATGGACAAAGTACGTGCCACAACAGTGGTGGCCGCTGACGGCATGTGGTCGCCGACGCGACGCCTGCTAAGGCTCGCCGACGAGGGCTACCGGGGTGAGTGGCACGCCTTCCGGCAGTACGTGGCCGATGTCGGACCGGCGGCGACTGACCTCCACGTCTGGTTCGAACCCGACCTGTTGCCCGGCTACGCCTGGTCGTTCCCCCTCTCCGGTCGTCGGGCCAACGTGGGTTTCGGGGTGCTCCGGGGAGGGCGGGTCGCCGTGAGCGATACCGGACGGCTGTGGGATGGACTCCTGGACCGACCGGCTATCCGGGAGGTTCTGGGTCCCTCGGCCCGGCCAGTGGAGCGTCGTATGGCCTGGCCCATCCCAGCCCGGGTGGGATCGTCAGCACTGGACCACGGACCGGTCCTGTTCGCCGGAGATGCCGCGGCGGTCACCGATGTCTTGACCGGGGAGGGCATCGGCCAGGCCTTGTTGACCGGGATCCTGGCTGCCGAGGCTTCACTGGCTGGTGGTGGGCAGGACCGGGTCGCGGCCCGGTACCGACGGCGGGTGCTCGGTGACCTTCGGGCCGACCATCGGATATCGGTTGCCCTCCAGCGGATCCTGACTCGCCGGATCGGTGCCGACAGTGCCGTCCTCCTCGCCGGGATGTCACCGTGGACCCGGCGGAACTTTGCCCGCTGGATGTTCGAGGACTATCCGCGGGCCCTGGTGGCTACCCCTCGACGATGGAGACGAGGAGCGCTCTCCACCTCAGGGGCCTACCGAGACGGTGGCTGAACGCCTCCCTGGATTGGGACGAATCGGCTCCCGACTCTGCCCGCCGTAGGCTGGATCGGTGGCTACCGCCGAGGTGCCGGCCCGCGAGCCGGTTGACCAGCCAGCCGATCTCTCCGCTCCGCCCGACCCGGACCTCCGGGACTACACGGCTGGACTGCTGGACGAGGGGTTGGACGACGATCCCCATCCGCTGGGTTCGATCGGCGCCTCTCTGGACGAGGCAGTGGATCGGGCATGGAACCAGCTGCGGGGAAACCCGGCCATGGACCGACTCTTCTACACAGCTAGCGAGTTGGGTGACTTCAGCCTGATCTGGCACCTCCTGGGCACAGCCCGTGGTGTCGCCACCCGCGGTGGAACCCGGGAGGCGGCTCGCCTGGCCCTCGCCTTGGGAGCCGAATCGGCGCTGATCAACGGCGCCGTGAAGTCTGTCTTCAAGCGTGATCGACCCATCCAAGATGGGGAGCGGCCCCACCACCTGCGCCTTCCGCTGACCAGCAGTTTTCCGTCTGGACACGCCTCGGCGGCCTTCCTGGCTGCCGCTTTGCTCTCAGAGCGGTCGAAGGTGAAGCCGCTCTGGTACGGGTTGGCCGCTGTGGTCGCCACCTCGCGGATCCACGTCCGGATCCACCACGCAAGCGATGTGCTGGTGGGAGCAGGGGTCGGCCTGGCACTAGGACGCCTAATCCGGAAGGTCTTCCCGCTGCGCTGAAACAGGCCGACCGGGCCGGTGGTCAGTTGGTGGGAGCGGCCTCGAGTTCGGCGTCGCTCGCCGCCAGTAGCAGACGGAGGTCGAGGAGGAGGTCGGCAACCTCCGAAGCAGCAATCAGTTCACGGCTCTTCGTGGTCCCCAGACCGCGGTCGATGATGGCCCGGATCTCTTCGATCGTCGCCGTATCGAGTACCTCGGTCACCGCCATGTCCTCCCGCTTCTCGTCGATCGCCCCACCCTAGACGGCAATTGGGGAGAACGGCGCCACAGATTCCCCGATCGGAATCTGGAACGTCGCTCTTGGGCGTCCCCTCAGCGAGGGTTGCGGGGGTTACGGAACTGACAGGTCTGGCTAGCCGTAGCCAGCAAATGTCCGTCATCGGCCCACAGGTGAACCGTGCCGTGGGCATAGCCATGCACGAGGCTGCCCACCCGGACGTCCACCAGGATCCACTCGGTGTCGACCGGATCGACTACCCGGAGGGTGTTATCCAGGCTCTGTCCCCCGCCCAGGCCGCCACCCACCGCGTCACGGCCACCCCAGGGGACATAGTCGCCGAGCACGGCCAGAAAGGCCGGATCGACCACCAGGTGGTCTGGTACCCGCACCCACATTGCAACCCGCCCGTCGTCCATGGCTGGCTCGTGGTCGACGGTGCGTCCCCGTACCAGGCGTCGCTCCAGGTTGGCCGAGACCGACCGGGTGGCAGACCGGCTGGGAAAGGGTGGACAGTCCTGCGGTGGTGGGGCGTCCGGCGGGGAGACCCAAACGCCGGACCGGGCAACGTCCCGCCGGCCCAGGGTGGCGAAAACGGCGATGACCTCGCGACCGTCGACGTGGCCCCGGGCCCGGGCCTGTGTGGTGGCCCGACCCTCGGCGAGCAAGTCCACCTCGAGGGTCAGGTCCTCACCCGGCACGGCATGGGAGATGAACTGGGCGGTGGCCCACACAAGGGGCCGGGCGGCGTCGGCCTCCAACGCCCGCACGGCCGCCCCCAGACCCGTCCCTCCGAACAGGCGACCCGCTCCCGAGCACTCGTCCTCCGTGAGGGGAAGGACCCAAGTCCGAGGGGTCGGACCACGACGTAACTCTGTGCTCAGGTAGGACCGGCGGACCATGGTCCGATGATGCCGTCGCTGACCCGTCCGTCCCTCATCCGGAGCGCGTCGGAAGGGTCCACAACGGGAACTGTCACACCTCGTAGTCAAGATGGGGGTATGGAAATGCAGCTTCCCTTCCCGAACCAAGCTCCCCGCCGGCCGGCGACCCGGCGTCGTCCGGTCCCGGCAGCCTTCCCGTCCGGTGGGCTCACCCCGCCAGGCCAACTCGACGAGGAGACACGGCGGATCGGTCGAGCCGGACTGGCAGATGCCCGGGCCACTCTGGCAGCCAGCCGCTGGCCCCACGATTCGTTGGTCCAGGGGTCACCCGACAGCATCTGACAGACGGAGCGGGGCGGTGATCTGGGGAGGGACCGTCGGGTACCGTTCACTACGTGACCACCTTGGGCGAGCGACTCGGCCGAAGCCCCGACGATCGACTCCTGATCCTCACCGCTGACCTGCTGGGGATGTGCCACGCCACAAATGTTGGCGTCTACGAGAGCATCCGCAGCGGCCTAGCCACCGGTGCCGGCCTCATGGTGCCTGGCCCGTGGGCCCGTGACGCAGCGTCCCACTACCGCGGTGAGGCGGTCGGAGTGCACCTCACCCTCAACGCCGAGTTGGACTGCTATCGCTGGCGGGCCATCACCCAGGCCCCCAGTCTCCACGACGGCGATGGCGGCTTTCCTCGTACTGTGGAGGACCTTTGGGACCACGCTGACCTGGACGAGACTCGGCGCGAGTGCCGGGCTCAGTTAGAACGGGCCGTCCTCTGGGGTTTCGATATCAGCCACTTGAGCACCCACCTCGGTGCTCTCCAAAACCGCCCCGAATTCTTCGATCTGTACCTGGAGTTGGCTGTCGACTTCGGCCTTCCCATCCGTTTGGAAGGAGGCCAGGCCGAGGAGGGGGCCGGGTTCCCATTCCGGTCCCTGGCCGCCGACGAGGGCGTGCTGACCGTCGACCACCACCGGTCGCGCCGGCTGGCTGACCCGGCGAGCCTGGAACGGATAGCCATGGACCTCCAGCCCGGGGTGACCGAGATTGTGGTCGAGCCGGCCGCCGACACGCCGGAGTTGCGGGCCGTCTGCGATGAGTGGGGACGACGGGTCGAACACCGAGATCTGGTGTGCGGCAACACCGAACTGCTAGCCGATCTGGACCGGGGCGGGATCACTCTGGCCAGTTGGCGGGACCTGCGCGACGCCCAACGGACCGGCTAGGCCCCGACTCAGAACTCGGTACGAACCGCCATGTCGGCCAGCAGGTCGGCCCATGCTGGGCTGCCGAACACCGTCCGGAGGTCGAATATGTAGCGGGCGTAGGCGTCTTCCACTTTGCACCGACCGGTCATGTAGGCCACGTCGGGATCCAGTTCTCCTTTGAACTGGGCTACCGCGTCGGCGTACTTCCAGGTAACCGTTGCTTCAGCCTCGCCGTCGCGCCCGACCAGCACCTCAGCCACCCGACCGTTGGACACCACGAGCCGGAACTGGACTTTGCCGTGCGGAGTGCTGGTCACCACAAACCGCACCACGCCGTCTACTCCAGGCTGTTCGGGGAGACCGGCCGCT
>JAZADL010000179.1:0-10532 GCA_036123635.1 Actinomycetota bacterium
TCCTCGGACACGTCGCAGCACAGGAGACGGCCACCGTCGGGAAGCATCCGAGCGATGGCCAGCGAGGAAGTGCCGGTGAACGTGCCCACCTCGACGGCTAGGCGAGGCCGGAGGGCAGCCGTCAGCATGGAGAGAAAAGTGGCCTGGTCTCGGGCCACCTGCATCCGGGCTTGTGGCCCGAGGGCCGTGGTGGCCTCGGCTAGGGCGTCCTGCACCTCGTCAGCCGGCGAGGTGTGGTCCAGCACGTAGCGGTAGAGGGCCTCGTCCAGAAAGAAGGAACGGTGGTCGGCCACAGGTCCCTCAGCGATCGCCGGTGCCGCAGAGCGGTATCCGGCCCGGTTGCCGATTGGCTACCTCACCGTCGTACACCAACCGTTCCTGGCGTGCCGGCCTGTCGAACATGGGCTCCTCCGACGGCCGGTCGGCCGCTCCACGACGGTAGCCACCGGTCCGGTGGGGGGCCGAACGGGGCGCCTCGGTACCCTCGGGGACGATTCCTGACGCCGTGTCGCGTTCCCGTCCCCAAACGGCCTGGACCGGCGACCACCGAAGAGGAGCACCACCCATGGGTGACACCCCGACGATCGACCGCCAGCCGGTCGACTCGCAGGAGGAATGGCGGCTGCTCATCGGTGGGGAGTGGACGGCGACCTCTGAGACTTACGAGATCGTGGATCCCAATACCACAGAGGTGGTGGGCCACGCTCCGGAGGGCACGGTGGCAGATGCCGAGGCGGCTATCACCGCCGCCAAGGCCGCCCTCCCGGGCTGGCGGGACACCTCGCCGACCGAACGAGGAGCGCTGCTGGAACGCCTGTCCGACATCCTCCGGGAACAGGCGCCAACCTGGTCGACCCTGGTGCAGGCCGAGACGGGGTCCACCATCAACGTTGCCGAGACCATGCAGGTCGGGTCGAACCTGGCGGACCGTTATTCGCAGTACGCAGTTCCGCGAGACCTGGACCGGGCCGAACTTCCGGTCACACAGGCTGCCTCAGCTCTAGGGCCGGCCGGCTTGGTGGGGGCGGTGGCCCATCGGCAGCCGGCGGGGGTGGTGGCCTGCATCACGTCGTACAACTTTCCGCTGGTCAACGTGGCCGGGAAACTGGCCCCGGCCCTCGCCATGGGTAACACCTGCATCATCAAGCCAGCGCCTCAGGACCCGCTGGGCGTTCTGCGCCTCGGTGAGGCTGTGGTAGAGGCCGGGTTCCCGCCCGGTGTGGTCAACGTCCTGACCTCCTCGGGGGTTGATGCCCCAGCAGCCTTGGTGTCGTCCCCCAACGTCAACATGGTCAGCTTCACCGGATCCTCGGCCGTGGGGAAACGGATCATGGCTGACGGGGCGGCATCCATGACCCGGGTGCTGATGGAGCTGGGGGGCAAGGGCGCCCTGATCATGACGGAGGATGCTGACATTGGGAAAGCCGTCGGCGCTATTGCCAGTGTGTGGGGATTCCACAGCGGTCAGATTTGCACGGCCCCCACCCGGGTTATCTGTCACCGCAGCCTCTATGACGAGTTGGTGTCCACGCTGGCCAACGTGGCCGGCATGCTCAAGGTGGGTGACGCAATTGAGCGCGACACTCTGGTGGGGCCACTGGTCAGCGAACAGCAGCGCGACAACGTGGAGTCCTTCGTCCGAGGAGGGGTGGAGGCGGGTGCCACCCTGGTATGTGGCGGGGACCGCCCGGACCTGCCCGGTTACTTTGTGGCCCCCACGCTGCTGGCCGACTGCACGCCGGACATGCACGCAGTCCGTGAGGAGGCCTTCGGGCCAGTTGTCGTGGTGCTGTCTCACGACGGCGACGATGAGGCCGTTGCTCTGGCCAATGACTCGGCGTACGGGTTGTACAGCTATGTGTACGCAGGCGACATGGCCCGGGCCTACCGGATCGCCCGCTGCCTGGAGTCCGGCAACGTGGCCTTGAACAGCGTGGTGCCCCACCCCAACGCCCCGTTCGGTGGATTCAAGGAGTCGGGGATCGGACGGGACCGCGGAATCGCCGGCCTCGAGGCCTACAGCGAGGTGCAGGCCATCTCCTGGCTGGCCTGACCACCTGACGAGCGCCGCGTCGGTCGGCTGCCTCAGCCATCGGTGTGAGCCGGATCAGGACTAGGTTCCGCTCCGGCAGGCGAATAGATCGGGAGCACGGACATGTTGGAAGTTGGAACACCGGCTCCGGACTTCGCAGTGCCCGATCAGGACGGCACGGTGGTCACCATGGAATCCCTGCGGGGTCACTGGGTGGCCCTGTGGTGGTACCCGATGGCTTCCACCCCCGGTTGAACGGTCCAGGGAGGGGGGTTCCGTGACCGAACCCCGGAGTTCGAGGAGGCTGGTGCCGTGGTGCTGGGTGCCAGTTTCGACACCGTCGATGCACAGAAGCACTTCGCCGACGATCAAGGGTTTCCATATCGCCTGCTAGCCGACACCACTAAGGAGGTCGGGCAGGCCTATGAAGTGGAGGCCGAGCACGGCTTACCGTTGCGGGTTACGTATCTAATCGACCCGGAGGGCACCATCGTCCGGACCTACGACCTACGCGGCGAGGATCTGGAGGCTCACGCTGGTGTCGTCTTGGACGACATTCGAAACCTGTCCTGAAGCCCCTGCTCCTGAGGAGGAGATGGTGACCGCTCCATTGGCTGGGCTTACGGTGGTGGAGGGCACGGCATTTGTAGCCGCCCCCACCGGGGGGATGGCCCTCGCCCAGTTGGGTGCCGACGTCATCCGTTTCGACCAGGTGGGTGGCGGGATCGATTACACCCGCTGGCCTCTCACCGCCGACGGTGTGAGCCTGTACTGGAACGGCCTGAACCGCGGCAAGCGCTCGTTGGCCGTGGATCTACGCGACCCAGAGGTCACAGACCTCCTAACTGAGCTAGTCGCCCGGACAGGAAACTTTCTGACCAACTTCCCGGCCCGAGGCTGGATGGCCTACGAGGAGTTACGGGCCCGCCGGGAGGACCTGGTGATGGTGGTCGTTACCGGATCACATGACGGGACGACGGCGTTGGACTACACCGTCAATTGTGCCGTGGGCTACCCGAACCTCACCGGCCACCCGGACGATCCCCGTCCGGTCAACAACGTGGTTCCGGCCTGGGACCTGGTGTGCGGCCAGATGGCGGCTCTCGGCTTGGTGTCAGCCGATCGGCACCGCATGCGGACCGGCGAGGGCCAGGTAGTGACCATCGCTCTGTCCGATGTGGCCATGGCCGCCGTGGGGTCGCTCGGCAACCTGGCTGAGGTTCAGGTCAACGGCCGCGAGCGAGAGGGGGTGGGTAACGCCATCTACGGGGCGTTCGGCCGGGACTTTGCCACCGCCGACGGCCGCCGGATCATGGCGGTGGCCATCACGGCCCGACAGTGGACGGCTCTGCAGGAGGCGACTGGGACCACGAAGGCCATAGCCGACTTAGCCGCCGAGTTGGGAGCGGACTTCGCCGACGAGGGAGCCCGGTTCCGGGCTACCGACCGCCTGTGTGAGGTTCTGGCACCATGGTTCGTTGCTCGAACCCTGAACGAGGCGTCCGTTGCCTTGGACGATCACGGCGTCTGCTGGGGGCCTTATCGCACGGTTACCCAGATGCTGGCCGAGGACCCGCGGTGCTCGACGGCAAACCCGCTGTTTGCCGAGTTGGACCAGCCGCGTGTGGGCACCCACCTGGTTCCGGGTTCTCCCCTGGCCTTCGGTGGATCGCAGATTGTGGACCGGGGAGCCTCCGTGGCTCCGGTCCTGGGGCAGCACACCGAGGAGATCCTTACCCTTGAGCTCGGCCTGTCGGCGGCAGAGGTGGCACGCCTGGTCGATCGGGGGGCGGTCGCAATCGCTGGCTGACCGGTGGAGGTGGACGGGGTCAGGCGCCCCAGGTCACCACCCGCCAGTCCAGAACGGGTCGGGGAGGGTCTTCGCCCCCCTGGGCGTCAGCTTCGACCCGGATGGCTCGGAGCCGTCCCCCGGCTGCTGACCGCTCGTCGAGCAGCGTGTGGTGAAAGCCCAGGACGTCTTTCTCGAAAACTGGCGCAAGGTGGTCACAGGCCTGCCACCCGAGCACGGTGGCCGTGTCGGGAAACATGCGAGTTAGGGAGGCCTGAGCCAGACCGATGGTGTGGCCGCCGTAGACGAGGCGCCGGCCGTCCGGGCCGAGCGCCGGGTCACGATGCACGGGTGCCTGGTTGAGGGTGAGGCGGGCCAGGGCCACGGCGTTAGTTACCGTGTCTCTCAGACTGTCGGTCCGTTGGGTCCCGACGTTCCAGTCCGACACGGAGACACCGGCGAGGGGGCTGGCGTCCCAGCCGACAGGGACGCGGTCAACCCAGGCTGCTAGGTCGATTTCGGTCTCTATCTCTCCCAGATCGTCGTGGTGGTCGGTGGCGGTATCGGGATCCCGGAACCGGAGCATTGCGCACCGTTCGTAGTCGGCCACCGTGGCGTTGTCGTCCACCCGAATCGTATGGATGCCGAGCAGGGCGAGGCCCCGGGCTGGGCGGTCGTCGCGGCGTGACAGCTCGAGGAGACCCCGAACCTCAACGGTGGTCCGGAGGGTCTCACCGTGGCGGACCGGTTGGTGCAGGACCACGCCGCGGTAGAAAAGGTTGGCAAAGACCCGCCGGGTGGCGACCGTGCTCTGTCCGATTGACACATGGAGGACGAGAGCCGGGTTGACCAGGGAGCCGGGCTGGCCGGTTACCGCCTCGGCCAGAGGCCGGCTGGCAGCCGTGGCCAGCGGATCGCCGCAGATTGCCTGGTAGATAGCGGCTTCGCCGGGGCCAATGGTGACGGCCGGAGCGGGGTCCAGGGTCTGGCCAACGGCCAGGTCGTCGAAGTAGGGCCCGAGGTCGTGGTTCTCGGGGGCGGGGGCGGGATCGGGCACGGCGACACTCTGTCAGCAACGAGCGGCCATCGCGTGGTCTTGGCCGAGCAAGCGAGAACACCGCCGTTGTTATTACCCGGTAGTCATCGTAGGGAGGCATTCAACATAGGTAGTGACATCACTAATAACGATAGATAGGTTCTCTAACAATCATCGCGAGTCTCTGGAGCGCGGCGAAGACCGTTTCTACTATCTGACCCAACGGAGTAGGGGACGGCACAACGGAGTGGGACTAGGAGGGGCAACTCGCCCCATCCGATCAGTCCCTCCTCGGAGAACCGGAAGGGGCACAAACCATGTCGGATGCAGCGACGAACCTGTACGTCGACCCGCAGACCATGGGTTGGGTGGACGGCGCCCTGTGTGCAGGTAAAAGCGACCTGTTTTTTGCCCCATTCGCTGAACGTCCCGAGGCCCGGGTTCGACGCGAGGCACGGGCCTCCGAACTTTGTGCGGCCTGTCCGGCTATGGACACCTGCCGAGAGCACGCCCGTGACCACCGGGAGTTGGGCTTTTGGGGTGGCGAGTCAGAGGCAGAGCGGGCCACGGCCGGCTTCGCCCCAACCACCCCGATCATCGGACGCCGCCAAGTGGCCGCCCGCCGGGCCGCTGCTGCCCTGGCCGAGGTCGGCTGAGCGGGCGACCATCCATTACCGGTCACGGTTCCGGTAACTGGCCTCCGTCGGCCGCCGGTCAGAGTCCCAGGAACCCACCTCCGTCCACCACCAACGTCTGGCCGGTGACGTAGCGCGCCAGGTCGCTAGCTAGGAACACCGCTGCCGAACCCACGTCTTCAATGGGGTCACCGAGCCGTCCTAGAGGGGTTCGGCGAACCAGTCGCTCTTCGAGGACCGGGTTCGCTTTACACGCTGCCGATAGAGCGTCGGTCAGCCCCAGCGGGGCGATGCAGTTCACCCGGATCCCGTCTGGGCCCCATTCGACAGCCAGTCCCTTGGCCAGGGTGCGTTGGGCGGCCTTCACCATGGCGTAGGCGGGGAGCGAGGCGCTCCCCTCTATGCCCGAAGCCGAAGTCATCACAACCATCGAACCGCCGGTCACTCTTAGATGCGGGTAGGCGGCCCGGGCCCCGTCGAACACGGCACGCAGGGAGGTAGCCACCAGGGCGTCCCACCGGTCGTGGTCGATCTCCTCTACGAGGCTCGGGGGGCCGGGCGGGGCCACAGCGTTGTGAACCAGGCAGTCCAACCGTCCGTGGGTTGTCACGGTGGACGCAACGGCGGCCTCGAGGTCCTCGGCCGAAGTCACATCACACCGGACACACCGGGCGTCATACCCGGCATCTCGGATAGCAGCGGCTGCCGGTTCGCCGGTTTCCGGTCGGCGACAGGCCAGGACCACGACTGCCCCGTGGCGGGCCATGGCGGTGGCCATACCGAGGCCCAGACCAGAGCCGCCGCCGGTGATTAGGGCCACCCGGTCCCTAAGGAGGAGCGTTCCAGTCACGGCGACATCCAGACGCCGCCGTCGGCGACCAGTGTGGCCCCGGTGAGGGCTGCCGAGGCCGGATCGGCCAGGAAGCTCAGAATCGGTGCTAGGTCGTAGATCGGATTACCCGGTCGGGCCAGGGCAGGATCGGCCAACGTGGTGGTAGCGGCCAGTGGCGCACCGGTGTCGGGTCCGAAGGCAACCTCGGGAGCCACGGCGAGGACTGCCGTTCCGATGCCCTTGGATCCCCACTGGCGTGCTGCTCCCTTGGCTAGCGATCGAATCCCCTCGGCAGCCGCCGCTGCCCCGGCAAATCCAGCGGCGCCTCCCAGAGCCACCGTGGGCACCACCCAGGTCAGTCGGGAGCCACCGACCAGATGTGGTCGACATGCCCGGACCACGGCCAACGCTTCGGTCATCGGGGCTTCGCAAGCGGCCACCCAGTCAGATGTGGTCTGGTCAACCAGAGGAACAGGATCGATGGGTTGACGGGGAACGTGGACTACCAGGTCGGTCCGTCCCAGTAGGGCTACGGCGGTGTCGACGGCTGCTGTCAAGGCCTCTGGGTTTCCGGAGGAACGCGTGGCCACGGTGGCCACCATGTGTCCCCGGACGATCAGGCCTTCGTGTAGCCCTTCGGTTAGCGAGTCGTCGCCGACCAAAAGCGTTCGGACCTCACCGGCCGTGGACTCCACGCCTACCACCTCAGTGCACAAGCCGTCGTGCTCGATCGGGACCCCTTGGGGATCAGGGGAAGATGCCCCGCTGCTTGTAAACAACCTGGAGCCGACGCAGGGCCACCGCGTAGGCGGCGTCTCGTCGCGACGGCACCTCGAGTTCGGCGCGTAGGTCGGCCACTGAGTCGCAGGCCTGCCACAGGGTGTCTCGGAGTTTGAAGTCCACGTCCTCGAGGCTCCACCGTTGTGCTGAACGGTTTTGGAGCCACTCGAAGTACGAGACGATCACGCCGCCAGCATTTACCAGAATGTCAGGTAGGACATCGATCCCCCGATCGGCCAGGACCTGCTCGGCCTCCAGCGAGGTTGGGCCGTTGGCCGCTTCCACGACGACCCGGGCCTGGATCTGGTGAACATTTTCGACCGTGATCTGGTTCTCCAGGGCGGCCGGCAAGAGGAGGTCGGCTGGGACGGCCCAGTAGTCGTCCGGGTCGATCCACATAGCCCTGGGGAAGCCGGCAACCGAGCCGTGCTCTCGGACCCAGTCGGTTAGTTCAAAGGCGTCGATGCCGTCCTCGTCGGCGATCGCCCCCCCGTGGTCGGCGACGGCCACCACCCGGGCGCCGTGGACCTGGAGGATTCGACCAGCGGCTGAGCCCACGTTCCCAAAGCCCTGGAGGCTGGCCGTCGCTCCGGCCAGATCAAATCCCACCTCATCGGCCCAATGCTGGAGGCAGAACACCACGCCCTGCCCGGTGGCCTTCTCCCGGCCGGGACTCCCCCCGGTTTCTAGCGTCTTACCGGTCACGATTCGCTTGACGTTCTGACGCTCGGTCGTGCCGGTGGAGTTGGCGTAGGTATCCATCATCCACACCATTGACTGGGCGTTGCTGCCCAGGTCGGGGGCCGGGATGTCGTGGTCGGGTCCGATGTTTCCACCCAGTGCATGGGTGAACCGACGTACCACCCGCTCTAGTTCGTCGGCTTCCAGGGTGTTCGGGTCGAACGAGATACCGCCCTTGGCCCCGCCGAATGGGATCTCACACAGGGCCGACTTCCAGGTCATCCACGAGGCCAGGGCCTTCACCTCGTCCAGGTCAACCAAGGAGTGGAACCGGACCCCACCTTTGTAGGGGCCAAGCAGGTTGCTGTGTTGGATCCGGTAACCACGGAACACCCGGTAGGAGCCGTCGTTCATCCGAACTGGGAAGTTAACGATGACCTCGTTCTTGGGTTGCGAGAGGATCGATCGCAGGTCGTCGGGGAGGTCGATCAGGTCGGCTCCCCGTTTGAATTGGGCCAGCGCCGTGGCGAAGAGGCTGGTGGAGTCGGTCATCGGTGATCCTTCGGACTTGGTGGGGATCGTCGTTGAAACCTGCCCCGAGAGGGGACGCTAGTCGCCTGTTCCGGTCCGCCGTCGGGCCAACCACCGGGGCACGGTGGCCACCAGGAGTCCACCCCCCACTGTGGCTATCGCGGCGACCAGCCAGACACGTGCATCGGGTACCACAAGCTCGAAGTAGTCCCGGGGGAAGTCCCACACCATGGTCAGTGCGTACCAGCCACCCATGGCGGCTGCCAGGCCGACCTTCCAGGGCCGCAGGGGTCGGCTGATACCCAACAGGATGACCAGGCTGATGGCCAGAAGCGTGAGGGTGGCAGCGGTGCGGGCTTCGGCCAGTGAGGCCTCGCTCCGTCGTACCACCTCGTAGGCGGTGAAGGTTGCCGCAGCGGCCACCGTTCCTACCGGCGCGGCGTAGCGCAACACACGGGGGAGGAACCCCGACCGGACCAGCGAGGCGTCGGGAGCCAGGGCCAGGAAGAAGCCGGGAACGCCCACGGAGATCGTTCCGATGAGGGTCAACTGCTTGGGCAGGAACGGAAACGGCACGCCGAAAAGGCCCACTAGGGCAGTTAACAGGACGGCGTAGGTGGCCTTGGCGATGAACAGGTTGGCCACTCGCTCCACGTTGTTGATGACCCGCCGCCCCTCGGCCATCACTCGGGGCAAGGTAGCGAACTGATCGTCGAGCAGTACCAGTTGGGCTACGGCCCGGGTGGCAGAGCTACCCGACCCCATGGCGATGCCCATGTCGGCGTCTTTGAGAGCCAGGACGTCATTCACCCCGTCTCCGGTCATAGCGACCGTGTGACCCCGAGATTGCAGGGCGTCGACCATGTCCCGCTTTTGGTGGGGGGTAACCCGGCCGAAGACCGCCGAGCCGACTATCGCGTCAGCCAGAGCCTTCGAGTCGTCGGGCAGTGTGCGGGCGTCGACCCCCGTTTGTGCGTCGGGGATGCCGGCCCGTCGAGCTACGGCCGCTGCTGTCTCCGGGTGGTCACCTGAGACGACCTTCAGGGTCACCCCCTGGTCGACGAACCAGGACAGGATTTCCGGGGCGTCCGGCTTCACGGTGTCCTCCAGGAGGACCAGACACATGGGTAGGCGGGCTGCCGGGAGCACATCGGGATCGCACGTTCCGGCGGCTGACCGGGTGAGGACCAGGACCCGCTGTCCGGCAGTGGCCAGTTCGGCTACCCGATCCCGAGCCGTGGCCCACTCACCCTCGGGGAGTAGGACGTCCGGGGCCCCCAGATGCAGGGTGCCGTGGTCTCCGAAGTCTGTGGCTGCCCACTTGCGGGCCGAGGAGAAGGGCACCATGGCGTCAGCTGACCAGCCGGGGTCGTCCAGGGCGGAAACCAGAGCGGCCAGAGTGGCGTTGGGTGAAGGGTCGACTCCAGCCATGGCACCGACCGCAGCTGTCGCCTCGTTCTCGCTGGTAGCGCCGATGGTCTCCAAGCCGGCGAAAGCGATCTCCCCGGTGGTGATGGTGCCCGTTTTGTCGAGGCACAACACGTCGACTCGGGCCAGCAGTTCGACGGAGGCCAGCTCGCGGGCAAGGGCTCGTCGCCGGGCAAGGGCCACCACGCCCACGATGAACGAGAGGCTGGTCAGTAGGACCAGCCCGTCAGGGACCATGGCCACCGCGGCGGCCACTGTTCCCCGGAGGGCCTCTTCCCAACGGTCCTCGGTGACCAGCAGGCGGAGCAGGAGCAGGCCGGCGGCTGGAGGGATGATGAGGGTCAGCCACCACAGAATGACGTCAACCCCCGAGCGGAGTTCGCTATCCACCAGCTTGAACCGTCGCGCCTCCTCGGCCAGAGAGGCGGCATACGAGCCGGCTCCGATCCGGGTCGCTCGGTAGTGGCCCGAACCTGCCGAAACGAAACTGCCCGAGAGGATCTCGTCGCCAACCGTCTTGTCGACCGGGTCGGCCTCTCCGGTTAGCAGGGACTCGTCGACTTCCAGCCCGGTGGCTGCTACGACCGTTCCGTCGACTACCACCTGGTCGCCCGGTTCAAGCGCCAGAAGTTCATCGGCCACTACCTCGGAGACCGGCACCTCGTTGGTGGCTGCCTCGCGGACTACTCGGGCCCGGGGGGCCGAGAGCACGGCCAAGGTGGTCAGCGTTCGTCGGGCCCGCAATTCTTGGAAGGTGCCGATCACGCTGTTGGAGACAATGACTCCGG
>JAZADL010000180.1:0-5598 GCA_036123635.1 Actinomycetota bacterium
TGATGGACGAACCGCTAGAGAGAAGAGCAGTCATCTCCGGAGCCGCGCAGTCCGACATCGGCCGTCGGCTCCACCGCTCGGGTCTAGACCTCACCATCGAAGCCGCTCTCCGAGCGGTCGACGACGCTGGCTTGACGGTCGACGACATTGACGGTCTCTCCACCTACCCGGGTTCGGGCGGCCCCTTCGGCGGCGCCTCAGGTGCCGAACTCCACGACGCCCTGCGGCTGTCACTGAACTGGCGGGACGGAGGCCTCGAAACCAGCGGACAACTGGGTGCCGTGCACAAGGCGGTGCTGGCCGTCGGTGCTGGTCTGGCCCGACACGTACTCGTCTTCCGGACCGTCGTCGAAGGCAGCGGTGGGCCGGTACGGGCCTCAACCGCCGGTGGTGGCCTGCCATCGGCCTTCCGCTACCTGATCCCCTACGGCGCCGCCTCGGCGGCCAACTGGATCGCCTGCTACGCAAACCGCCACATGCACGACTACGGGACGACCCGGGAACAACTTGGGGCGATCGCCATCAACGCCCGCAACCATGCGGCGTCCAATCCCAAGGCGATCTACACCGAACCCATGACCATGGACGAGTACCTGACGGCCCGGCCGGTATCCGAGCCGTTCGGCCTCTACGACTGTGACGTGCCCTGCGACGGATCCACTGCGGTTGTCGTGTCGCACCGCGACCACTCCAGGGATAGCCCCGAGGTCCCGGTCCAGGTCAACGCGTTGGGAACCGCCCACCGAGGCCGTCCATCCTGGGATCAGTTCGATGACCTGACCACCATGGCTATGCGCGACTCGGCGGCGTCGCTCTGGGAGCGGACTGAACTCAATCCGGAGGACGTTGACACCGCTCAGCTCTACGACGGCTTCAGTTGGTTGACCCTGGCCTGGATCGAAGCCATGGGCTTTTGTCCCAGAGGCGAAGGAGGGCCCTTCGTGGAGGACGGTACCCGGATCGCCCACGGAGGCACCCTGCCTCTCAACACTTGGGGAGGGCAGCTCTCCGGGGGACGCCTGCACGGCTTCGGATTCCTCCACGAGGCGGTGATGCAACTACGTGGCCGAGCCCACTTGCAGGTTGAGGATGCCGAGGTGGCAGTGGTCGGAGCAGGTGGCGGTCCGGAGTGCGGGGCGTTGTTGCTCACCCGGGGGCTGACGTGACCGGGACCCCGTCCCGTGTTGTCGACCCGGGGCCGGAGGACGGGTTCTACTGGACGTCGGGGACTGACGGGCACCTGCGGATTGCCGGGTGCAACGACTGTGAGCGACTGCACCATCCACCTACGCCGGTATGCCCCTACTGCCACAGCCGGGAACTTGAACCGAGGGTGGTGAGTGGTCGGGGAACGGTGGCCGCGTTCACCATCAACCACCAACCATTCATGCCCGGTTTCGACCCGCCCTACGCCTTCGGTTTCGTCGAAATCGACGAGGACCCCACTATCAGGCTGGGAACCAACATCGTCGGCTGTGAATTTGATGCCATCCGCGTAGGCATGACGGTCGAGGTGACCTTCGAGGAAAGCGGCGACTACTTCGTGCCGCTGTTCAAGCCGGCCGCCTCGACCTGATCCAATGGCCGCCGTAGACCTAGCTGGACTCCTCCGTTGCCTGGAAGTGACCGAAACTACTCCCGGCTCATGGACTGCCCCCAACCTCCCGATGGACTACCACCGGATCTTTGGTGGACAACTCCTCGCCCAGACCATCACGCTGGCCACGGCGACGGCTGAGGACCGGACAATCCGCTCCCTCAGCTGTCTGTTCCCCCGTGAAGGATCGGTGGCTAAGCCGTTCTCATTCGAAATCGAGTCATCCCACACCGGGCGGACGTTCGCCACGCGACGCATCTCCGCCGAGCAGGACGGCCGACCGTTCTTCCTGGCCCAAGCCTCACTCCATGCCCCTGAAGGCGGTCCGGAGCATCAGGAGCCGGCTCCCGACGTGGGAGACCCGGCCGATGCCGAACCGGAAGAGATGGCCATGATCCCTTGGGAAACCCGAGTGGTCGGTGCGGTCGACCTTCGGGACCGGGCTGCCGGTCCAGCCGAGTACGCCTTCTGGACCCGGGTCGGCGGTGTCGACCTGGACGACAGGCCGGCCTCCCACCAGGCGTTGCTGGCCTACGCCACCGACCTGACGGTAATCGGTACGGCCCTTCGCCCTCTGGAGGGAATCAGCCAGGCCGACGCCGGGGAGGCCCTGCACACGGCGGTCACCGGTCACTCGATCTGGTTCCACCGGCCCTTCCGGATCGACGACTGGTGCCTGATAAGCCAACGGGCGCCAGTGGTCGCCGGAGCCCGAGCCTTCGGGCACGGCAACGCCTTCGACAGGGACGGACTGTTGGTGGCCAGTTTTGCCCAGGAATCGATGGTCCGGCCCGTAACGGCCTGAAGAAGCCATGGCCAGCGTCGACTTCGATCCCTTCAGCCGAGAGTTCTTCGACGACCCGTTCGCCACCTACGCCCGCATGCGCGAGGAGGCACCCTGTTTCCACAGCGACCGGTGGGACTTCTACGCCTTCAGCCGCTTCGCGGACATCGTGGCCGTGCACCTCGATACCGAAAACTTCACCTCAACCCATGGTCTGATCTACGAGCACCTCACCGACCCCGACTTCGACCCGGGTATCAACCGCAGCATGATCATGATGGACCCGCCTGAGCACAACCGCTACCGCAGGCTGGTAAGCCGGAGTTTCACCCCCCGGGCCATGGCCGACTACCGACACAAGGTCCAAGTCCTCATTCGCAGCTACCTCGACCCGCTGATGGACCGAGACAGGTTCGACATGGTGGAGGACTTTGCCGCGCCCTTCCCGGTGGAGATCATCTGCGCCATCCTCGGCGTCCCGGAGGCCGATCGGCAGATGATTCGACTCCAAACCGACGCAATGCTGCACCGGGAGGAGGGACAGTCGGAGGCCAGCCCGGCCCAGATCGAAGCGGCTATCGGCCAGGCCGTCTACTTCCTCGATTTCGTCGCTGCCAAGCGGAAGAAACCTGCTGAGGACATGTGCAGTGCCCTGATCGAGGCCCGGGTCGAGACCGAGGACGGTGACCTTGTTTCGTTGACCGACGACGAGATCGCTGGGTTCTGTTCCCTGCTGGGAGCCGCGGGAAGTGAAACGGTTACCAAGGCCTTGGGCAATGCAACCGTCCTGTTCCACCGGAATCCCGCCGAGTGGCAGAAGGTTTGTGACGACCCGTCCAAGATCGACAATGCGGTGGAGGAGGTTCTCCGCTACTGGGCCCCGTCCCAGTACCAGGGAAGGTTGTCGGTCAACGAGACCCAATGGCACGGGGTGCGGATCCCGCCAGGAAAGCCGGTATTCCTGGTAACCGGGGCGGCCAACCACGACCCCCGCGAATTCGTCGATCCTGAGGTGTTCGACATCGAACGTCGGCAACGTCTGGCGCTGAGCTTCGGCCACGGCATCCACGTCTGTATAGGCGCCGCCCTAGCCCGCATGGAGTGTGCAGTGGCTCTGGAAGAGATCCGGAGCCGGTGGCCTGACTTCACTGTGGTTGACGACGGTCTGGAACGGGTCCAGATGAGCAACGTGGCTGGATTCAGCCGAGTACCGGTGATTGTCTGAGGGTGGGTGCGACCAGGGGCTGGCTTAGTCCCGGTTGGTGTCCTTCATCTGGTCCAGGTTGACCAGGATGGGATAGTCGCCGACGGTCATGGCGTTGCCGTGCCCCGTCTGGTGAATGTCGAACACCGACTGGAGGGCGCTATAAAAGCCCTGTACATCCAGAGTCTGGTTGACGGCCCGCTTGGCCTGGGCGAGGGCGAATGGGTGCATTTCGGCGATCTGGCCGGCTAGGTCCATGGTCTCAGAGAGGAGGTCGTCGAGGGGTACGACCCGGTTGACCATCCCGAATTCCAGCGCTTGCTGTGCGGTAATCGGCTGGGCGGTGAACAGCATCTCCTTGGCTTTCCGAGCACCCACTTCCCAGGTGTGGGCGTGGTATTCCACCCCGCCGATGCCCATACGCACGACGGGGTCGGAGAACCGGGCGTTGTCGGCGGCCACAATCAGGTCGCAGGGCCAACACAGCATCAAGCCACCGGCGATGCACTGTCCCTGCACAGCAGCGATGGTCGGCTTGGGAATGTCACGCCACCGGCGGCTGTAGCCCAGGTAGTGGATTGTCTCCCACTCGTAGATGGCCTGAAGGCCTCGGACGTCCCAGTCAACCGCAGTCCGGGGCGTGGCCTCCCCGGCCTCCCGACCGACTGCCGTGTTGCTGACCGTGATGTCATGGCCCGCGCAGAAGTGCTTGCCCTCAGCTCGCAGGACGATTACCCGGATCTCACGGTCAGCCGCCGCCTCCTCGAACGCCGCGTTCAACTCATCCAGCGCCTGTTGGTCGACCGCGTTGGCCTTCTCGGTCCGGTCGAGGGATATCACCCCGATCGGACCGTCCACCTCGTAGCGGATATGTTCCACAGCGACCTGCGATCTTCGGTGAGTGCGCCAGCCAACACTAGTGGGGACACAAGGTGGGGTCGTAGCCGTCCATGGCCTTCGAGCCTGAGGGGACACGGGAGTACGCTCACCAAATGGCCCGACCGGACTTCCGTGCCTTCGACGCCGACAACCACTACTACGAAGCCGAAGATGCTTTCACCAGGCACATCACTCCCTCGATGGCTAAGCGGTGCATGCAGTGGGCAGAGGTGGGCGGAAAGAAGCGCCTATTGGTGGGCGGCCGGATCAACAAGTTCATCCCGAATCCCACCTTCGACCCGATAGCCCGCCCGGGCAGCCTCGAGGACTACTTCAGGGGCCGCAATACTGAGGGATTGGACCTAGCCACCATGTTCGGCGACCTCGACCCGATCTCCGAACATCCAGAGTTCCGGGACCCAACCGCCCGACTTGCCGTAATGGACGACCAGGGCCTGGAGTCGGCCTTCCTCTTTCCCACCCTCGGGGTTGGCATGCAGGAGGCACTCAAGCACGACACCCCGGCCCTTCACGCAGCGTTTACCGCCTTCAACTCCTGGCTCGACGAAGACTGGGGATTCGACCGGAACGGCCGGCTGTTCGCCGCGCCCATGATCACCTTGGCCGACCCCGACAGCGCCGTGACCGAAATCGACCGAGTTCTTTCCATGGGAGCCCGAATCGTGATGATGGTGCCCGGTCCCGTACCGACCGACGACGGATACCGCTCTCCGGGAATGGCCGACTACGACCCAGCCTGGGCCAGGCTGCAGGAAGCCCGAGTCCCAGTGGCCTTCCACGCCGGCCTCAGCGGCACGGGCCAATACGCCAAGGTCTGGGAATCGGGAACCGGACAGTTCGAAGCCTTCCGGCACTCGGCCTTCCCCCTGGTGGCCTTCACCGACCGCAGTATCTCCGACACCTTCGCCGCACTCATTTGCCATGGAGCCCTGGACCGCTTTCCGGAACTCCAGCTGGTATCGATCGAGAACGGCGGCATGTGGGTACCCGAGTTGTTCCGGCATCTGACAACCGCTCACGGGAAGATGCCCTTCGCCTTCCCCAGTCATCCTGTCGAACGTTTCCTAACCAGCGTCTGGGTGTCTCCGTACTTCGAGGACGACATGCCTCTCC
>JAZADL010000181.1:0-3394 GCA_036123635.1 Actinomycetota bacterium
ACGAGGCCGACGGCGCGTGGAGTGCTCGTTACCGAAACGAAACCGGCCGGGGCTCAGGAACAACGCCGTCGCTCATGGGGTTCGAAGCTGACGAGGACCGCTTCGTGGTGATCGGTGATGGCGACGAGGTGGTCAACATCACTCTGTTTTGGCGGGACAGAATCCCGGAGCACTGGGAGCAGTTACCCGGGGCCCCGTCTCGGCGGATTGCCGGCCTAGGACCGGCCCATATGGGTGATCTGGCCCGCGCCGCGATCCAGACCGAGCAGTCCATCACCGTGTCGGGCTACGGGGCTATGACAGTCAATAACGAGCCGGGTTCCCTTCCCGACTGGCTGCCGGCCCGGGGAGCTCGGCTCTTGTGCTTTTTCTTAGGACACCACGAGCGGTTCACTCCGTACGGCCTCCACAAGTACGAGTGGGATCCGTCGACTCAGACCCTGAGAGAGGCGTGGGTGGCTACCGACGTCAGTTCACCCAACTCAGTGCCCCACGTGAGCCAGGATGCCGACACCGTCTACACATGTGGAACCCGAGACGGAAAGTGGACCATCGAGGCATTGTCCTGGTCGACAGGGGAGTCGCGGGGCCACTGGGTGATGGGTGACTCTCGCTACAACACTCTGGGTGGGGGCGTTCACATCGACGAGGACGGCCGGTTGGTATACGGCACCATCTTCGGGAAGGCCCGGATCCTGCGAGCGCCCTAGCCGTCGATCAACAGGAGAGAAACGTCTGCACCTCCCAGAGGTGTGCACGTGGGACGGACCGGCTACAAACGGGAGTGTGGAACGACCACCGGACCGGCGGGCTGAGGCGCTGGATGCTCTCGACGGGGGCACTTTCGACGTCCTTGTGGTGGGCGGCGGCATCAACGGGGCAGTGTCGGCCCTCGCCCTGTCGGCCCATGGGCTACGGGTGGCCCTCGTCGAGCGTGACGACTTTGGCTCCGGTACTAGCCAAGAGTCATCGTGCATGGTCTGGGGAGGTTTCAAATACCTAGAGAGCCGCGACCTGCGCTTGGTGGCTGGCCTCTGCGACTCCCGCAATCGTCTAGCTCGGGCCTTTCCGACCCGTCTAGCCGAAACCCGCTTCCTAGCCGCCTTGGACCACGGGGCACCCTTTCCACCGTGGTTCGCTTCATTGGGGGCTGTGACTTACTGGGGCCTGGGGCGAATGGCCACCCAGCCTCCCCGCCACCGGCCCACGGCCAGCATCGAACGCCTGGAGCCGTCGGTTGACACTTCGATGGTTCGAGGAGGCATCGAATACTCCGACTATCTCCTGGTAGATAACGACGCCCGTTTCGTATCGGAGATGGCACTGCAGGCCGTGCGACACGGAGCAGTCATCGCCAACCGGGTTGATGTCGTGGCTGCTGAGACCGGGGTCGGTGGTTGGCAAGTGAGCCTGAGCGACGTACTGGCCGATCGCTCCTTCCAGTGCTCGGCGACTCTCGTCGTCAATGCGGCCGGCCCCTACGTGCCCGACGTAGGGCTTCTGACCGGTACGGCCACCAACCACCGTCTGGTGTTTTCTAAAGGCATTCACCTGGTGGTACCTCGGATCACGGACTCGGGACGGATCCTGGCTTTCTTCGACGATGACGAGAGGCTGTTCTACGTGCTTCCGATGGGAGAACGTTCGGTGATCGGCACGACGGACACCCCAGTCGAGGACCCCGACGTGTCGGTGACTGGAGAGGATCGATCGTTCCTGCTGGAGCAGATCAACGCCCGTATCGACCTGCCGCGCCCGCTAACTAACACCGACGTGATTGCCGACCGCTGCGGAGTCCGTTCGCTCGCCGTGGAGCCCGACGGATCGGCGGAGGGCCGGGACTGGACAGAACTGTCACGGCGACACGCCGTGGAAGTGGACCAGACCCTAGGTGTGGTGTCGATCCTGGGCGGCAAACTTTCCGACTGTCTGAACGTCGGCGACGAGGTCGTTGAGGCGGCAATGAGCTGCGGATTACAAGCCCGCGCTCCGGTAGCGCGGTGGTACGGAGAACCAGGCCGTACAGCCCGACGACGATTTAACGAACGGGCATCTGGCCTTGGGCTGAACCAACGAGTGGCCGAAGACCTGTGGCGCCGCCAAGGCATGCGGGCCTTCCCGGCGCTCGACCTGATCGACGAGGACCGGACTCTGGGCGAGCCAATGGGTGGCCTGGTACCCCTCACCGAAGCCGAGGTTCGAGTCATGGCCAACCACGAACGGATTCTGGAACCAGAGGACTTCCTGCGCCGCCGAACCATGCTCTCCCAAGTGGAGCGAGACGAAGACCTGGCGGCAGATCCGTCGGTACACCGCGCCCTGGAGATCCTGAACCTTGCTTAAGTGACCCCTCTCTCGCAGTCGAAGACCTCTAGTTGACGAGAAGGCTCAGGGCCTGAAATCGTGAGTCACCCGTCTCGACAGCGGAGAAACGACAACAGTAAAGGACGTAACCCCATGTACCTCTGGAACCGGCTCCTGATGGCGAGTCCAGCAAGATTCACCGAAGCGGCACCTTTGATGATGGACGCCGTCGGCCATGTGAACACTGTCTCAGACCACGTCTACAACCTGTGGGGCACGGTCCTCGGCCAGACCGGGGGATTTGGGGTTTCTGCCCTCTGTTCGGACTTTGGAGCTCTTTCAGATGAGATGGCGACACGGGGTATCGAGGATGAGACCTTCCGGAACAAGGTCGCGGCAGCTGCGGCCTGTATGGACGGGAGTCCCGAGGACACTTTGTGGGAGGTCGTTCATTCAGTAGGCGACTGGCCTGACGCTCCAGCAGTACTAGGAAACGCCATGTTCCAGGCCATGCCGGGGCGGTTCCCAGACTCCGTTGCCTGGGCGGTGGACCTGAATAGCTACCTGGGGGAGAACTTCGGTGCGTCCGGTGTGGTGTCCGTGAGCGGCTGGGGTAGGCCCAACTCGGTTCGTCTCTACTACGGCTACGACTCGGTTTCTGCTTGGCAGGAACAGAGCTCAGCCACCCGGACTGACGCCGGCTGGCTGGAGCGGATGCAGGCTGTAGTCGGCATCGGCAATCAGGACACGCTCGAGACGGGCCTTTTCCGTCGCCTGGTCTGAACGCAAGATTCACCTATGCAGCTTTTCCAACGAAGGCGGTGGGTCGCCCCACATCGGTTGGCAGAGGGCCACGCTGCATTCATCCGACAGTTGGCGTGGATCGACGCCCACACCGGCATGGAGATGGCTGGATGGCGCCTCTCTGACAGTGAGCGACCAGGTGCAATTCTGGCCACAACCACCTACGACGACTACGGCTGGTTTCTGGCCGAGAAGGACTACCTCCAGACCTTGCCCGGCTACAGCCCAGTCAACGACGCTGCGGCGGCCCTGACAGTCGGGGAGGACACCTTTGAACGGTGGAACA
>JAZADL010000182.1:0-15157 GCA_036123635.1 Actinomycetota bacterium
CCAAGGACGGCGGACGGACCAGTTACCGCGGCCTGGTCCGGGTAGAGGACGACGCGTACGGCTGCAAGAGCTTCGTGCAGTGCGACGCCCTGATCCTGGACGACGACAGCATCTCGGACACCTACCCGTACATGGAGGTCGGTTCAGCTGACGCGGTGGTCGGCCACGAGGCCACAGTGTCCAAGGTCGCCGACGACCAGCTCTTCTACCTGATGAGCCGAGGATTGTCCGAGGAGCAGGCCATGTCCATGGTGGTCAACGGCTTCATCGAGCCGGTCACCCGGACGCTGCCCATGGAGTACGCCGTGGAGTGGAGCCGCCTCATCGAGTTGCAGATGGAGGGCTCGATCGGCTGACCCAGTCGGTCACCCGACGGGTGCCCCCCGCGAGGCACACTCTGGTCATGCCAATGCGCCAGAACTGCAAGCACTTCGAGAGCCGTAGCTACCCCAACGGGGACACTGTGAGAAAGTGCAACCTGGACCTCGCACCCGAGGCGCCCTGGCGTTGCCCGGAAGACTGCCCGTCGTTTACCAAGCGTCGGGTCGATGTCAACTGGAGCCACGGAGCACTTGTCACCCCGGAAACACCTGACGAGCCGGTCGGCCTGGGTGAAGACGAGAGCATCGCCGCCCTGCTAGACGCCGCCGAGGACATCGTCAACGAGGCTGGTCCTCGGGTGATGGCCGACCTGGACGCCGAGCGCTCCAAGAAGCGGTTCGGTCGCAGCGGAGCCAAAGCCCAGCGGGGTTCCGGGGGCCGCAGACGCCGCCGGAAGAAGAAGTAGGCGGAGAGCTGAGGGCACCCAGCGAGGACAGGTGTCCGAGAGGATCGGATAGCAATTCGGCGGCTCCCGACGACGGTAGCAGCGGTTGCCGACTGATCTATTGGGCGCCTGCGGGCCACGGCCGCCCCTGCCGTTAGCCTGTGTCCGAACAATGGAGTCGACCACCGTCACCGTCAATGTCCCCGGCAACGACCTCATGTCGGACCTCGTGGGAGAGCGCGACGTCCTGCTGAGGCGAGTCGAGGGCGCCTTCCCCGGTTCGGCTATCCACGTCCGAGGTAACCAGATCACCATCGACGGCGACCACGCGCCCACCGTCCGACGGGTCTTCGATGAGGTGGTAGCCCTCCTTCAACAGGGCCTCGCCGTCGACGAGAACACCCTGGACCGGGCCATCGACATGGTCCGGGCCGACGAGCGGCCCTCAGAGGTGCTCACGACGGAGATACTCCGTTCAGCTAGGGGTAAGCCAGTCCGTCCCCGGTCGGCCGGGCAGAAGCGCTACGTCGAGGCGGTGGCCGACGGGATCATCACCTTTGCTATCGGCCCAGCGGGTACCGGCAAGAGTTGGCTGGCCGTGGCCATGGCTGTCCGGGCGCTAAAGGCCGGACAGGTGGACCGCATCGTTCTGACCCGCCCGCTGGTTGAGGCCGGAGAGCGGGTTGGTTTCCTGCCCGGCGACCTGATGGCCAAGGTGGACCCCTACCTCCGGCCCCTCTACGACGCCCTGTTCGACATGGTGGACGCTGAGACCGCCCAGCGCCTACTAGACCGCAGCCAGGTGGAGGTGGCGCCCCTGGCCTTCATGCGGGGTCGCACTCTCAACAACAGCTTCGTCATCCTGGACGAAGCCCAGAACACCACGCCGGAACAGATGAAGATGTTCCTCACCCGTGTGGGGTTCGGATCGCGGGTGGTGGTGACAGGTGACGTAAGTCAGGTTGACGTCCCGGGAGGTCGCAGTGGTCTCGAGGGCCTCCAGAACACCCTGTCCGGGATCGAGGGACTGTCATTCATCCGACTGGGGGCCCGCGACGTGGTTCGCCACCGGATCGTCCAAGACATCGTTGAGGCATACGAGCGGACCGGAGTGAAGCCTCCGGACCTCGACAGGCCGACCGAATGAGAGGAGAACCCCCCCAACCGGGTCCCGTCGCCGGCCCGACGGTGATCGTGGAGGACGAGCGGGACTACCCCGATCCCAACCAGCCAGTTGATGTGAGCCGGTGGGAGGCATTGGTGGCCGACATCCTTTTGAACGAGGGACTCGACAACCGACCGGCCGAGATCCATCTGCATTTCGTGGACGAACCGTCCATTGAGGCTCTGAACCGCGACCACATGGACGGCTCCGGCCCGACCGATGTCCTGGCCTTCCCGGTCGATGATCCGGCTGAGGTGCCGGTGGACGTACCCGTTCTGTTAGGCGATGTAGTGGTGTGCCCGTCGGTGGCCGCCCGCCAGGCCCCAGAGCACGCCGGCGACTACCACGCCGAGTTGGCTCTGTTGGTGGTGCACGGCGTTCTACACCTCTTAGGGGACGACCACTCCGATCCGGACCAGGCGGTGGCCATGCAAAGCAAGGAGCGGAGCCACCTGGCCCGACACGGAGTGGAACGACCGTGAGTCTCGTACTCGGACTGGCCCTCGTGGTGCTGCTGATGGCGGCGAGCGGTGTACTGGTTGCCGCCGAAACCAGCCTTCTACACATCCGCCGGGCCCAGGCCGAGGTTCTGGCCGATTCCGGCACGGAGACCGACGACGGTGTTGATCGGTCGGATCTGTTGGACCTGCTGGACGACCGAGTACGTGGTCTAGGCCCCCTCCTGTTCGTGCTGATGACATTTCGTCTGTCGGCCGCTGGCCTGCTGGCCATCGTGGTGGCTGACCGGGTCGGCGCGACCTGGGCCGCCCTGGCGTTAGCCGGCCTCCTGGTGGCCGGCTTCGCCCTGGTCGACGTGCTGCCCCGGACGGTGGCCCTCCGAAGCACTGATCGGCTGGCGCTCCGCTTGGCACCCCTTGCCCGGACCCTGGGACGGATTGGGCTGCTGCGGTGGATCGCTCTAGGCCTGGTCAACCTTTCGGACCGCCTGCTGCCTCGGCGACTCAGAACCGGTGCGCCCAGCGTGTCCGAAGAGGAACTCTTGGCCGTGGCCGACCGGGCGTTGGCCTCAGCGTCCATCGACGCCGAGGAGCACGAACTGATCGAGTCGGTCATCGCCTTCGGCGACACCTTGGTCAGGGAGGTCATGGTTCCCCGCCCGGACATGAACTGCGCGGCTGCTGACCTGACGGTAGCGGAGGCCATAGCCGTGGCAGCCCGTAACGGCCATTCGCGGGTCCCGGTCAGCGGCGACGGCGTTGATGACATCGTCGGTGTGGTCCACGCCAAGGACCTCATGAAGGCCCACCTGGACGGACGGGACACCGAACCCGTCGGATCCCTCGTACGGCCACCCCGCTTCGTGCCCGAGACCAAGCAGGCCGACGACCTATTGCGTGAGATGCAGGCTGATCGCTATCACCTGGCCATCGTGGTGGACGAGTACGGGGGGACGGCCGGACTGGTCACCATGGAGGACCTCTTGGAGGAGGTGGTGGGCGAGATCGAGGACGAGTTCGACACCGGAGAACCCCTGATTCAGGCACTGGCCGGTGGAGACCTACGAGCCCACGGGCGTATGCCCATCGACGAGTTGGATGAAATGCTGGGCGGCACTCTGCCCGACGGTGACTGGGACACCGTGGGCGGCCTGATCCTCGATGCGTTGGGTCACGTCCCGGAAGTCGGCGAGGGTGTGGAGGTGGCCGGTCGACGTTTCGGGGTAGAACAGGTAGTGGGGCGCCGGATAACCCGAGTAAGGATCAGCGGACCCGAGGACACTGAATGAGCGGGCTGGTCGAGCCCGGCGGGGACGGCCACCGGTCGGGCTTCGTGACGTTGGTCGGTCGACCCAACGTCGGCAAGTCAACCCTGCTGAATCAGCTGCTCGGCCAGAAGGTCACCATCGTGTCCGACAAGCCTCAGACCACCCGGACCGAGGTACGCGGGGTGCTGACTCGGCCCGACGTCCAAGTCGTGTTCTGCGACACCCCGGGGATCCACAAACCCCGGACCCTGCTAGGCGAACGCCTGAACGACACGGCCCGGGCGGCGCTCGGCGATATGGACGTGGTGCTCTTCCTAGTAGAAGCAGACGGTGCCATCGGGCGGGGCGACAGGTTCATCGCCGCTGGGTTGCCAAAAGACCGCACCGTGTTGGTCGTCAACAGGGCCGACAGAGTGGGGCGAGAGCAGCTAGCCGAACAGCTGATTGCTGCTTCGAGATTCGACTTCGACGAGTACTTCCCGATCTCGGCCCGGACGGGTGACGGGGTGGACGCCCTACGCGACCATGTGTTGGAGCGACTCCCGGAGGGGCCGCGGTACTACCCGGAGGACATGGTTACCGACGTCCCGGAGGCCTTCTGGGTCGCCGAACTGGTGCGCGAGCAACTGCTGTCCATCGTGAAGGAGGAGTTGCCGCACTCCATCGCCACCCGGGTGACCGAGTGGGAGTGGCCCCGGATCCGTTGTGAGATCCTGGTCGAGCGCGAGTCCCAGAAAGGAATCGTGATTGGGAAGAAAGGGGCCGTCCTCAAGGAGGTTGGCACGGCAGCGCGGGCTCAGCTGCCCGAGGGGGCATTCCTGGAGCTCCTAGTGCGTGTCGACAAAGGCTGGCAGCGTCGACCCAAGGCCCTGGACCGCTTGGGCTACTGACCAGTAGGGAGCCATCGGGTCAGGTTCACAACCCCTCCAAAAATGAGACCACCTCGTCCGGATCGGCCGTACGGACCATCGGGGGAAGAGCTTCCAAAAGATCCCACCGATAGGAGCGGCTGGTGGCCAGGCGTCGGTCGAGCACGGCAACCACACCCCGATCCTCGGTCGTCCGGATGAGGCGCCCGGCCCCCTGAGCTAGTTCAGTGGCGGCTAGTGGGAGGTCGATCTCTCGCCACGCTCCTTCTCCTAACAGGTCCCGACGAGCGCTTAGCAGTGGGTCGTCGGGACGGGGGAACGGGATTCGGTCGATGACGACAAGCGAGAGACTGGGGCCCGGGACGTCGATTCCGTGCCAGAGCCCCTTGGTGCCGAACAGGCATGACGTCTCATCAGCGGCGAATTCGGCTAGCAGCAAGGGTTTAGGTAGGTCCTCCTGGTGTAGGACCTGCCAGGGAAAACGGTCGCGGAGTACATCGACGGCCTCATCGAGGGCCCGACGGCTGGTGAATAGGGCCAGGGTCCGTCCACCGGCCGCTGTAACCAGGCGCTCGATCTCGTCGTAGCAGGCCACCCGGTAACCGTCATCACTAGGGTCAGGCATCGAGGTCGCGCAGTAAAGGAGCGATTGACGTTCGAAGTCGAAGGGGCTGCCCACGTCTTCGATCCGGTGCTGGTGGTCGGTCAGGCCCAGACGGGTTGACAGATTGGCCGGGATAGTGGCACTGGTCAGGACCACAGTGCGCTCACCCCACAGGCACTGGTCCAGCACAGCGGCCACGTCGACCGGGGCGACCTGAAGGCTGAGCCGACCAGCAGTTCCTTCGGTCCACGCCACCTTGGGACCCGGTATCGGTCCACCGTCAAGGTCGAGCGCTGCGGCGACGTCACCGGCGAGGGTCTCCAACGACCTGAGAGCACGAGCCCGTCTGGCTCCCGTGTCACCGGGGCCGTCCACCGGAATACCCAGTAACTCGGTTCGGAGTGCTGCCAGACGGGTATCAGCCAGATCCAGGGCGGATCGCAGCTCAACGGTTGCCGCCGGGACCAGGCGATCGCCGAGGTAGGGGCCGAGAGCATCATCCAGACGACCCGCTAGGTCGGCCACGTTCTCGACGGCTGTCGAACTAGCCAGGATCGACCGGGCTCGTTGCACCAGGGCGGTAAACCGCCCGGCCCGCAACTCGAATCCCGAGGCATGGGCCAAGATGTCCTCAGTCTGGTGAGCCTCATCGAGGATGGCCACCTCGTGGAACGGGAGGGCACCTCCCTCGGTGACCACGTCGATCCCGTAGAGGTGAAGGTTGGTAACAACCAGGTCAACCGTTTCGGCTGTTGCCCGGGCCGCCTCGGCGAAACACTCTTCTCCGCTGGGACACCGGGCGGCACCCGGGCACTCGTGGGAACCGACACTGACCGCTGCCCACGTCATCTCCGTGGGTTGGATCGGGAGGTCGGCCCGATCGCCCGTTTCCGTCGAATCGGCCCACTCGGCGATAGCGGTTAGTTGATTGGCGTCAGCAGCATCGGCCAGGCCGTCGAGTTGCTGCTGACCATCACTGACGGCCGCCAACTCGGTGAGGCGTTGGCGGCACACGTAGTTGGATCGACCCTTCAACACCGAGAAAGTGAAGGTCCGTCCAAGACGGGCCCTGAGGTGTTCGGCTAGGAACGGGAGATCCTTGGTAGCCAACTGGTCCTGGAGGGCCTTGGTGGCCGTGGCGACCACGGTGGTCCGGCCTGACAGGAGTGCGGGGACGAGATAGGCCAGCGACTTACCGGTGCCGGTTCCCGCCCTGACTACCAGGTGGTTCCCGGCTTTGATCGACTCGGCTACCCGACGAACCATGGCCTCCTGACCGGGACGGCGCTCACCGCCTCCCGGTAAGGCCCCGCAGACCTCCTCGAGGGCGATCGCCGCCTGCTCCGCCACGTCCATCGCACGGAGGCTAGAACGGCCTGCCGACACCTCGCCGACGAAGAGCGCGGGTAGTTTCATCCCGTGCTTGCCTCGGATCTCGATCCGACCCGGATCCCCAGTCACATCGCCTGTGTGATGGACGGCAACGGCCGGTGGGCCGAGCAGCGCGGCCTACCCCGGACCGACGGCCACACGGCCGGCGAACAGGCCTTGTTCGAGGTTCTGGACGGTGCCGACGATCTGGGCGTGGGCTGGTTCACCGTCTACGCCTTCTCAACTGAGAACTGGCGCCGCCCGGCCGACGAGGTGCAGTTCCTTCTCCAGTTCAACGAGGAGATCCTTCTGAACCGTCAGCGGGAACTCCACGAACGCAACATTCGCATCCGATTTATTGGCCGTCGGGACCGGCGGGTGCCCCGACGCCTAGTCCGACGCATGGACGAGGCGACAGCTCTAACCCGGAACAACACGGGGCTGACGTTCACCATCGCTTTCAACTACGGCGGTCGTGCCGAGTTGGTTGATGCCGTCCAGCAGATCCTCGACAGCGATACCCGGAAGGTCACGGAGCGGACCATCGCCCGGCACCTCTACGACCCGGAGATGCCCGAGCCGGACCTAGTGATCCGTACGTCGGGGGAGTACCGGGTCTCGAACTTCCTGCTCTGGAATCTCGCCTACAGCGAGTTGGTGTTCAGCGACACGCTGTGGCCTGACTTCCGGCGTGAGCACCTGTACGCGGCGATCAAGGAGTACCAAGACCGCGACCGCCGCTACGGCGGCGTCGGCGGGCCCGAGGCGTGAGTCTCTACCGCGCCGACGGCATCGTCCTCCGGACCTGGCGTCTCGGCGAAGCCGATCGGATCGTGGTCCTGCTGACCCCCGAGAACGGCAAGGTTCGGGCGGTAGCCAAGGGGGTGCGCAAGACTCGCAGCAAGTTCGGTGGGCGCCTGGAGCCGACCAGCCACGTGGCGGTTCAGCTATACGCCGGGCGAGGCGACCTGGACATCGTGACCCAGGCCGAGACCATCGACCGGTTCGAGAGCCTGCGGCTCGACGCAAACCGGTTCGCCGACTCGTCAGCCCTCCTTGAGGTGATCGACGTAGTCAGCCCAGACCGGGAACCCGACGAGCAGCGCTACCGGATGCTGCTGGGGGCCCTACGAACGCTCAACGAGCGACCCACGGCACTGGTTGTTCCGGCCTTCTACCTGAAGCTCCTGGCCCACGAGGGTCTAGCACCCCAACTAGACGCCTGTGTGCGTTGCGGCAGCAGGTCACCGCTGGTGGCCATCGACGCAGGGGAGGGTGGTGTGCTGTGTGACGCCTGTCGCCGGGGCCGGCCAGTGAGTGAGCCGGCGTTGGCCGTGCTCCGGGCCATCTTGGGTGGCGGGCTATCCGATGCCCTCGAGGTCGCCGACCCGGGAGTGTGCGGGGAGGTAGACGCGGTGGTCACCAGCGTGGCCGAGTACCACCTGGAGCGTCGTCTTCGATCCCGGAGGGTTATGGGCCACGCCTAACCAGCCCGATCCGACAAGACCGATTCAAATCAGATCGTCACCAGGGACCTGGTCCAGCCCGGGCACAAACACCGGCTCGCCGACCCAGCCCCGGTCTACGACCAGCGTCCCTCCGATCCGGTCGCCGATCCGCCGATGGCCCCGGCTGGTAAGCACCAAGCCCATCTCCACCAGAGGAATAAACGGAACAGGAATCACCCACGGAAGGGTCCGTCCGGCGGCCCCCCGGAATCCAGGTAGGCCACCGTCCCTCCGATTGACCACCCGCAGTCCGGTAACCGCTTTGCCCAAACTAAAACCGGTCACCATGGTCAAGACGACCTGGTTGAGGACCATGAGGACAGTGATTGTCCAGATGATGGTCGGGTTGATGGACGTTGGGACACCAGTCTCGTTAGTCAAGACGGCGTCGCCCCGGTGGATTAGCAGGATGACGATGGCCATGAAGAGATTGTCCAGTAGCCACGCAGCCAGTCTTCTCCCGGACACCGCCGTGGGGTCGGGGCCGGTAGCGCCGCGCCGGAGTCGTTCGAAGATGTCCATCGACCCATTCTGACCTGAACGCCCCGGAGACCGTCGGCCCTCACTGAAGAGTGCACAGGTACCCTGCACGACCATGGCCCCCAACGACGAGACGCTGTTCGACAAGGTGGTGAACCTCTCGAAACGTCGGGGGTTCGTTTTCCAGTCGGCCGACATCTACGGCGGCTTCCGTTCCACCTACGACTATGGGCCCATCGGCGTTCTCCTGCTCCGTAACGTCAAGGAGCAATGGTGGCGAACCATGGTTCAACTACGCCACGACGTGGTCGGTCTGGATGCCTCGATCCTCTCGCCGCCCGCCGTCTGGGAGGCCTCCGGCCATCTGGCGAACTTCTCCGACCCACTGGTGGACTGTCGGGAGTGCGGGGCTCGGCACCGTCAGGACAAACTCGAAGATTCGGAAGTCTGTCCATCGTGTAACGGGTCCGGCACGCTGACCGAGGCCCGTCAGTTCAACCTCATGTTCAAGACCCACGCCGGTCCGATGATTGAGTCGGCGGCCGAGGTGTACCTGCGCCCCGAGACAGCTCAAGGCATGTTCATCAACTTCGCCAACGTGCTGAACACGTCGCGTAAGAAGCCGCCATTCGGCATCGCCCAGATCGGAAAATCCTTCCGCAACGAGATCACCCCCGGCAACTTTGTGTTCCGAACCCGCGAGTTCGAGCAGATGGAGATGGAGTTCTTCGTGCCACCCGACGACTCGGCTGAGTGGTACCGCTACTGGTGTGACGCCCGAATGAGCTGGTACCGAGACCTGGGCATGCCGGAGGACCTTCTACGTCTCCGGGAACACGACAGTGACGAGTTGAGTCACTACTCGACGGGTACCGCCGACGTGGAGTTCCTGTTCCCGTGGGGGTGGGACGAGTTGGAGGGGATTGCCAATCGCACCGACTTCGACCTCCGGCGCCACGCCGAGAGCGCAGGAGCGAAACTGGAGTACCACGACCCCAATTCCGGCGACCGCTACGTACCCCACGTGATCGAGCCGGCGGCCGGCGCCACCCGGACGGCGATGGCTTTCCTCATGGCGGCCTATGACGAAGAGGAAGTCAACGACGACATACGGACCGTTCTGCGTCTCGACCACCGCCTGGCCCCCTACAAGGTCGCCGTGCTACCGCTGTCCAAGAAGGCCGAACTCGTAGAGCCGTCAAACGAGGTCCTGGGCCTACTCCAGCCCCACTGGATGTGCGACTACGACGAGACCCAGGCCATCGGACGCCGCTACCGGCGACAGGACGAGATCGGCACGCCCTACTGCGTGACCATCGACTTCGACACCTTGGAAGACCGGGCCGTGACCGTGCGCGAGCGGGACTCCATGGCCCAGGACCGGGTGCCCGTCGACAACCTGGTGGAGTACCTGGGCAGCCGCCTGAACCCCTGAGCGAATCCGACGCCGCCGGCGCCGGTAAAGACGACCAGACTGACGAGATGGAAAGCGTCGACGACCTTCGAAGACTCATAGCGGACACCACGGCGGCCGGCAACGCCGAAGCCCGACGCGCGGCGGTGGCCGCTGTGCCACCCTCCCTGGTCGCCAACCTGCTCCACGTTGGTGTAGCCGAAGGTCCGAGGCCCGAAGCGCTGGGTACCGGCGTGGCAGCTAGCCCGGGAGCAGCCAGCGGAGCGTTGTGCCTCACTACCGAAGCCGTTCTGGATGCCTCGGACCGTGGCGAGGCCGCAGTCCTGGTCCGCGACGAGACCACACCGGCCGACGAGGTCGGCATGCGAGAGGCGGCCGGCATTCTCACGGCTCGGGGTGGAATGGCCGGGCATGCCGCCGTGGTGGCACGGGGGTGGGGCATTCCCGCCGTGGTGGGCGTGGCCGACCTCCAAGTGGCCGATAACCACGTGGTGCTCGGAGGTCGGCGCCTAGACGAAGGCTCGGCCGTTTCACTAGATGGCTCCACAGGGGAGGTCTTCGCCGGCGGAGTCAATGTGGCCAGCGCGGTTTATCTGCCCGAGCTGGACGTTCTGCTGTCTTGGGCCGACGAGGTACGCGGTGACCGCGTCGGGGTGCGGGCCAACGCCGACCGGCCCGACGACGCGGTCCGAGCTCGAGGCTTCGGAGCCGAGGGCATCGGCCTATGCCGGACCGAGCACCTGTTCCTCGGAGAGAGGCTTCCGCTGGTACAGCGGTTTCTGGCCGCTGAGGATCCGGATGAGGAGGCTGAGGCCCTCGAAGACTTAGAAACCGTCCAGCGGTCCGACCTGGCCGGGGTGCTGGAGGTTATGGCCCCCTACCCGGTAGCAGTCCGCCTCCTGGACGCTCCACAGCACGAGTTCCGCGGCGATACCGCCGAGGACCGGGAGCACAACCCAATGCTTGGCACCCGAGGGGTTCGCCTGGCCATTTTGCGTGAGGGCCTCTACCGGATGCAGGTCCGGGCCCTGTGTGCCGCGGTGCTCGATGCACGGGCCGCCGGGGTTGAGCCGCACGCCTCGGTGATGCTGCCTCTAGTAGCTACGGCGTCCGAGCTGGCTCTGGTGCGGAGCTGGGTTCTGGACGAGGTGGCCACCTCCGGCGCAGGAGACACCCTGCCGGTGGGCACCATGGTTGAAACCCCACGTGCTGCCCTCCTGGCAGACGACCTGGCCATACACGCCGACTTCTTCTCGTTCGGGACCAACGACCTCACCCAGATGGTGTTCGGGTTGAGTCGCGACGACGCCGAACGGGACCTGATGAACAGATACCGGGAGCAAGGCGTACTGGACGCCAACCCATTCGAGCACCTGGATGAGGGAGCAGTGGCCCCTCTGATAGCAGCGGCCATCCGGGCCGGGCGGAAAGCTCGACCGGATCTCGAGATCGGTGTGTGCGGGGAGCACGGCGGCGATCCCCGATCCATCCACTTATTGGTGGAAGCCGGAGTGGACTACGTGTCGTGCTCACCGTTCCGGGTTCCAGTAGCCCGCCTAGCTGTGGCCCAAGCGCTTATCGCCCAGAACGCCTGACCTGTCTGACAGCACTGGGTTGCCGGAAAGCCTCCGTAAGGCCGGTGGTACGTTCGACCGATGGGCATCGTGGACGACGACGTACGGCGCGTACGGGACGAGACCGACATCGTCCGCCTCATCACTGAACACACCCAGCTCAAGAAGCAGGGCGCCCAGTGGATGGGGCTTTGCCCGTTTCATGGGGAGAAGTCCCCCTCGTTTTCGGTGAACGCCGAAAAGGGCGTGTATTACTGCTTCGGGTGCCAGGCCAAGGGCGACGCAATCGACTTCGTCCGCGAAACCGAAGGGCTGGACTTCGCTGGGTCCATCGAGTTCCTAGCTGGCAAGGTTGGGCTGACTCTCCGGTACACGGACCACAACGAGGGGCGGAGTCGCAACCGCCGCAAAGAGCATGCCGAGTGCATCGGGAGAGCCGTGGACTTTTACCACGAGCGTCTTCTGGAGGACCCCCTCGCACGTTCAGCCCGCGACTACCTCCGTTCACGAGGCTACGACGGCGATGTAGCCCGCCGGTTCCGGATCGGGTGGGCACCCGACGATTGGTCCGAACTGTCGCGCCACCTGAGGATGAAAGACGACGAGTGGGTGACCACCGGGCTGGGTGGCATCAACAAGCGGGGCGGCCAGTACGACTTCTTTCGGGCCCGGATCGTGTTTCCAATCTTTGACGCCCAAGGCAACGCCATTGGGTTCGGTGGACGCAAACTGCCCGACGGCGAGGGACCGAAGTACAAAAACACCTCGGATACCGCCGAGTTCTACTCCAAGAGTGAAGTGCTCTACGGGCTCCACTGGGCTAAGGGCGAGGCAGGGCGGACCGACGAGCTGGTGGTATGTGAGGGGTACACCGACGTAATCGGGTGTCACCTGGCAGGCATCGAGCGGGCGGTAGCCACCTGCGGCACAGCTCTCACCCCCCAGCACGCCCGCACCATGGGGCGGTTCGCCAGCCGTATCGTGCTGGCCTTCGACGCCGACGGGGCCGGCCAGGCGGCCGCCGAGCGGGTCTATGCCTGGGAGGAGGAGTTTGGTCTGCGGTTCGCCGTGGCAGCCCTACCCGCCGGGGCCGATCCTGGTGACCTAGCGGAGAATGACCCGGACGGCCTACGGGCCGCCATTGAACAAGCTCGCCCGTTTCTGGAGTTCCGGGTGGACCGGGAGTTAGACCGGAGCGACCTGGACTCGGCAGAAGGGCGAGCCCTAGCTGTAACGGCGGCCATGCGACTGGTCGTCGAACATCCCGACGCGCTGGTTCGGGACCAGTACGTGATGCGAATCGCCGACCGATGCATGGTCAGCGCCGACGAAGTGCGCCGCCGGGCCGAAACGTCCACCGGGGATCTAGCCGTCCGGGGTCGACGGGTGGCGGTGGATGGTGGCGGCCCGACCACACCCGGCCACCTGACCCCGGAGCACCAGGCACTGCGGTTGTTAGTCCACCGGCCCGACGAGGTGACCGACCACCTGGCCTCAGTGCTGTTTGCCGACCCGGTCAACCGAAAATCCTATGAGGCGCTGGGAACTACCCCGGACCTACACGCTGCCATGGAACAGGCTGGGGGAGCGGTAAGCGATCTGTTGGCCCGGCTAGCCGTCGACGACGCCAGCGAAGACGACCCCTGTGGTGTGGTGTCACGCCTACTCTTCCTCGCTGCCGAGCGGGCCGCTGTAGTGCTGGAGGCCGAGGCACGCCAGGCCGGCGACCTGGCGACCTACCAGCCGTCCATCTCGTTCCTCCGGAACTGGGTCATGGACCTGCGCGAGGCCTTCACCGATTTCGCCGAGGTGGAGCCATTACTACAGTGGCTGGTCAACGATTCGGAGGGGGAGGGTTGATGTCTGAGGCGGCCTCCGAAATACCGGCCTGGCCCGGAGTCTCAGAGTTCGAGGTGGCCCGCCTGATCAGACGCGGCCGGTCCCGCGGCCGCCTCACCCTCGACGAGGTCATCGACGTGGTTTGTGATGCCGAGCTGACCTCAGAACTGATTTCCGGCATCCGAACGGCACTGCAGACCGAAGGGATCAAGTTCGACGAGACGGTGGCCGTGGAGGCTGACGACGAAGAGGTCCTTCGGTTGGTTAGGGCCCGACCGCTGGAGTACCGGATCCGTTCACAGGCGGGAGCAGACCAGGGGTCAGCCGCCGACTCGACCCGCCTCTATCTCCGCGAGATCGGACAGGTTGCCCTCCTGACCCAGGCCGAGGAGGTCGAGTTGGCCAATGGCATCACGGAAGGCAACCGGGCCGAGACGGAGCTGGCCGACCTAGCGGCGGCCGGCGAACTGGGCCGAACCGCTGCTGCAGAGGTGGCCCGGCTGCGGCGCCTGCAGCGACGAGGTGACCGGGCCCGTGACCGTCTGACCAGGGCCAACCTGCGCCTGGTGGTGTCGGTGGCCAAGAAGTACGGGGGCCGAGGCCTTCCGCTCCTAGACCTTTTCCAGGAAGGGAACCTGGGTTTGATGCGGGCTGTCGAGAAATTTGACGCCAACAAGGGCTTCAAATTCTCCACGTATGCCACGTGGTGGATTCGTCAGGCCATCACCCGGGCCATTGCCGACCAGTCGCGCACCATCCGAATTCCAGTCCACAAGGTGGATGCCATGAACCGGGTGCTGCGGGTCCAGCGGGACCTTTCCCAAGAGTTGGAACGAGATCCCTCGAACAATGAGATTGCCGAGCGCGCGGCGCTGCGACCCGACGAGGTCGGGGACCTTCTCCAGTTGGCCAAGGAGCAGGACAACCCGCTGTCTCTGGACTCGCCGATGGGTGAAGAGCAGGATGCCAACCTGGCCGAGTTAGTGCCCGACCTGGGAGCGGTGGGACCTGAGGAAGAGGTCGCTCGGCGTCTGCTCGGCGACGACATCCTGGTTGCTCTGGAGGAACTCAACGACCGTGAGAAGCATGTCGTCCGAATGCGCTTCGGTTTGGATGGGGGGCAACCCCGCACGCTGGAGGAGGTGGGGCGCCACTTCGGAGTGACCCGCGAACGGGTGCGCCAGATCGAGGCGCGGACCATGGCCAAGTTGCGGCATCCTCACCGTTCACAGAAGCTCCGTGACTACCTTGACGAGGACTGAAGAGGGCCCGGTCGGCCTCCACGAACCGGTCGGGGGTATGAACCGCGCTGGTATCCTGCGCACGCCCTTTCCGGGGTAGCTCAGCTGGCAGAGCGTCGGACTGTTAATCCGCAGGTCGTGGGTTCGAGCCCCACCCCCGGAGCCACGAATGTACAGGTCGGGTCGGTCTCTCGAGACCGGCCCTCTGCGCGTCACGGGCACATCGGAGAGCCCTCGATTCTTGACTATGAGCAGACCAACTCCAGACAGTAGCCAGCGTCGATGCCGGTCTGAATTTAGTGAGCCCGACCTTCCGGCTCTCACCAATGAGACGCGTACACTCGCATTGCTATGCCAGATACTTCCGTAGGCGGTCGGTTCTCCGGTCAGGTCGTCGTCATCACCGGTTCGGCAACGGGTATCGGTCGCGCAACCGCCATTCGGTTCGCGTCTGAGGGAGCGGCGGTTGCCTGCCTCGACATTGAGCAGGAGAAGAATGACGCGACGGCTGCCGACGCTTCAGTGCTCGGAGCGCAGACCATTGCGCTCGCCTGCGACGTGCGTTCTCATGCCGAGCAGGAGGCGGCGATTGTTGCGGTC
>JAZADL010000183.1:0-7613 GCA_036123635.1 Actinomycetota bacterium
GGGGCAGTGGGTGTCCGAAGAGTCAAGCCATTCGTTACACGCGTCGCAGTGCTTCCCAGCTCGATTCGTGGGGCGGCTATCCGAGTCGTCATCGAAGAACATGTCAGACATCGCTGAAGTCATCTCCCGGTCTTCTCTGTTGCCGGTTGCAAGTCAGAGTGGTTGCCAGGATCATCGCGCCAGCATGTGACACCGCAATCTTTCAGGCCTCACTCAGGTCCCCGACGCAACAACAGGCCAGACGGTGCTTTCAAGAAACACCATCTGACCTGCACATTGTTTGTTGGGCTGGCGAGATTTGAACTCGGGACCTTCGGTTCCCCAGGCAGAGCTGAGTTAACGATGGGGTAGGGGCTCATGCGTTGCTCCCAGCGTTGCTCCCAGAGAGCGTTTGTACTGAAAACGAGAGCACCGCAGGTCGTTGACCTGCGGCGTCACGTGGAGCTAGAGGGAATTGAACCCTCGACCTCTTCCATGCCATGGAAGCGCTCTGCCAACTGAGCTATAGCCCCGAGGAGCCGACAATCTACCAGCGGCCCATTGGGACTCGACCCGGTCATCGGGTTTCCAGGCACCGGACTACAGCGCCCCCGTCGTAACCTCAACGGCGATGTCCGAGCGCTACGACCCCCAGACCATCGAGGCCCGCTGGCAGCAGCGGTGGTCCGACGAGGGCACCTATCAGGTCGACAACGACGACGACCGACCGCCCTTCTACGTGCTCTCCATGTATCCGTACCCGAGCGGTCCAGCCCACATGGGTCACGTTCGCAACTACACGATGGGAGACCTTCTGGTCCGCTACCGCACCATGCGGGGAGATGGCGTGCTGTCGCCCATTGGGTTCGACTCCTTTGGTCTGCCGGCCGAGAACGCGGCCATCCAAACGGGTACTCACCCCCGGGTCCATACCGACGCCAACGTCGAGGCCCTCTCGGCTTCGTTGCGGCGGATCGGCGCCGTCTACGACTGGCGCCGGATGGTGAAGAGTCACGACCCCTCCTACATCCGGTGGACCCAGTGGATCTTCCTGAAGTTCTACGAGGCGGGCCTCGTCTACCGCGACAACGCACCGGTCAACTGGTGTCCAGGCTGCCAGACAGTGCTGGCTAATGAGCAGGTTCTGGGCGACGGCACCTGCGAGCGCTCTGGCGACCCGGTCGAGCAGCGAGACATGGAACAGTGGTTCTACCGGATTACTACTTACGCCCAGCAACTCCTTGACGACATGGACAGCGTCGACTGGCCCGAGAAGGTCAAGGTCATGCAGCGCCACTGGATCGGGCGATCGGAGGGAGTCGAGTTCGGCCTGCCGGTAGCCGACGCCGACGGATCGGCCCGGGAGGATGTAGCGCCTCTGGCCGTTTTCACGACTCGGCCTGACACCTCGTTCGGCATGACGTTCGCCGTTATTTCCCCTGAGCATCCGCGGGTCGATGAGTTAACTACTGACAACGAGCGGGCCAAAGTCGACGCCTTTCGGACCTCGGTGGCCGGCCGCTCCGAGATCGACCGACTCTCCACCGAGGGTTCGCTGGACAAGCGCGGCGTGGCTACCGGCTGCCGGGTCGTGAACCCGTTCACCGGCCAGGCCATTCCAGTCTTCCTGGCCGACTACGTGCTCATGACCTACGGGACGGGGGCCATCATGGCCGTGCCCGGCGAGGATCAGCGCGACTGGGACTTCGCCGTTGCCCACGGCTGCGAGATCATCCGCACCGTCCAGCCACCTGACGACTTTGACGGCGAGGCCTACGTCGGCGAGGGGCTGGCCATCAACTCGGCCTTCCTAAATGGCCTCGAGGTGACCGAGGCCAAGGTAGCGGCCATCGACTGGCTGGAGGCTGGGGGACACGGTGTCCGGAAAGTCAACTATCGCTTGCGAGACTGGTTGCTGTCTCGCCAGCGGTACTGGGGTTGCCCAATCCCCATCGTTTACTGCGACGGCTGCGGCGAGCAGCCATTACCCGTGGACCAGCTGCCGGTAGATCTTCCCGACGACGTTGAGTTCATGCCTACCGGCCGGTCACCGCTGACCACCCACGAGGACTTCCTGAACGCCTCCTGTCCGGCCTGCGGAGGTTCGGCTCGGCGCGAGACCGACACCATGGACACCTTCGTGGACTCATCCTGGTACTTCCTCCGGTTCGCCGATCCGTGGAATGACGAAGCGCCCTTCTCGCCGGATGCGACAGCCCGTTGGCTGCCGGTTGACCAGTACATCGGTGGCGTGGAGCACGCCATCCTTCACCTCATGTATGCCCGCTTCTTCACCAAGGCCCTGGCCGACCTCGGCGTGGTTCCTGCAGGGCTTCGAGAACCGTTCCAACGGCTCTTTACCCAAGGGATGATCCGCCTCGGCGGTACCAAGATGTCCAAGTCGAGGGGAAACCTTGTGGCCCCCGAGGAAATCCTCGACGCCCAGGGGGCCGACGCCCTCCGCCTGGCCCACCTCCAGGTCAAGCCCCCGCAGGAGGACGTGGACTGGGAAGACTTCGGGATCGACGGATGTGCCAAGTTCCTGGCCCGGGTTTGGCGTCTAGCTGTACCCGGTTCGGACCTATCCGCTGAGGCGAGGACCGGTGAAATCACCGAGACTGACGCGGAGGTCGACCGGACCACCCACCGGCTGGTGGCCCGCATCACCGACGAGTACGACCGGTGGTCTTACAACACGGCTGTCGCCGGCTTCATGGAGTTCACCAACACGCTCTACCGGTACGTGCAGACCGACGACGGCCCGCACACCGCCACCCTGGAAGCAGCGGTAGACGCCCTACTCCAGGTCATGGCGCCGGCCGCTCCCCACCTTTGTGCCGAGTTGTGGGAGAGACGGCGGGGAGGCCATGTGCACCTGGAGGCGTGGCCCGAGGCCGACCCGACCAAGCTGATCGACGACATGGTGACCATGGTCATCCAAGTCAACGGCAAGGTCCGCGACCGGGTGGAGGTCTCGGCCGACCTGGATGAAGCGGGAGCCGAAGCCACCGCCTTGGCCTCCGAACGGGTTCAGACCGCCCTGGCCGGTGGAGAGCCTCGAAAAGTCATCACCCGACCTCCTCGCCTGGTCAACGTCGTCGTCTGAGCGACTGTTGCGGCTTAGCCGTCGTCGTGACTGCGGAGGAACCTCTCCAGTTCGGCTGCCAGCTGGTCGCCGTCGGGCAGTTGGCTCCGGACGTCATGGAGGTCGTCATAGGCCGCCTCCAACTTCTCCAGCATCGTCACGTGTTCCGGGTTTCGAGCCACTAGATCATCCAACCGGGCCCGGGTGGCCAGGGAAGCCTCAGACAGCGGACCCTCGTCGACTGTAGCCCCGGAGAGTTTCGCCAGGCCGGCCAGCAGCGCCAGGGCGGCTGGCGGATAGGCGCTAGCCGAAAGGTAGTGAGGAACCTGAGCCCACAAGCCAATTGCCGGGATGCCGGCGCGGCCGGCCTCCATCTCGATCACGGCCTGGACCCCGGCCGGAACCTCGACGGTGGCCGTCACGAAGTCCAGACGTTCGGTTAGATCGGCACTGGCGGCCGTACACGACAAGCGGGTTGGCCGAGTGTGAGGGACAGCAGCCGGGTAGGCCCCGAGACCGACCACCATCTGGACACCGAACTGGCGGCATAGGTCGACCACGCTCTCTGCGAAGGCCCGCCACTCGTGGTCGGGCTCCGGACCATGCAGAACCAACACGTCGGTGTCGGTGGTGGACTCCAGCAGGAACAACTCGAGAGCAGGCCACTCCATGCGACGACTTACACCATCCACCAGGTGAAGGGTGGGGCGTCGGGCCCGGTGATCGAGCAGACGGTCGGTGTCGAAGCGGGCGATCCGGCGCCCTGGCTCACCCTCCAATAGACGTTGGCGGGCCTCTGCTACAGCGCCAGCAGCGTCAATCCAGCCGTCCAGGGCCAACAACAGGACCGGTCCGTCCAGGGTGGGAGTCTCCAGAACCTCGACGAGAGGACGGTCAGCCACAATCAGGCTCCCGTCGGCAGCTGGGAGGCCATCTCATGGGCCAGGTCAGCGAGGTCGACCACCCGCTGGCCGAAGGCCGCCACCAGCCGAGGATCGTCCTGGTCTCCCATCACACCCGCTGCGTACCGTGAGTAAACCCCCTCCACAATGCAGGCAATCCGCCAGTAGGCGAAGGCCAGGTAGTAGTCCAACTCGGCCAGGTCCCGTGTCCCGTGGGCCTCATAGAGGGTGCGTACCTCGTCGGCGTTCGGGAACCCTTCAACCGACGTGGGAGGTAGCTGCCCTCCGGTAGCCCGACTGTCGGCGTAGGCCACCATGCCGGCCACATCGGCCAGCACATCACCGGTAGTGCACAGTTCCCAGTCCAGGACAGCTGCCACTTCGCCGCCGACCGACATCACACAATTGTCAAGCCGGTAGTCGCCGTGCACGATCCCGGCACCCTGTTGGGCCGGAATTCGGGCGGCCAACATCTCGTGGGCCGCTAACACCTGAGGCAGGTCACGGGTGGTGGATCGCTCGAACTGGATTCGCCATCGCTTCAACTGGCGTTCGACATAACCGTCGTGGCGGCCCAGGTCCGATAGTCCGACGGTTTCCAGGTCAACATCGTGAAGTCGGGCCAGGACCTCCACGAGGGCTATGCCCATACGTCGGCGGACGTCGAGTGGGACCAAGGCGGCATCTTCCACCGTGCGCACCACCAAGCCGGGGACGAAGTCCATGACGTAAAAGGGCGCACCGGTGATCTGGTCGTCCTCACAAAGGCCGACAACCGACGGGACGGGGACATTGCTGCCGGCTAGGGCATTGATGATGCGGTACTCACGGGCCATGTCGTGGGCGGTAGCCAGAACGTGACCCATGGGAGGTCGCCGCAGGACCCACCTCCGGTCGTGGTTATCCGACACGGTGAAAGTCAGGTTGGAGCGCCCACCGGTGATCAACTCAAAATGTAGGTCACCGTCGATCCCTCCAACTCGTCCGTCGAACCACCGAAGCAAGTTGGTGTGATTGATCCCCGCGGCGTCGGCCATTGCCCCAGAACGGTAGTGGAGGCGCACGACAGGCTGCCTACCCTGACCTCCATGGATGTCACCGATGCGACCTTCCAGACTGAAGTCATCGACCGGTCCCGCCAGGTTCCCGTCGTGGTCGATCTGTGGGCTGAGTGGTGCGGCCCGTGCACCGCTCTAGGCCCGATACTGGAGAAGGTGGTCGGGGAGACCGGTGGTCGGGTGATCCTGACCAAGGTGGACATCGACAAGAACCCGGGCGTGGCTCAGGCGTTTCAGGTCCAGTCCATTCCCGCCGTGTTCGGCCTGGTTGACGGGCAGGTCGCCGGGAGCTTCGTGGGAGCGCAGGGCGAGGAAGCCGTCCGGACGTTCGTGGAGGGCCTGCTGCCCACCGAGGAGGTTTCCGAGATAGAACGCTTGGTGGCCGCCGGTGACGAGGCGTCGCTGATCGCCGCCCTGGCCATCGAGAACGACAACGTGGAAGCGGTCACCGCTCTGGCCCTTCTCCTGGTGGAACGCTCCAGCAAGGGCGACCGGGAGGCCGCCCTCAAGTTGTTGGAGCGGATCCCCGAGTCAGCCGAGACGCGACGGATCGCAGCCATGGCACGGGTTGAGCCGGTGGAGGATGTCGAGACGACCCTCAGTGAACTACTTCCGGCTGTGAAGGACGACGACGCGGCCCGACAGCGCTTTGTGGATCTCCTCGAGGTTCTAGGACCCGACGACCCGCGTACCGCCGGGTGGCGTCGTCGCTTGACTTCGACTCTGTTCTGATCTCGACCTGACACTCCGACCGGCGATACATCACCCCCTCGGAAGCGTCACGACCTTCGAAGGTGAGTCTGTACCGGGTCGGTGAAACGATCCGAACGGTGCTGTGGGAACTCGGCACCTGTCATTACTGCGGTCACCGACAGTCCGACCCCTGCGTGTACCGTCGATCGGGTGATCGTCGAGCTGGGAGCCGACCACCAGTACGACTGCTCGACCCGCACCCTGGTCATGGGAATCCTTAACCGGACCCCCGACTCGTTCTGGGACCGGGGACGCTTCTGGGACTTCGACGACTTTCTCCGGCTAGCTGACCAACACGTGGCCAACGGGGCTGACCTCCTTGACGTGGGTGGATCCAAGGCCGGTCCCGGTCCGGAAGTGACGGAGGCCGAGGAGTTGGACCGGGTGGTTCCAGCGGTAGAGGCACTGCGGGCCCGGTTCGATCTCCCGTTAGCGGTCGACACGTTCCGGGGTTCGGTGATCGCCGAGGCGTTGGCCGTCGGAGCCTGTGTGGGAAACGACATCAGCGGGTTCGCCGACCCGACCTTCCTGCCGGCTTGCGCTCGAGCCGGGGCTTCTGTGGTTGCTACCCACGTCCGGATCGGGCCACGGATCCCCGATCCAACCCCGTGCTACGACAACGTGGTGCTCGAGGTCCGAGACTTTCTGGCCCAACGAGTCGCTATGGCCCGAGCAGCGGGAATTCCGGATAAACGGATCATGATCGATGCCGGCCTCGATCTGGGAAAGACTCCGGACATGTCGGCCCTCCTGCTTCGGAGTTCCGACAACTTGACGTCCCTCGGACGACCGGTCTTTCTCTCGGCGTCCAACAAGGGTTTTCTCGGCGAAATGACCGGAGCAGCGATCGACGACCGACAGGAGTCGTCGTGGGCCGCCCATGCGCTGGGAATCGCCCTAGGGTGCCGGATCATCCGGGCCCACGACGTACGGGGTGGTCGGCGGGTAGCCGACGTCATGGAAGCGCTTCTGGCTGCCGAGAAATCGCCGGTAGGAGAAATGGCGTGAACCGGCCCATCGTGGTGATTGTGGGCGATGACGACGCCCTGATTGCTGAGGCTCTCAGGGGAGCTGTGGAGGAAGCCCTCGGTGACGAGGACCGCGCCCTAGCCCTCGAGGAGTTGACTGAGGAGGAGTACCGCCTTGAGGACGGCTTCGAGATAGCGCGCCTAGTAGACGCCGCCCAGACACCGCCGTTTCTCACCAGTCGACGGGTGGTAGTCGGACGCCACGTAGGTCGCTTCGGGACGAAAGACGCAGTGGCCCCCCTCATCGCCTACCTAGACGCCCCGTTGGATAGCACCTCACTGGTTGTCGTCTGGGAGAAAGGGAGCATCCCGACCCAGCCCCGGCTCAACTCGCTACCCGCACCACTGGTCGAGGCAGTGACCGGTGCCGGAGGCGAGGTCCGTCGGTGCGGAACGGGTCGGGGTCGAGACGCTGATCGGTGGTTGGAAGATCGCCTAGACACCGCAGCCGTTGAATTAGACCGACCGGCCAGAAACCTGGTGGCCCGACGTCTGGGCGAGGATCGGACTCGGGTTGTGCCCTTACTGGACACACTGATTGCGGTGTTCGGGATCGGCGCGTCCGTGGGGGTGTCCGAAGTGGAACCGTTCCTGGGTACGGGGGGTGACGTAGCGCCGTGGGACCTGACGGACGCCATTGACGCCGGTGACGTCCCAAAATCTCTGGACTGCCTAACCAGGATGCTGGACGCCGGTGGACGACATCCCCTAGCCGTGATGGCGTCACTCCACGGGCACTTCGGACGACTACTACGCCTCGATGGGGCTGATGTCCGAAATGAGGTGGAAGCCGCCGAGGTGTTGGGGA
>JAZADL010000184.1:0-6013 GCA_036123635.1 Actinomycetota bacterium
GGGCATCGAGCGCGGTGGCCGTGCCGTGCATCCAGTGGTGGGCCTGGAAGTGGTAGTCGTAAGCGTTGCGCTGGCCTTGGAGGTCGAGGGTTTTGTTGATCGATCGTTTGACGACTTGTGCGGTTGCCGGCGGAACCTTGGCGATCGTCTCGGCCATCTCACGCACCGCGTCTTCCAGATCGTCACGGGGGACAACCCGATTGACCATTCCAAGGCGTTCTGCCTCGACGGCAGTCAGGACCGACGCGGTGAGAAGGAACTCCTTGGCCTTGCGGATCGGCATCTCCCATGGTTCCACCAGGAGTTCCACCGCGGCTCCCGTCATGCGGAGCACTGGATTCTGGAAGGACGCGTCGTCGCTGGCCACGATCAAGTCGCACATGCAGGCCAGCATCACGCCGGCGGCGATGCATTTGCCCTGCACAGCGGCGATGGTGGGCTTCCGGAAGTCACGGATACGCAGACAGCGGTCGAAATACATGACCTTCTCGTGGTGGTACTTGCCTTCCGGGGTTTCACGCATGAGCCGCCACTCGTCGGGTTCGGTGTCGCCAACCAATGCCTTGAGGTCGTGGCCCGAACTGAAGTGTCGACCGCTCCCGGCCAGGACAACCACCCTCACCTGGTCGTCAGCGTCGGCCAGGTCGAAGGCTGCGTCGACCTCGTCGATGAGCTGGGTGTTTTGGGCGTTGGCCGTCTCGGGTCGGTCAAGGGTGATAGTGGCCACAGGGCCTGTCACCTCGTAGATGATCGCTTCGAACTTCGGCGGTCTGTTGTTGGACAAGGTCGCCTCCTCTCAGCTCCGTCGTTCCCGGGGAAGACCGAGCGTGCGCTCCCCGATGATGGTCCGTTGGATTTCACTTGTACCAGCGAAGATTGATGCTGCTCGGTAGTAGAGCCAGGATCGCTGCCACCGGCCGTCACCCGGGTTGCCGGTAGCGCCCTTCCAAAGGGGAGCCACGTCGCCCAAGACCCGCATCGCCGTAGCGTGGAAGCGCTGGCTCATCTCACTCCAGTAGAGCTTGGCCGTGGTCGTCTCACCACCGGAGACCTTGCCCGATTGTAGACGCGACAAGGCCCGCCAGTTCTGGAGCTGGAAAACTCGGAGCTCCACAAAAGCCTGGGCGAGGCGGGACGAGGTGCGCGGATCGCTGCCGATCCCGGACCGCTCGGCCAGACGGATCAGTTCGTCGAGCAGTTGCGAGTGGATAACCAGTTGCCGTGGGTTGGTGCCTCGTTCGTGGGTCAAGGTCGATTGCGAAACCGACCATCCTGCGTTTTCCTCGCCTACCAGTTGGTCGTCGGCCACGAACACCTCGTTGAAGAACACCTCGTTGAATTCAGAATCGTCGGTTATCTGGCGGAGCGGCCGGACTTCGATCCCGGGCGAACTCATGTCGACCATGAAGACGGAGATGCCCTCCCTTTTCGGCAACCGGGGTTCAGTCCGGGCCAGACACAACCCCCAGTCGGCGAATTGCGCGTAGGAGGTCCAGACCTTCTGGCCAGTGAGTACCCAACCCCCGTCGACTCTGGTCGCCCTGGTCGCCACGGAGGCAAGGTCGCTACCTGCATTCGGCTCGCTGAACAGTTGGCAGAAGAGCTGGTGGGCCGGGAGGATGGCTGGCAGCCATCGGGCCTTCTGGTCCTCTGTCCCGTGGGCGAGAAGGGTGGGTCCGACCAGGTTGACTCCGATCCTGCCTACCAATTCAGGTGCCCGTGCCCGAGCTAGTTCCTCCTGCACGATGAAGTGGTGGAGCGGTTCGAGGCCTTGGCCCCCGTACTCACGTGGCCATGACACGCCGACCATTCGGGCGCCGGCCAGTTTCTCCTGCCAGTCCCTCAGGAACGCCACCTCTTCGCCCAGGTCGTCGAACATGGGAGGGAAACCAACCCCGTACTCCCAGGGCAGTTCGCGTTCGAGCCAACTTCGGCACTCCGCCCGGAATTCCTCCTGGCTCGTAGTTGGAGCGAGGTCCATCCGGTCAGGTCTACCAGTTCCGATCCGGGCGACGCGACGCTTCGAGGGGGGCGGCGTCTGCCCTACGATGCGCGGCGCTTATGGACTTCGACCTCTCTTCCGACCAAGTTGCCCTACATGATGCAGCATCTGGGTTCCTTGACGACCGGTGCACCAGCAGCCACGTCCGGTTGGCAGCCGACCGCGGCGGGTTCGACCCCTCCCTATGGACCTCGATGGTGGACCAGGGGTGGATTGGGATCACCACCCCCGAGTCAGCGGGCGGCTTGGGCATGGGAAGCGTCGAGGCCGCGGTGCTCCTCGAACAACTCGGACGGCACTTGGCCCCTGTGCCGCTGAACCAGCATCTGAACGCTCTCCACGTTCTAGCCGACACGCCCTGGTCCGAGGGCCTACTCGAGGGATCACTTATCGCAACGGTGGCTCGGCGGTCGGTGGGACGAAACGCCGATGGTTCGGTCACCGGTCGTCCCGAACCAGTGATCTACGGCGCGTCGGCCGACCTCCTCGTGGTCCCAGCCGGCGACGAGTTGGTCGCCGTGGACCTAACCGCTATCGACCGAAAACCCGAGCCAGCCATGGACCGGACCCGGGAACTGGCCTGGATCGAGATGGAAGAGGTCCAGGCGGTCACCGTGGGCGACGCCTCGGCGGTGGCCGCCCACCTTGATCGCGGTGCGGTGTTCCACTCGGTGGAACTTCTGGGTGCCGCCGAGGCGGTCATGGACATTGCGGTGGACTATGCCGGTCAGCGGGAACAGTTTGGGCAGCCGATCGGCGCCTTTCAGGCAGTCAAGCATCGCTGCGCGGACATGCTTGTCGACGTCGAAGGGATGCGTTCCACCGCCTACCACGCCGCGTGGTCGATCGGCGCCGGCGACCCAGACGCTTCGGTCGCTGCCATGGTGGCCAAGATTTGGTGTAGCGATGCCGGCCTCCGAGTCGCCGAGTCGGCCCTCCAGGTCCACGGGGGCGTTGGCTTTACCTGGGAGTCGGACGTCCACCTGTACTTGAAGAGGATCCAACTCGACCAGGTGTCCTTCGGTGACGCCGAGTACCACCGGACCTGCCTCGGGGAGACTCTCCGCCAGCGAGCCGGCGACGGCACACCCATCCTCTGATCCCTCTCAGAGGCCGGGTGTCGTCTCGGCCTCTGGCCCAGGCCTGCTCAGGGACGAACCAGGACCTTTCCGGCCACCTCACCGGAGCGGAGGCGCACCATGGTGTCAAACAGAGCATCCAGGCCAATCGACCCGGGCTCGACCAGATCATCGAGAGGTAGCAGGCCGGAAGAGATGAGCTCCAGAGCCGACGTAAACCCGGTGGCGCCATAGGTGTAGGCCCCGGTCACCACCAGTTCGTTGAGGATGATCCGGTTGCTGTCGAGCCGGGGGAAGTCCATTCCGGTACCCACCAGGACCATTCGTCCGCAGGCCACCAACTGGGCTAGTCCAGATTCGGCCGCCGTCCGAACCCCAGAGGTTTCGATTACTACATCGACTGGCTTATCGACCGCTATACCCGGATGCCATGGGGACTCCAGGTCCGAGGGTTCGAGCACTGTGGCCCCCAGTTGGAAAGCCAGGTCGCGTCGGAGAGGCGAGGGCTCGACAACCACTACGTCGTCGTGCCCTTGGGCTATCAGCGCGGCCACCGCGGCCGCTCCGATGGGGCCACATCCTGAAACCATGACCCGATGCTTGGAATCGACGCCGGCAAGATCCAGAGCGTGAAGGGCTACGGCTAGCGGCTCGGCATAGGCGGCCGCCCGGGCCTCCACCCCGGCGGGAACCGTTACCGCCTGGTCGCTGTCGACGACCACGTAGTCGGCGAACGCACCGTGGGGCTGTTCCACCCCAGCGGTGGGCCGGTCCTCGCAGAGGTTGGGTCGGCTGGCCAGACAGGCTTTACACCGTCCGCATGCGTTCCCCGGATGGCCGACTACCAGGGTGCCGATCTCCAAGAGGACGTCGGAGCCGACCTCGACAACTCGACCTGACCATTCGTGGCCTCCGATGCTGTCCGACACTCCCCATCCGTCAAGAACGTCGTGAAGGTCGGTCCCACATACCCCGCAGTACTCGACGGCTACGCGCACCTCAGACGGACCGACCTGGGGCACGGCTACTTCCGCCACCTCGAGATTCCCTTTCCCCCGGTAGATAGCCGCGCGCATAGTCCCTCCGGTCACTGAGCAGGCTCCAGACGGGACCGAAGTTCGGACCGGTCGAACTTGCCCGAGGCCAGCAGCGGGAGCCTCCCGACCACCTCCAGGTGTTCCGGGGTCAGGAACGGGGCTAGTCCCCGGGTGGCGAACCACGACCGACAGGTCTCGAGGTCGAAGCCATCGGATGCCACCACGAACGCTGCCACCCTTTCCCCGAGGCGGTCATCCGGCATGCCGACCACCACGGCCTGATCGATTGACTGGTGGGCTTCAAGGTGCATCTCGACCTCCCGAGCCGAGATGTTTTCGCCGGCCCGAATTATCCGGTCATCGGATCGGCCGGTGATGGTCAACCACTTCCCGTCCAGTCGACCCAGGTCGCCGGTCCGGAACCACCCGTCAACGAACACGCCATCGCCCTGTGTTGGTTCTAGGTAGCCGCGGGCAACCTCGGGGCCACGTACCCAGACCTCACCGTGGCCGTCGACCCGGATCTGGGTTTCATCGAAGGATCGCCCGTCTGTGCAGGCCATCTGCTCGGGGGGATCGTCGAACCGGCTGGTGGCAACGGTCGGGGCCTCGGTTGAGCCGTAGGACCGTTTGACGACCGCGCCGAGTTCGTTCCGGGCCCGTTCCACGAAGGCCGGTGTCACATCCGCCCCACCGCAGGACAACATCCGAAGAGACCTCGTGCGCTGCGAAGAGAAGGCGGGGTCGTCCATCAGAGCTAGGAAGAAGGTCGGCGGGCCCACCATGTACGTGACCGCCTCGGCTTCGATCAGCTCCAGTGCGTTAGCCGGATCCCAGGTGGGCATGAGCACGGTGCGCATGCCGGCCACCCCCGGCATCAGGACCCCATGGAGTAGGCCTGAGACGTGGGCCAACGGGGCTGGCATGAGGACCACATCCTCTGGGCCCAGACCATGGACTTCGAGTAACTGGCGGACCTTGTAGAGGAGGCCGCCGTGGGTGTGGATCACGCCCTTCGGGACACCGGACGATCCCGAGGTGAATAACACCAGGGCGTCATCGGAGGACGCCACGGAAACCGGTGGGACTTCTGTGCCACTACGAAGGCATCTGACGTCCAGTACGCCGGGCAGATCAGCCGCCGGACTGCCTGGACCGGCCACCCGAACAACCGGGTCCAACGCTTCGAGGGCGGTCACCAACTGGGCCGAACCAGCTCGCGGGTGAAGGGCGGCAGCGATCGCGCCGAGTCGCCAGCAGGCCCGGTAGAGCGCCACAGCCTCAACACCGACCGGCAACTGGAAGGCCACGCGGTCTCCGCTACCCACCGATCGCTCAGCGAGTGCCGCAGCTGTCGAAGAGGTGGTTGCCTCGAGTTCCGCGGTCGAGAACTGAGCGCCACCTACCACGACCAGGTCGTCCCGGGCCGGTGCCCCATCCAGGGCCTCGGTGAGGTTCACCCGTTCCTCGGGCTGGACGGTCGGCGAACCGGCTTCACCCGTCGACGCCCAATGGGGTCTCACCACTGAACACGATCTCCCGAGAGGCGAAGCGCCAGCGATCCGGGGCACGACGAATCACGTCGACGTAGCGGCCCGTCGACAGGATGGTGTTGGCCCGGGAAACGAACACGTAGTCGGTAGCCACTAGCGCTATGTCGCCGTCGACGTCGATGACTGGCTCACTCAGCATGTGCCGTCCCCGATCATCCTCTTGTTGCGTGGGCTCGATGAAACTCCGGACCTCATCTCGGCCCCGGAGGCGGTTGCCCATGACGGTGAACACTACGTCCTCGTCGAAAAGGACAATCCACTCGTCGAACCGGCCGTCGTCGAGCAGATGGCAGTAGTCGGCTAGCAACCTACGGATCGCCGACTCGTCATCGCTCATCCCTG
>JAZADL010000185.1:0-15835 GCA_036123635.1 Actinomycetota bacterium
CGGTTGCCTAAGAACCGGACCGGGCAAATCGGCTCCCGGGTCCCTCCGGCCGTCACCAGCACGGTCAGGCCGGCCAGGTCGCCACCGGCGTCGCCCCGGGTTGCCCCCAGGACCTCCTCGGCCGCGGTCACCACGGTGGCCGGGTCGGCGAGACGGCCCTCTCCGACGTCGCCGCCGGCCAAGCGCCCGTCCTCGGGTCCGACGACCGTCACGCCCCTTGATGCCAGGACCTCAACGTTTTCCTGAACCGAGGGCTGCTCCCACATCTCGGTGTGCATGGCCGGGCACACGATGACCGGCGCCCGGGTAGCCAGCAGGGTGGCGGTCAGGAGGTCCCCCGAGCGGCCCGTCCGGTAGTCGGACAGCAGACGGGCCGTGGCCGGGCACACCACCACCAGGTCGGCTCCCTGACCCAAGCGAGTGTGCGGGATCGGGTGGGGTTCGTCCCACAGGGACGTCTGGACGGGCTCTGACGCCAAAGCGTCGAAGGTGGCCCGACCTACGAAGTGGAGGGCTCCGCGAGTAAGAACCGGTGCCACGTGGGCACCAGCGTCAACCAAGCGCCGACAGACCTCGACGGCCTTGTAGGCGGCGACGCCCCCGGTGACCCCGAGAACGATCCGGCGTCCGGCGAGTGATCCCATGGTGGCTGCCCCAGGGGGCGGAGAATCAGGCGCCCTCGTCGCCCTCGGCCTCGGCCTCGGGCACCGCGCCCTCGGGGAGGTCCTCGCCCAACTGTTCAGCCAACTCGGCATCGATGGCGTCCAGCAGGGTGTCCACGTCCTCCGGCTCGTCCGGCGGCTCCACAGCCTCGATTTTGCCCGCTGCTAGTTCCTCAAAGGCGATGGACAGCGGTTTGCGCGACGTCGAGGTGACCTGCGGCGGAATCGACGCCCCTAGGCCCTCACCCAACTGGCCGAAGTAGGAGTTGATCTGCCGGGCACGCTTGGAGCTCACCGTGACCAGGCGGAACTTGGAGTCGGCCGTCTCGAGGAGGCCCTCGATCTCCGGGTTGACCATGCTGTCGTGACGCTGCACTTGGTTCCTCTGCGTTCCTCAGGGTGCCGGTCCCTGCGACCGGGACTCTCGACCGGACAACCCCCGGCTCGTGTGCTGGGGCGACCGAACGGCCCCTCACGGTACCAGCGGGACCGTCCGAACCCTCGAACAGCGACCCCGAGCCAAGTGGGTCAAATCTCTGGATGGCGGCCCCGGGACTTTGGTGGTTAGCCGTTCAACCTGCGGTGTTCTCCGATCAGGCTGGTGATCCTTGCCACGGTCTCATCCAGGTCGTCGTTGATGACCCGGAGGTAGCCCAGCTGCTCGGCTTCGCCACGCTCCCGCTTCGCCTCTCGCACCCGGGCCTCTGCCTGTTCGACGCTGTCGCCTCGACCCACGAGGCGGCCCACCAACTCCTCATCGTCCGGGGCGTCCACGAACAGGCAGAGAGAGTTAGGGAGCCGCTCCAGCACTTGCCGGCCTCCTGCTACGTCGATTTCTAGGAGGAGGTCTCGCGGGTCGTCGATATCAGGGGTCGGCGTTCCGTAGAAGCAACCCAGGAACTCGTTCCACTCCAGGAACCCGCCCTCGTCGCGACGCTCCTCGAAGGTGGCCCGGTCCACGAAGACGTAGGCGTCAGCAACGTCGTCAATCCGCCGTTCTCGGCTGGTCCAGGACCGGCTCAGGGCCAGGCGGTCGTCGCCCTCAACCAGGGCCCGAGCGATCGTGCCTTTCCCCGCGCCACCCGGGCCGGAGAGCACCACCACCAGCGGCGTCCGGATATCGGGGTTCTCCCCCACCGGCTCGCCGTCCGTCTGAGAGTCGGTGTCAGCCGAAACGCGCTACCAGCTCGGCTCGCTGCTGGGAACCCAGGCCCCGCAGGCGGCGGCTCTCACTGATCCCAACCTCGTCCATGGTCCGGCGGGCTTTCACCTTGCCCAGCTTGGGCAGCGCCTCTAGGACGGACAGCACCTTCATCTTGGCCAAGATCTTGTCGCTGTCAGACCGATCCAGCAGCTCGGACAGGGACAGCGTCCCCATCTTGAGAAGCTCCTTGATCTCGGCCCGTACCCGTCGGGCCTCGGCCGCCATTGCCAGAGCGGCTCGTCGTTGTTCGTCGGTGAGTTGAGGAAGTCCTGCCATGGTCAGGACCCTAGTAGCAGCGGCGGACCGGTGTGGACGACCCGGTATCGGCCGGCTGCGTCTCACTCAGCCGGCCAGGTGGGCGGCCAAGTCGATGGCTGCCTGGACCGGATCGTCGGCGGCCGTCACGGCCCGGCCCACCACCAGGAGGTCGGCCCCGGCGGCCAGGGCCTCACGGGGTGTGGCTACCCGGGCTTGGTCGTGGGTTGCCCCGCCAGGCATCCGGATCCCCGGCACCACCCTGACCAGCCGGTCCGACCAGGGGTCGGTGGTTGGGAGGTCCGGGGCGGCGCACACGATCCCCTCGCAGCCACTGGTAGCCGCCAGCTCGCACCGGGCGGTGAGGACTTCGGCGCCTGCTACGTCGTCGCTGGTCAGAATGGTTACACCCAACGCTCCGGGGATCGTGCTCCCCACGCTGGCTGCCCCCTCGGTCAGCCCTTCCACGGCGGCCTGCAGCATCGGAGCGCCTCCCGAGGTGTGTACGGTCACCCACCGCGCCCCCGAAGTGCCCAGCACCCGGGCGGCGCTCCGCACCGTGTTAGGGATGTCGTGCAGTTTGAGGTCACAGAACACATCGAAGCCGGACTCCGCGAATGTCGCCACGGCCTCCGGTCCGGCGGCCGAGAACAGCTCCAGGCCCACCTTGACCGTGCCGAACCATGGAGCCAGCAGGTCGGCGGTTCGCCGGGCGGCTACCAAGTCGTCTACGTCCAGGACTAGGCACAGCCGGCGACGGACCTCCTCGGGTACCTCGTGGTCAGCCATGGGCTACTCCGATCAGTTCGTCCAGGGTGGCCACTCCGCGACGGTCACACCACCGTTCAAGGTCTCGCAGGATCCGGGCCGGCGCCCGGGGGTCAGCGAAGGTCGCCGTGCCTACCTGTACGGCCGAGGCGCCAGCCAGGAGGAACTCCACGGCATCCTCGGCGCTGGCCACGCCGCCTACCCCAATGATGGGCACCTCGGGGAGCGCCTCTCGGGTGTCAAAGACGGCCCTGACGGCCACCGGCCGGATGGCCGGCCCGCTGAGGCCTCCTCGACCGGCGCCCAGCAGGGGCCGGCGGGATTCCGTGTCGATGACCATGCCCAGCAGTGTGTTGGCCACGGTGACCGCTTCGGCCCCCGCCGACACGGCGGCTGCCGCCATCTCAGGTAGCTCCGGGGTGTTCGGGCTGAGCTTGGCCCACCGGGGACGCCCGGCGGCCGCTGCGGCGTCGACTACGGCCGCCGTGGCGACAGTCGAGTGTGCAAACAGGGCCCGCCGGTCTTCCAGGTTCGGGCACGAAGCGTTGACCTCTACGGCTACCACTTCGGGCGGGGCGTCGGCTAGTAGCTCGGCGGCCCGGGCGAACTCGTCGACTGTGCGCCCCCAGATGCTGGCCACTACCCGGGCTCCCGTCGCCGCCAGGGCGGGTAGGTCGTGGGTCAGCCAGGCTTCGACCCCGGGGCCCTGAAGGCCCACGCTGTTCAGCATCCCGGCCGGCGTGGCATGTACCCGGGGGGCCGGGTTCCCCTCCCAGGGCTCGGCGTGTAGGGATTTCACGACTACCGCACCCAGGGAGTCCAGGTCTAGGTGGTCGGCCAACTCGTGGCCGTAGCCGGCAGTACCCGAGGCGGTCAGGACGGGATTGGGAAGCTCGACCGACCCGACACGGGTCGTAAGGTCGACGGCCGGCCTACGCCCCCTCACCGGACAACCTCCTCTTCCTCCTCTTCCGGGCGGCGCACACCCCGGTGGTACTCCTGCAGCGTTCGGACGGCCAACGGGAAACGCTGCCAGTCAGCTAGCCCGCGGGCAGCAGCCAGGGCGGCGTTTGCCGTGGTTAGCAGAGGAATCCCGAGGGCGCCTGCAGCGGCACGGATGTGTTCGCCGTCGGCTCGGGGGCCGCGACCGCGAGGACTGTTGACCACCAGCTGGACACCACCGGACCGGATCAGTTCCACGGCGTCGGTGCCCTCTTCGTCAAGCTTGGCCACCACGGTGTCGACCGGCACCCCGTTGGCCCGCAGATGTTCGGCCGTGCCGCTGGTCGCCACCACGTCCAGGCCCAGGTCCCGTAGGCCACGGGCCGCCTCTAGGCCCACCGCCTTGTCCCGGTTGGCTAGCGACAGGAAGACGGTCCCGGACTCCGGTAGGGCGTCGCCGGCCGAGATTTGGGACTTTGTGAAGGCCAGCCCGGTAGTCAGGTCGATGCCCATGACCTCTCCGGTGGATCGCATCTCCGGGCCGAGGACCGGGTCGGCTTCCGGGAACCGGTTGAACGGCAGAACGGCCTCCTTGACTGCCACGTGGTCGCTGACCACCCGTTCACACAGCAGGCCCTCGTCTCGTAGCTCGCCCAGGGTGGCTCCCATCATGACCCGGCTGGCCACCTTGGCCAGCGGCACGCCGGTGGCCTTGGCCACGAACGGTACGGTCCGCGATGCCCGGGGGTTGGCCTCGATCACGTACACCTCGTCGTCCTTGACGGCGAACTGGACGTTGATGGGACCCCGGACGTCCAGTGCGCTGGCGATGGCCAGCGTGTGGTCTTCGATGCGGGTTACCACGGATGCCGACAGGTGGGGCGGTGGAATCACGCAGGCACTGTCGCCGCTGTGGACGCCTGCCTCCTCCACGTGTTCCATGACAGCGCCAATCACCGTGTCGCCGAGGTGGTCGCGTACGGCGTCCACGTCGACCTCGGTGGCGTCCTCCAGGAAGCGGTCCACCAGCACCGGGCGTTCGGCTGACAGGCCGCCCTCGATGCCCAGGCTGCCGAAGTCGCTCAGCTCGGCCATGGCCCGGAGCAGTTGGGCGTCGTCGTAGACGATCTCCATGGCTCGACCACCCAGCACATAGGACGGGCGAACCAGTACCGGGTACCCAACCTGGGCGGCGATGGCCAGGGCCCCGTCGGCGTCCACCGCCGTGCCTCCCGGGGGTTGCGGGATGCCCAGGTCTCGACACAGGGCGTTCCACTGTTCGCGGTCCTCGGCCAGGTCGATCGACGCCGGGCTGGTTCCGGCGACCAGTTCGGGGGGCAGAGTGGAGGCCAGCTTCAGCGGGGTCTGGCCTCCCAGCGAGACGATGATGCCTACCGGCTCCTCGGCGTCGATGATGTTGGTTACGTCCTCCAGGGTGAGCGGCTCGAAGTAGAGGCGGTCGCTGGTGTCGTAGTCGGTCGACACGGTCTCCGGGTTGCAGTTGACCATGACGGTCTCGAAGCCGGCCTCCCTCAGGGCAAAGCTGGCGTGCACGCAGCAGTAGTCGAACTCGATGCCCTGGCCGATTCGGTTGGGACCTGACCCCAGGATCATCACCTTGGGCCGGTCGGATGGTCGGACCTCGTCCTCGTCCTCCCAGGTCGAGTAGTGGTAGGGCGTCTCAGCGGCGAATTCTGCCGCGCAGGTGTCGACCGTCTTGTAGGTGGGGCGTATCCCAGCTGCTTCGCGGGCCGACCGCACGTCAGCGACGTCTCGGTCCCACAGGTGGGCCAGTTGGGCGTCCGAGAAGCCCATCTGCTTGGCCCGTCTCCAGTCGCCTCGTCCCATGTGGTCGGGTCCGACGGATTCCAGGTGGAGACGCTCTTCGCTGATGGCCAGGATCTGGTCCAGGAACCAGGGGTCCACCCGGGTGGCCTGGTGCACTATGTCGGGATCCACGCCCCGGCGCAGCAGGGCCTCCAGTTGGGTGACCCGGGCCGGGGTGGGTATCGCGGCGGCGGCCAGCAGGGCGTCGTCGTCCAGGGCGTCCAAGGCGACCTCGGCCGGATCGCCGTTCAGGCCGAGGCGTCCGTTCTCCAGGGACCGCATGCCCTTCTGTAACGACTCGGAGAACGTCCGACCGATGGCCATGACTTCCCCTACCGACTGCATGGACGTACCCAGCACGCCGGATGTGCCGGGGAACTTCTCGAAGGCCCACCGTGGGATCTTGGTAACCACGTAATCGATGGTCGGCTCGAAAGCGGCCGGTGTCTCCCGGGTGATGTCGTTGGGGATCTCGTCCAGCGTGTATCCGACGGCCAGCTTGGCGGCGATCTTGGCGATAGGGAACCCGGTGGCTTTGGAGGCCAGGGCCGACGAGCGGCTCACCCGGGGATTCATTTCGATGATGACCTGCTGGCCGGTGGCCGGATCCACCGCGAACTGGACGTTGGACCCGCCTGTCTCGACTCCGACCCGGCGGAGGCAGGCAAAGGCGGCGTCCCTCATCTGCTGGTATTCCACGTCAGACAGTGTCTGGGCGGGAGCCACGGTGATGGAGTCGCCGGTGTGGACGCCCATCGGGTCGAGGTTCTCGATGGAGCAGATGACCACACAGTTGTCGTCCCGGTCCCTCATGACCTCTAGTTCGTATTCCTTCCACCCTGCGATCGACTTCTCGATCAGGATCTCGGAGATGGGACTGGCTTCGATGCCGTTCGCGGCCGCCGCCTCGAAGTCCTCCGGGGTGGCAGCGATGCCGGTCCCCCGGCCCCCCAGGATGTAAGCGGGGCGGATGACCACCGGTAGGCCGATTTCGGCCACCACCGTCCGTGCCTCATCCATGGTGTGAGCGATGCCCGACCGGGGTACGGCTAGGCCGATTTCCTGCATGGCTACCTTGAACTGCTCCCGGTCCTCAGCCGTGGCGATGGCCTCAGCGTCGGCCCCGATGAGTTCCACCCCGTACCGGTCCAGGATCCCGGCCTCGGCTAGTTCCATGGCCAGGTTTAGGGCCGTCTGGCCGCCCAAGGTGGGCAGCAGGGCGTTGGGGCGTTCCCGGGCGATGATGGCCTCCAGGACGTCGAGGCGCAGCGGCTCGACGTAGGTGGCGTCGGCGAAGTCCGGGTCGGTCATGATGGTCGCCGGGTTCGAGTTGGCCAGGACGACCCGATAGCCCTCTTCGCGCAGCACGCGGCAGGCCTGAGTACCCGAGTAGTCGAACTCGCAGGCCTGGCCAATGATGATGGGGCCCGAGCCGATGAGCAGGATGCTTCCGATGTCGTCCCGGCGGGGCATCAGGAGCGACCTCCGGTCGGTGCCGGGCCGCGAACTGAGGCCATCAGGTCCTCGAACTCGTCAAACAGGTAGCGGCTGTCGTGGGGTCCGGGGCCGGCCTCCGGGTGGTACTGGACGCTGAAGGCCGGCACGTCGAGGCAGCGGATTCCCTCGACGGTCTGGTCGTTGAGGTTGACGTGGGTCAACTCGACCGTCGGCATCGACCCCTCGGCCACGCAGTAGTTGTGGTTTTGGCTGGTGATCTCCACCGCTCCGGTGGACAGGTTTCGCACGGGGTGGTTCCCGCCGTGGTGGCCGAACGGCAACTTGTAGGTTTCAGCTCCCAGGGTGCCGGCCAACAGTTGGTGGCCCAAACAGATGCCGAAGATGGGGACCGCTCCGAGCAGGGCTCCGATGTTGGAGCGGACGTCGTCTAGCGGACCAGGGTCGCCAGGGCCGTTGGACAGGAAGACTCCGTCGGGATCCCGGTCCAGCACGTCGGTAGCCGGGGTGGCGGCGGGGACGATGGTGACCTCGCCCAGGCCGGAGAGGTGACGCAGGATGGTGGCCTTGATGCCGAAGTCGTAGGCCACGATGCGTCGGGCGCCACCCGTGGAGGCCACCACGGTCGGGGTATCGCAGGTCACTGAGGCCACCAGGTCGATTCCGTCGGTTCCGGGCTCGTTGGCCGCCGCGGCGGCCAGGGTGGCCACATCGGTCGTGCCAAAGGCCCCGGGCATGGCCCCGGCGTCGCGGAGGTGTCGGGTGAGTCTCCGGGTGTCCACCCCGGCGATCCCGGGAACGCCGTGGGTTCGCAGTAGCCCATCCAGGTCTCCGGTGGACCGCCAGTTGCTGCGCCGGCGGGCCAGGTCGCGTACCACGACGCCTCGGCAGAAGGGGCGGCGGCTTTCATGGTCGTCGTCGTTGACGCCGTAGTTTCCGATGTGGGACGCGGTGAAGGTGATGATCTGTCCGGCGTAGGACGGGTCGGTGATCACCTCCTGATAGCCGGCCAGCACCGTGTTGAACACCACTTCGCCGGTGGCTACGCCACCGTCCGGTTCAGCGCCGATGGCTTCGCCTTCGAAAACTTCGCCGTCGGCCAGGACCAGGGCGGCTTCGGTGACCGTCCGGCGGTTCACCGGCGGGCCTCACCGTCCACCACGACCGGTTCGCCGGCGCGGAGGGTGTGGCGGACCCGGCCCCGTAGGGAGCGGCCCTCGTACGGGGTGTTGCAACTCCGGCTGGCCATGGCCGCTCCGGAGACCGTCCAGACCTCGTCGGGATCAACCACGCACAGGTTGGCTGGGTTTCCGGGCAGGATCGGCGCGCCATGCCGGTCGGCCACCCCGGCGATGGCTGCTGGCTTCCAGGACAGCAGGGCCAGTACCTCGGGTAGGTCGAGCCCTGACTCGTCGAGGGTCAGGGCGAAGGCCGTTTCCAGGCCGAGCATCCCCGGTGGGGCCTGATCGAACGGCAGTTCCTTGGCGTGCGGGGCGTGCGGGGCGTGGTCGGTGGCGATGGCGTCGATCGTTCCGTCGGCCAGACCGTCTCGTATGGCCTGTACGTCGGCGTCGGTACGTAGTGGGGGGTGGACCTTGAACACCGGGTCGTAGGAAGCACACGCCGCGTCGGTAAGGGTGAGGTGGTGGGTGGTGGCCTCGGCGGTCACCGGAAGCCCGGCGGCCTTGGCTCCCCGCACCATCGCTACCGACGCTGCGGTGGACAGGTGCTGGAAGTGTGTGTGGGCGCCGGTGAGGCGCACCAGGGCGATGTCGCGCATGACCATGAGTTCTTCGGACTCGGCTGGCTGGCCGGGGATCCCGAGGCGGGACGACCACTCGCCCTCGTGCATGAAGCCCCCGGTTGAAAGGGCCGTGACCTCGCAGTGCTGGGCTAGGACCACTGGTCGGCCTAGGCGGCCGGTCAGGCCGGTGCTGTACTCCATGACCCGACGCATGAGGCGGGGATCTTGGAGGCCGGTCCCGTCGTCGGTGAAGATGCCCACTCCGGCGTCTACCAGCTCCCCCATGGGTGCCATTTCGGTACCCCGTCGGTCCACCGTCATGGCCGCCGAGGGGATGATTTCGCAGGTTGAGCGCCTTCCCAGCGTTCGGACCTGTTCGACTACGGCCACGCAGTCGGTGGTTGGGTCGGTGTTGGGCATGGTCACTAGGGCGGTGTAGCCCCCTAGCGATCCGCCCCGGGCTCCGGTCTCGATGGTTTCCGCTTCTTCTTGGCCTGGCTCCCGGAGGTGGGCGTGGAGGTCCACGAACCCGGGTGAGATCACACAGCCTGAAGCGTCCAGTTCTGCGTCTCCTGACAGGCCGGTTCCCACGGCGGCGATTCGGCCGTCGTCTCCCACCTCGACGTCCAGTGTGCGTTCGCCGTCTCGGTCGATGATGCGCCCTCCGCGCAGAACCACGCTCACCGGTCGGCCCCTTCGGGTCGGGCGTCGTCTCCGACGGGTTCGATGTCGGCAGCTACCAGCTGTTGGCCCGAGCCGAGCAGTCGGAAGAGAACGGCCATCCGGACCGAAACCCCGTTGACTACCTGATCCAGGATCACTGAGCGGGGGTCGGCTGCCGCCTCGGCGGAGATCTCCACCCCCCGGTTGGTGGGCCCGGGGTGGAGTACCAGGGCGTCGGACCGCATGCGAGCCACTCGGTCGGCGCTCAGGCCGAAGTCGTTGGCGTACTCGCGCAGCGAGGGGATGAGGCCCTCGGTGATGCGTTCCTGCTGCATTCGGAGCAGGTATACGGCGTCCAGGTCTGTGAGCAGCGGGTCGAGTTCGTGGAACACGGTGACTGGCCAGCCGTCGATGGCCGGGGGCAGCAGGGTGGCGGGGGCCACCAGCACCACCTCGGCGCCCAGGGCGGTGAAAGCCAGGATGTTGGACCGGGCCACCCGGGAGTGGCGGACGTCGCCCACGATGGCGATCCGCATCCCGTCCAGGGATCCTCGCTGCTCTCGCAGTGTGTAGCAGTCCAGCAGGGCCTGGGTGGGGTGCTCGTGGCAGCCGTCGCCGGCGTTCACCACCGACAGGTCGGTCCAGTCGGCTACCCGGTGGGCGGTGCCGGCCATGGCGTGGCGGACTACTAGGAGGTCGGCACCGTAGGAGGCCACGACTTCGACGGTGTCGCGCAGGCTCTCGCCTTTGCTTAGCGACGATGAGCCGGCGCTGAAGGCCACCGTGTCGGCTGAGAGGCGGCGGGCCGCCGTCTCGAACGACATGCGGGTGCGGGTCGAGTTCTCGAAGAAGGCCGTGGCCACCGTGCGGCCCCGCAGGGCCGGGACCTTGGGGATGGGCCGTCGGCCGATCTCGGCGAACGTGTCGGTGAGGTCCAGAATCTCCTCGAGGTCCGAACGGGACATGCCGTCGATTCCCAGGAGGTGTCGTCCCAGGCCGCTCGCAGGTGGGGACTGCAGGGTGGCGGTCACTTCTCCATTACCCCAAGGTCTACGCCGGTGATGTGGACGTCGACGACCTCGTCGCGGCGTGTCGGCAGGTTCTTGCCTACGAAGTCGGGTCGGATGGGTAGTTCTCGGTGCCCGCGGTCGACCATGACGGCCAGTTGGATCGACCGGGGTCGGCCGAAGTCGCAGATGGCGTCCAGCGCAGCTCGGATGGTCCGACCGGTGAACAGCACGTCGTCGACGAGCACCACGATGCGGCTGTCCAGGTCGGTGGGCAGTTCGGTGGCGGCTTCGGGCACGACCGGTCGGATGCCGATGTCGTCGCGGTGGAGGGCCACGTCCAGGGTGCCGAGCGGGGGTCGGATCCCGTCGATCTCCTCGAGGGTCTCGACCAGGCGTTCGGCGACCGGGACCCCGCCGGTCTGTAACCCGATGACCACCAGCTCGGACAGGCCGTGGTTCCGCTCGATCACCTCGTGGGCCATCCGTCGGATGGCTCGTCCCATGTCGTCGGCGGTCATGATCCGCGCGTGGGACACAAAGACGCCCCCGAACGGGGGCGTTTGACGTCGTTCTCTTTCGGCCATCGGCCTCGTTCTCCTCGATCCGTTCGGGCCTCACGGGACCCGCTTCACGGTCGAGTCGGCAGCCTACACGCGTCCAGTGGTGCGCCTCCCACGACCCTCGGGGGGTCGGGCCACCAGGACGGTCCGCCCGTCCACCGGTCGGCCCAGGTTCTCGAAGCCGGCCTTCCGGGCCACGGTTAGCGAGGCAATGTTGTCGGGGTCCACTTCGGCGACCAGCGCGTCCAACCCCAGGGAGTCCAAGGCCCAGCGGGTCATCAGGGCGACCGCTTCGGTGGCTGCTCCCCGGCGGCGGTGGTCCGCGGCGGTCCACCAGCCGATCCGGGCCGTGCCCCGATTCCGGTCTACTGCCGACAGGCCTACTTCGCCGTGGACAACGGCCCGGTCCGGTTCGGAGAGGTCCACGACTACCAGGTCCAGAGCCAGGCCGGCCGTCCGGCGACTGGCGCACCCGTCAATCCATTTGGCGGCGGCCGTCTCGTCGGCCGGGTCAGGGACCGGTAGTCGGAGGCGTATCTCCGGGTCGGCCCAGGCGGCGGACAGGGCCGATGCGTCCTCCGGTGTCCAGGGTCGGAGGCCGTACCGCGTCCCGGCCAGCGGTGGCTCGGGCAGCGGCAGGGCGATCACGCCGGGTCGCTCTCCGACCCGCGGAGTTCCCCGGCGATCCCTGCCACCATGCCGTTTACGAAGCGTGATGACCGCTCAGTGGAGTACTCGCCGGCTAGTTCCACCACCTCGGCCAGCACGGCGGCGGTGGGTACGTCGTCCAGGTGGGCCAGTTCGTAGACGGCCATGCGCAGCAGGGCCCGGTCCACGGCGGGCATCCGGTTGGTTGTCCATCCCTCTGCGTACCGGCCGATTACGTCGTCCAATTCGTCCAGCGAGCCGGCAACGCCCTCCACTAGGGCTACCGCGTAGTCGGCTGGAACGACTGGCTGGCCGGCCAGCATCTCGAGAATGTCGGTTTCTCGGACCTCGGCGGCGTACAGGATCTCGAGGGCTGTCTCGCGGGCCTCCCGGCGGGAACCGGTCGGGTCGTTGGGTCGGGACATGGCGGGGTGGTCAGGCCCGGCTGAGGTACTCGCCGGAGCGGGTGTCGACCTTGACCCGCTCGCCGTTCTCGATGAACAGGGGGACCTGCACCACGAGGCCCGTCTCCAGGGTGGCCGGCTTGCGGGCGCCGGATACCCGGTCGCCCTGCACTCCGGGTTCGGTTTCGGTGATTGCTAGTTCCACGGCGGCCGGGAGTTCCACCCCGATCACCTCTTCGCCGAACAGCAGGATCAGGGCTGTGGCCTGCTCGACCAGGTACCGGGCGGCGTCGCCGAGGGCTGCTGGGGCGAGGTTGCGTTGGTCGTAGGTTTCGTCGTCCATGAACACGTAGTCGGCGCCGTCCCGGTACAGGAACTGCATCGACCGTTTGTCGATCATGGCCCGCTCGACCTTCTCGCCGGCTCGGAAGGTCCGGTCGACAACGGCTCCGGTTCGAACGTTGCGCAGCGTGGTACGGACGAAGGCGTGTCCCTTGCCTGGTTTGACGTGCTGGAACTCGACGACCTGGACGAGGTCCCGGTCGAGTTCCAGGGTCATGCCGTTCTTCAGGTCGTTGGTTGTGATGGTGGGCATGGTGGCTCCGGGCGGGAATGGGTGATGGGGAGGGTCGGTCTCACGGGTCCTTTGGTGAACGGGTGAGCGCATGGTGGCCGTCGGTGGTGACCAGCACCGTGTCCTCCCAACGCACGCCGCCGAAGCCACCCAGGTAGGCCCCCGGTTCGACGGTGACTACTTGGCCGGCTCGCAGGGTACCAGTGGCGGTCGCTGACACTGCTGGGGCTTCATGGATGTCGAGGCCGACGCCGTGGCCGGTGCCGTGGATGAACGCCTCCCCCAGTCCGGCGGCGTCCAATGAAGTGCGGCAGGCGGCGTCCACCTCGGCGAGGGGCACGCCGTCGGCCACTAGGGCCAGTCCGGCTTCCTGGGCGTCTAGGACGGCGGACAGCAGGTCGGCTTCCCGGCCGGAGCCCGACCCTCCGACCCGGAAGGAGCGGGTCATGTCGGATCGGTAGCCGTCGAACACCGCCCCGAAGTCGCACACCACCAGGTCTCCGTCGGCCAATGGTCGGGAGCCGGGTCGGGCGTGGGGCAGGGCGCTGTTGGGGCCGGCGGCCACGATTGTCTCGAACGCCCGGTCCGACGCGCCGCTGGTCCGCATGGCGTGGTCGAGGGCCAGGGCCAGGTCGGCCTCTGTGGTTCCGGCGACCATGGTTGGTTGCACTTCGGCTAGTGCCCGGTCGGCGATGGCTGCCGCGGTGGTGATTCGTGCTACTTCGCCGTCGTCCTTGACTTCTCGCAGTGCCTCGACGAGGCCGTCGGTAGCTACCGGGTTGTCGTCCAGCAGTTTGGCTAGGCGCTGTTGTTCGGACCATGTGACTGATCGGGCTTCCAGGCCGATCCGGGTTGATCCGTCGGCCAGGGCGGTGACCGGTGACTGGTCGCTGCTTGCGGATACTTCGACGTCGACTGCTGTTCCTGCGTCGGCTATCTGGGTTGGGGCCTGTTCGCTGTATCGCCCGTCGGTGATCAGTACGGCTTGCCGGCCGTCGACCCATAGGTTTCCCGCGGAGCCCGTGAAGCCGGTCAGGTAGCGGACGTTGGTCGTTCCGGTGACCAGCAGGGCGTCGATCCCGGCGTCGTCGAACAGGGCGCGTAGGGCGTCGAGCCGGTCGGCTACGGCCAGCGGCGGCAGCCCGTCGACGGTTCCGTTGGTCACCTGTCTAGGAGGTCGGCCACCGCCTCGACTGCCATCCGGTAGCCGGCAGCTCCGAAGCCGGCGATCGTTCCGGCGGCCACCGGGGCTACCACCGACGTGTGGCGCCATGGTTCGCGGGCTGCCGGGTTGGAGAGGTGGAGTTCCACGATTGGACCGTCGAAGGCCGCCAGGGCGTCGTGTATGGCCCACGCGTAGTGGGTGAAGGCCCCCGGGTTGACGACGATGCCGGCGCAGCGTCCCCGGGCGTCGTGGATGGCGTCCACCAGTTCGCCTTCGTGGTTGGACTGGATGTGTTCCAGGGTCAGTCCGCGGGCGGTGGCGGCTGCCGTGGCGCCGGCCACGTGGTCGTCCAGGGTGGCTGATCCGTAGATGTCTGGCTCCCGTTCGCCCAGCAGGTTCAGGTTGGGTCCCGACAGGAGGAGCACGGTGCGGTCGCTCATGGTCGACATCTTCCCACGACTGCTGTCTGGTCCGGTCGCCGGTTGTTGCTCATCGGACGGCTTCGAGGGTGTCGCGTACGAGGCCCGGGTCGATGCTGGCTACCACCTCGATGCCTGTTGGGCCGTCCAGGGCGAAGGTCAGGCCGTCGACGGCTTTCTTGTCGCGGGCCATGGCGGCCATCAGGTCGTCGGCTTGGGCGCCTTCGGGTAGCGAACTGGGAAGGCCGTAGCCGTCCACGATCTTTCGGTGCTCGGCTACCCGGTCGCGGTCGATTCGTTCGAGGGCTCGGCCTAGTTCGGCGGCATAGACCAGGCCGATGGCTACCGCTTCGCCGTGGCGGAGGTCGTAGTGGCCGGTGGTTTCGATGGCGTGGCCGAGGGTGTGGCCGTAGTTCAAGACGGCTCTTCGTCCGGCGTCTCGCTCGTCGGCGGCCACTATGTCGGCTTTGATTTCCACGCAGCGGGCCACCCGCTGGTCGAAGGCCAGGTCGGCTAGGTCGTCGCCTCCGAGGAAGTGGTACTTGGCCATTTCGCCCAGGCCGCAGCGCATCTCGCGTGCGGGCAGGGTGTCCAGGGTGGATGTGTCGCACAGCACGGCTGCCGGTTGCCAGAAGGCGCCGACCAGGTTTTTGCCTTCCGGGAGGTTGACGCCGGTTTTGCCGCCGATCGCTGCGTCGATCTGGGCTAGCAGTGTGGTGGCGACGTGAACCACGGGTAGGCCGCGGTGGTAGGAGGCGGCGGCGAAGCCGGCCACGTCGGTGACCACCCCTCCGCCTACGCCGACTACGGCGTCGCCGCGGGTCAGGCCCCAGGTTGCGAAGGCCCGGCAGAGTTCCTCGATGGTGGACAGTGTTTTGGCTGTCTCGCCGTTCGGGATGGGAAAGATTCGGTGGTCTACGCCCGGGTCCACGGCGACGGGAATGTCGGGCTGGGTGACGATGGCGACTCGTTGGACCCCGGATGGCAGTACCGAAGCCAGTTCCTCCGCTGCTTGCGGGCCGACCAGCACGGGGTAGGACCGGCCTTCGGGCAGTGCCACCTCGAGGCGGATCATTGGACGGCTCCGTCGGTGGCCGGCAAGGCGTCCACCACGAGGGCGCCGACCATCGAGACGTCCAACCCGTCGGTGTCGATCACCGCGTCGGCGGCTGTCTCATAGGCCGGGGTCCGCTCGGAAGCCAGACGTCGCAGTGCTTCGACCGGGTCGCTGTCGGCTAGCAGGGGGCGGCTCGATGGGTCGCCTACCCGGGCGGCCAGCGTCTCGGGTGTGGCCCGCAGCCACACCACGGTCGCCTCCCGGGCTAGGACGGCCCGGTTGGTTTCCCGGCCCAGGACGCCTCCACCGGTGGACAACACGATGGGGTCCACGGCTTGCATCTGGAGGCCTAGGGCCTGCTCTTCCAGGTCGCGGAAGGCTTCCTCTCCGCCTTCGTGGAAGATCACACCGATGGAGCGTCCGGCCAACTGGGTTACCGCTCGGTCCAGGTCTACGTGGCGGCAACCCAGACGAGAGG
>JAZADL010000186.1:0-3370 GCA_036123635.1 Actinomycetota bacterium
CGACACCACATGGCCGCCCAGGACGTGGTCGCCACCGTCTTGCTCCACGAACCCCACGTCGCCTACGCCAGCGGCCACGTCGGCCCGGCAGTCGACTCGACCCATGCCGTCTACCAGCGTCCGGTGGTCATCGTCGGCCAGGAGGGGCCAGTCCACCTCTTTGCCGACCATCCGTCGCTCGACCTTGCCGCGGAAATCCACCCCTCGGTGTTCCCGGAACTAGACGAGTCGATTGCCGGTTTGGTGGAAGGAATAGGCCTGGCCACCGGAACCAGCAGCGCCGGACGTCTGGCCATCGACGAGGTCACAGGGGCGATGCTCCGATCGGGACTCCTAGACGGCTTCGATCTGGTTGATGCCGGGCGGGTTCTCGGCCCCGCCCGCCTGGTGAAAACCGAAGATGAGCTGGCCTGCATAGACCGAGCACAACGGATCAACGAGATAGTTATGGAAGAGGTCCGGACTGCCTGTCTTCCCGGTGTTCGGCGATCGGAACTAGCCGGACTGTTCATCAGCCGTGTGCGTCAACTCGGAGTCGACAACATACTGATCGACCCCATATTCCAACCCATGCCCCGGAACCTTTCGGATGGACCCAGAACCTCCACCGGTCACGTGGCATTCCCTACCGGGATTGGAGACCCATTGTTCAACGAGGAGGACCTGGTGTGGGTGGACACCGGAATTGGCGTAGAGGGATACGCGTCGGACTACGGGCGTACCTGGGTGGTCGGACGGGACCCGTCTTCGGCCGAACATGACCTGTTCAGGCGGTGGTCAGCAGTGATGGAGGCCTCCCTGGCGACCATCGGCCCCGGGGTCACCCTGGCCGAAGTGGGACGGGCGGCCATCGGGGCGGACCGAGGAACCGTTCCCTGGCTACCCCACTTCTACCTGGCCCATGGCCTCGGGGTTGAAAGCGCGGAGATGCCAATGATCGGTACTGACCTGGGCGAAGGATTTGACGAGCAGTTCGTGTTGGAACCCGGGATGGTGCTGGTCCTCGAACCGGTGGTGTGGGAAGACGGGGTCGGCGGATACCGGGCCGAGGAGGTCGTGGCGATAACCGAAACCGGTTGGCGACCGTTGGGCGGATGGCCGGACTACCTGCCTTTCGAGTCATGACAAACGAACTTATTGCAGCCCGTCGCCGCCGTGTCTTGGGCGCCATGTCGGAGCGGGAGGTGGACGCCTTGGTCCTGGGTCGGCAGGACAACGTTGGCTACTCGACCGGAATGGCCCGCCTGTGGACGTCCGGAACCCGACCGTTCGGAGCCGGGTGTGTCCTGATGGCCGAGACACAACGAACTCACCTGCTGTCCAGTTGGGACGCCGGGATCCCAGAACATGTGCCGTTCGACGACCTGTATCCGATCACGTGGAATCCAGAGATCATGGCCTCCTCAATGGCAGCTATAGGGGGCCTGAGCACCGCTCGCCGCATCGGTGTAGATGCCTGCTCACCCGGCTTCATCCGGGCCGCCGCCCGATTCGCCCCAGACGCCCAGATCGTGCCGTGCGATGACCTGATGGCCAGCGTGCGGGCGGTCAAGTTAGCCGAGGAAATCGAACTCGTCCGATCTGCCTGCCGAGTGGTCTGGTCCGGGGTAGAGGCCGTGCTGAACCGGCCCGACGCTCCGACCCCGATAGCGAACGCCCTAGCTGCAATGGCCGCCCTGGGTGCCACCATCCCGTCTTCCGAACCGGTAGTCCGTACCGAAGGCAACACCACGGTGGTCGACTTGGGAGCGATGGTCGGCCTCTACGAGGGTGGTGTCGGAGGGCGGTTCGTCGACGACCGACGCGAACATGCACCAGCATTGGTCGACGCCTGCCGTGATGGCGCCACTCATGAGGATCTTGCACAATCGTCGACCGGGCCGTGGCTGGTTCGCGGGCTGGGCATGGGATACGAAACACCGATGATCGACGCCCAACGGGGGCAGGACCTCACCTTGATGACGGGCATGGTGTTGAGCGTCACCGACGGTGACCACCGGGACGTGGTGGCGGTGACTGGCGGTAAACCAGACGTGCTCTCAACTCCTCCCTACCCCGCCGGCAGGCCGGCCGGTTCAGATGCTTGACGAGGCTGACCTGTCCGGGGACGGTGACCGAACCCGGGGCTTAGTCGACCCCGACCGCCTCGGGCAGTGGATGGATGCCGAGGGCCTACCCGGCTCCGGCGAAGAGATCCAGGCCACCTTCATCACTGGTGGCGCATCCAACGAGCTTTTCGAAATTCAACGAGGCGAACACCGTTGGGCGCTACGCCGACCGCCCCGAATGGTTCCCGAGGGTCGGAACGAAACAATGCTGCGCGAATACCGAATTCTCAAAGCTCTCGCTGACAGCAACGTCCCCCATCCCGTGGTTCGAGCAGTCTGTGCCGACCCGTCCGTACTGGGTGCCACCTTCTACCTGATGGACTTTGTCGACGGCTGGTCGCCGATCGGCGAACCCCACTGGCCCGAGCCCTTCGGTTCCGACCTGGGAGCCCGCCAGGGGCTTGCTTTCGAACTAGTCGACGCCATCGCACGGTTGTCCCGGGTGGACTGGAGGGCGCGGGGATTGGAGGGGCTTGGCCGACCCGACGGGTTCCACGATCGCCAGGTTGATCGCTGGTACGCGCACCTCAGACGGTTCGAGTTCCGGGAGATCCCCGGCCTGAACGACGCGGGAGACTGGTTGCGAGGCCACCGTCCACGCAACTACCAACCGGGGATCATGCACGGCGACTATCAGTTCGCCAACGTCATGTTCCACCACGGTGGCCCGGCTCGGCTGGCAGCAATCGTCGACTGGGAAATGGGCACCGTAGGGGACCCCCTCCTGGACCTGGCCTGGGTGGTCATGGGCTGGCCGGACGAGGGCGAGGTTCGCACAGGAGGGTACGTGGACTACACGGGGATGCCGAACCGCGATGACCTTCTCGACCACTACGCCACCGTGTCAGGGCGCGATGTCGACGACATCGACTATTACGTCGTCCTCGCCCGGTTCAAGCTGGCCATCGTGCTCGAAGGCGGGTACGCCCGCTACGTAAACGGGGGGGCCGACAACCCGAGGATGGAAGCATTCGGCGGGGTCGTTCTGGACCTGGCCGCTCGAGCCGCCGAACTGGTCCGAACCATCTGACCTAGCCCAGCCGGACTCTTGGATTCGGGAGCGGCCAAAGGGGCGGAGTAGGTTTCGGACGACCCCCACACGGACGACCCGGAGTCCCTATGGCGATCAATTTCGAGGTCGAACCTGAGTTCCAGGAGAAATTGGACTGGATCGACGGGTTCGTGAAGGAGGAGATCGAACCGCTCGACCTCTACTTTCGAGGCACCGTGTCGCCGTTCGACAAGTCCAACAAGACGGCCCA
>JAZADL010000187.1:0-3673 GCA_036123635.1 Actinomycetota bacterium
TTCAACCGAAGCCTCACCGTCAGCCTCTACCTCTTCAACCGAAGCCTCACCGTCAGCCTCTACCTCTTCAACCGAAGCCTCACCGTCAGCCTCTACCTCTTCAACCGAAGCCTCACCGTCAGCCGCACTTTCGCCGTATAGCTCCGCCCAGGCCTCTTGACCCTCCGAGCTCTCGCCGCCGATGTAGTTGCCCTCGTCGTCGTAGGCGTGCTCGCCAAAGTGCTCCTGGTACTCAGCAGCCACTACACCACCCTCGGCCGCCTGCTTGATCGAAAGGCTGATTCGGCGACGCTGGAGATCCAGGTCGATGATCTTCACCCAGAGTTCTTCGCCTGGAGTGACCACCTGTTCGGGTAGGTCTACGTGGTGAGCCGACATCTCCGAAATGTGGACCAAGCCTTCGATCCCGTCGCCTACCTGGACGAAGGAACCGAACGGCACCAACTTGGTAACCCGGCCGTATACCAGTTCCCCTACCTGGTGGGCCCCAGCGAACTCCTGCCAGGGATCCTGCTGGGTGGCCTTCAGTGAAAGACTGATGCGCTCCCGACTGAGGTCGACTTCCAGCACCTGGACCTCGATCTCATCGCCAACCGCTACCACCGAGCCGGGGTGGTCGACATGCTTCCAGGACAACTCCGAGACGTGGACTAGGCCATCCATGCCGCCGAGGTCTACGAAAGCTCCGAAGTTGACCACGCTGGACACCACACCCCTACGAACCTCTCCTGGGCGTAAGTCGTGGAGGAACTCCTCGCGTTGCTCTTTTTGGGTCTCTTCCAACCAGGCCCGGCGGGATAGGACCACGTTGTTGCGGTTCTTGTCCAGTTCGATGATCTTGGCGTCGACCGTGGTACCGATGTACGGCTGCAGGTCACGGACCCGGCGCAATTCGACCAGCGAGGCGGGCAGGAAACCCCGAAGACCGATATCCACTATGAGGCCACCCTTGACAACTTCGATGACCGAGCCGGAGACCATCCCGTCACCCTCCTTGATCTCCTCGATCCTGCCCCAGGCCCGCTCGTACTGAGCCCGCTTCTTAGACAAGACCAGACGGCCCTCTTTGTCTTCCCGCTGGAGGACTACTGCCTCAATCTTCTCGCCGACGGCAACAATCTCGCTGGGGTCCACGCCGTTACGGATGGAAAGCTCCCGGGGCGGAATCACACCCTCCGACTTGTAGCCGATATCCAGCAGGACCTCGTCCTTATCGACCCGAACAACCGTCCCCTCAACCAGCTGGCCGTTCTGAATATCGACCATGGTGGCCGAATACGCTTCGTCCAGGGTCAGGTTTCCGAGATCGTTCTCGGTAATGGGGCGGGGGGTGTAGGCACCACTCTCGTCGAAGGTCCCCATCGGCGGGGAGTCGGGGGCTGGTGCGGTCAGGGTCTGGTCGGACACGGATTCTTCTCGTCGGATGGAAGTAGATGGATACGGAAACGCCGAAACTCGTCAGAGCGCGATTCGAACCGGGTGAGCCTACCGGCCACTCCCAGCAACCCCTTCCGTCGGGTCAGGCTCCGGAAATGGCCCGTCGGCGGCCCAAGACAAGGAACTCTGGGTGCTCGAGATCCGGCAACCGGGGGGCGTAGTCACCCGGGGTGACCGACCGAACTTCGTCGATGTCGAGGCCCGCCCGGTCGCAGAGGAGCCGAAGCTCCCGCGGAGTAAAGCAACTGGTCCAAAGGTCGGCCCGGGCTTCGACGCCTTCCAAATCCCGCAGGACCGTCCGTTCTCGATTCACTCCCGAGTCGACGTCGAACTGGTCGCCGTCGTCTAGAAACCGGACTTGGAAATAGGCCGAAAAGGCGGTGAGAGCAATCCGGCCCCCGGGCCGGAGTGCAGTGGCCATCCGGTTAAGGACTACCCCGTCGGGGTCGAGAGCCGCCGGATCGGCCTCCGGGCCCCCGGCCAAGCCGAACGCCCCCTGACATAGCGATAGGGCGGCGTCGAACTCCGCTTCGAACTCCATGGTCCGGGCATCGCCGTGCACAAAACTGGCACCGTCCGGGGCTTTCTCGCGGGCCAGCGCCACGAAGGTCTCAGAGATGTCGATCCCTACTACCTCGTGTCCCCTACGGGCTAGTTCGTGGGCATGGCGGCCCGGCCCACAGCCCACGTCGAGGATCCGCTGTCCGGGCACTAAGCCCAACGCCTCAACCAGGACGTCCACCTCGCGCACCGTCCCGTAGGTGAATGAGTACCGCAGGTAGGCAGCGCCGAGGTGTTCGGCTACCTCTTCGAACCAGTGTCCCGGGCCGCCTTCGGTTACGCGCCCCGTCCCCTGCCCGTCGATCGGCTCGGTCGCCACTGAGTCGTCAGCCCTTGGCGTCGGCCCAGGTGGCTCCGTCGGCCACATCCACCGCTAACTCGACCCGGAGATCGTAGGCGCCGGTCATTTCCGCTCGAACTAGCGCCTCCACATCGTCCATCTCGTCAGGGGGTACCTCCAGAATCACCTCGTCATGGACCTGGAGGATCAGCTCAGAAGTCGCTTCCGAAGCCCGCAGGCCCCTGTCGATTTGGATGAGGGCTACCTTGAAAACGTCGGCCGCCAGGCCCTGAATCCCGGCATTCATGGCCTGGCGCTCCCCCGCCTGACGGACGTTGTAGTTGGGCGACGAGAGCTCGGGGATCCGCCGTCGGCGACCGAACAGGGTCTCCGTATAGCCCTTCTGTCGAGCCTCGTCGACCGTCCGGTTCATGTAGGCCCGGACCGCGGGAAAAGCGGCGAAGTAGGCCTCCAAGATTTCGGCCGCCTCATCCACTGAGGAACCCAGGCGTTGCGAGAGGCCGTAGGCCTCCATGCCGTAGGCCAGCCCGTAGGCCACCATCTTGGCTCGATTCCGGATTTCGGTGGTCACCTCCGCCGGCTGGATGCCCCACGTCCTAGACGCCACGGCCGTATGAACGTCATCCCCAGCCTCAAACGCCGCAATTAGGCCTGGGTCGTCAGCTAGGTGGGCAATGCACCGCAGCTCGATCTGGTTGTAGTCGGCCACCAACAGGGATCGTCCCGGTGATGGAACGAAGGCCCTACGAAAGGCCCGGCCCGCCTCAGTTCGGACTGGGATGTTGTGGAGGTTCGGGGCGTCGGAGCTAAGACGGCCCGTACGGGCTACCGTCTGGTTAAAGGTCGCCCGGATGCGATCTCCAGGTCCAACCTCGGCCAGGAGTCCCTCGCCGTAGGTGGAACGGAGCTTCTCGACCTCCCGGTAGGCCAGGAGGTGTCCGACCACTGGGTGGTCGTCACGAAGGCGCTCCAGGGTCGCCGCATCGGTGGAGTATCCGGTCTTCGTCTTCTTTCCCGGGGTCAGACCTAACTTCTCAAACAGAACCTCCCGAAGTTGCTTGGTGGAATTCACGTTGAACTCTCCACCCGCTGCTTCGTGGACCAGGCCCCGAAGACGGTCGCATTCGGCAGTCAAATCGCCGCGGAGCCGAGTCAACTCGGCCACATTTACCCCGACGCCGACTTCCTCCATTCGGGCCAGAACAGCCACCAGCGGGACCTCCAGAGTGGTGTTGAGATCCCGGAGACCTTGGGCGTCAAGCACTTCCAAAAGAGGGCCATGGAGGGCCCGAGTGGCCGCCGCTCTTACTCCTGCCTCAGCAGCTGGGTCGGCAACCTCCCCGGTGAGGTCCAGCTGGCCATCCGGTGGGCCGG
>JAZADL010000188.1:0-5877 GCA_036123635.1 Actinomycetota bacterium
CCACCAGACGAACGGCGTGGGGAACGACAAGGCCAACGAATCCGATAAGCCCGCTAACCGCCACAGCCGCTGCCGCACCCAGCGATGCCACAACCAGGATGGCTCGACGGGCAGCACGGGGTCGTAGGCCGAGCGTGCTGGCCTCCTCATCACCGACGGCCAAAACGTCCAGGGGGCCGATGGCTAGCACTAGGCCGACCACAGAAACCACGGCGTAGGGGAGCAGCAGTTGCACCTCGGTCCATCCGGCGGTCGACAGGCGACCCAGGATCCAGGCGAATATCTGCTGAAGGGTCTCGGAGTTCCGCTGCTGGACGAAGGTCTGGATGGCCGTGAAGAAGTTGGCCACAGCCACCCCGGCCAAGATGAGGGTGGTCGGTGAGCCGATCTGCCCTCGCCGGACACTCAAGGTACCGGCTGCCGCAACGGCCACTAGAGCCCCGGCAAAGGCGACCAGTGGGACGGGGTCCACGACACCGAGGACATCCCGGAGTTCGGCCACGATGGCGATGGTGGCGCCCAGGCCCGCCCCGGCAGCGATTCCCAGCAGGTAGGGGTCGGCTAATGGGTTCCGGAAAACACCTTGGTAAGCAGCCCCAGATCCAGCCAGCAGTGCTCCCACCAGCAGACCTAAGACCACTCGGGGTGCTCGAAGGTCCCAGACTATGGCCCGGTCGGCGGCTGACAAGGAGGAGTCGACCTCGAGGAGAGGGAGGTGGTCAAGGAGTTCGCGGACCACTTGTCCGAGGGGAATAGACACCGGCCCGCTAGCCACGCTGACCGCCGCGGAGATTAGGACTGCACCAACCCCGGCTAGGAGCCAGCGGATCCCGAGAAGCGACTGCCCGCCACCCTCGGAGTTCAGTCGGTCTGCCTTGGAGGTCATCGGGGGTATCTGGATCGGCTCAACTGATGGCGTTGACCGAGTCGACGATGACCCGGAGGAGATCGACGATCCGCGGTCCCCACCGGGAGGCCACATCGTCGTCCAACTCGACGACGGCACCGTTGGTAACTGCAGTGAGTATCCCCCAACCCGGGCGCTCAGCCACCGTGGCCGCCGTCTGGCCACAGCATCTGGTATCCGCCAGGAAAATCAGATCGGGGTCAGCGTCGAGGAGGTGCTCGGCCGACAGTTTCGGATACCCCCACGAGGCACCGTCTGGGTCAGCGGCATCGGCTGCATTGACCAACCCGGCTAAGGCGTAGATCTCACCGATGAACGTCGACGACGTCACCGTATAGAGGGTGTCATCCAACTCGTGGTAGTAGCTGAGCGGCTCATCGCGCTCCTGGACCGAAGCTGCCAGGGCGGCCATCTCGGTCTGCATGTCAGCCACGAGAGCGGCCGCCTCGTCGACATTGCCGGTAATGGCACCCAGAGCAGTGATCTGGTGGTAAGTGTCGGCCAGCGCGTACGCCGCACCCTGGAGAAGGGCGGTGACCCCAGCAGCTTCCAGGCCGGCCACTACGTCGCCCGGGTCGTAGGAGAGGACCACCAGGTCCGGGGCGAAGCCGAGGATTGCTTCGACATTGGGCTGGTAGCCACTCAAGTCGGTAGTTGGCGCTTCGGCGGGGTAGTTGGACATGGAGTCCACGGCTACGACAAGGTCCCCGGCGCCGATGGCGAACAGCATCTCGGTGGCCACCGTGGAGATAGACACGATGCGTTCCGGGCCGGCAGGCTCGACGGCGGCTGGGGTGCCGGACATAGCGTTGGAGGCCTCGGTGCCGCTGCAGGCGGTGAGGATGACCATCAGTGGGCCAAGGATCATGCGGGCCATCACGGTGGATCCTCCTGTCGTCGAGGAGGGATCGCCCGATCGACAGGACCGCTGTCCGTCGGCCAAACCGATTCCCTTGCCTCGAGGGTTTCTGGTTAGCGCGGTGGAAGCTGGTTCGGACTCGTCGTCGCCGGAAGGCGACGGCATTACCGCTGCGGGACAGTGCCGGAATCACACCGGACTTCGGTCTTCCGACCGCGTTGGGATTGTATCGAGGGGGAGGTCCTACGAACGAAGGAGGCGCTGGATTGCCGCCACAACCTCCTCGACCGTTTCGTCGGCGGTGTCGCCCCCCTCCTGAACGGCCTCGCTCACGCAGTGTCGGATGTGTTCGTCTAGGAGGGCCACCCCGACACCCTGTAGTGCTTTGGTCACCGACGAGATCTGGGTCAGGACGTCGATGCAGTATGTGTCCTCGTTGACCAGGCGTTGGAGGCCACGGACCTGACCTTCGATTCGACGCAGCCGGACGAGGAAGTCGTCCTTGGAGGGAGAGTAGCCAACCATAGGGGTAGGGGGTATGGTAGCGCGGCGAGGAGTGGACACCACGCCAGACGGATGGAACAGGTGATGACGAGGACGATCGACCTGCCGATCGACGGGATGACCTGCGCCGGGTGTGCGGCCAGAATCGGCCGCGGGTTATCGGAACTTGATGGAGTGGCCGACGCCCAGGTCAACTTCGCCACTGAGCGGGCGACCATCTCCTACCAACCAGAGAAGGTGGATCCTGGGGCCTTTGACAAGGCCGTCCAGAGACTCGGCTACAAGGTGAAGGTCGAACCGTCGGTGGAGGGAGTCGTAGACGACCGTGAGGTGGACGGTTCCAACCAGCGGCTCATCCTGGCCGGCATCCTTACCGTTCCCGTCGCCCTGCTCTCCATGGTCCCGGCTCTGGACTTTCCGGGTGTCCAATGGGTAATCGGCCTCTTGGCCACTCCGGTCGTGTGGGGGATCGGGTGGCCGTTCCACCGGGTAGCCATCCACAACCTCCGCCATCGGGCAACCACCATGGACACCCTGGTCTCGATGGGAACAGTGGCCGCCTGGGCCTGGTCGGTTGTTGCTCTGGCCCTAGGGAGCGGCCACATCTACTTCGAGACCGCCACAGTCATCGTGGCCCTGATCCTGTTCGGCCGGTGGCTGGAGGCTCGGGCCCGTCGGCGTTCCGGGGACGCCCTCCGGGCACTAGCCGGCCTGAGTGTGAGGGAAGCCCGCCGTGAAAACGGGGTCCCGGTATCTGTCGATGACATCCGGGTCGGCATGCGGCTGGCAGTCCGCCCCGGTGAGAAGGTCCCGGTGGATGGTCGGGTACTGGATGGATCGTCCACTGTGGACGCCTCGATGATTACCGGGGAGCCGATGCCCGTAGTGGTGGGCGTCGGCGACGAGGTGGTCGGGGCCACCATCAACGGCAACGGCTCCCTGATCATCGAAGCCGTCCGTGTCGGTTCGGAAACAGTCTTGGCCCAGATCATGCGACTAGTCGAGCGGGCTCAGAGCTCAACCGCCCCCATCCAGCGATTGGCCGACCGCATCTCGGCCGTGTTTGTCCCGACCATTCTCGGTGTGGCTCTGGCCACGGTGATCGTCTGGCTGCTAGCCGACGGGTCAGCAGGGGAGGCGTTCACGGCGGCCGTCGCCGTCCTCGTTATCGCCTGTCCGTGTGCCCTCGGCCTAGCCACGCCCACGGCGATCATGGTGGGCACCGGTCGGGGCGCCCAGCTTGGGGTGATCGTGAAGGGAGGCGAAGTACTGGAAGCCACCCGCCGGATTGACCATGTCGTCCTGGATAAGACAGGGACGGTCACCGAGGGACGGATGCGTCTCGAATCGGTGGTGGCGGTACCGGGAACTGATCCCGACCTCGTACTCCGTCGCGCCGCCTCGGTGGAGGCGGTCTCCGAGCACCCGGTTGCTACAGCAGTAGCTGCCGCCACTGCTGACCGCGACCCGATCGAAGGCTTCGAGAACCTCCCGGGCCTTGGTGTAAGGGCCGTGGTTGGCGACCAGCTGGTACTAGTCGGCCGCCGCCTACTTTTTGACGATGTCTCGATAGATCTGGACCGGGCCCTTGAGGATGCCGAGAATGCCGGACACACCGCCGTGGTAGTTGGCTGGGACAGAACGGCCCACGGTGTCCTGGTGGTGACCGATGAGGTCCGTTCCACTAGTGCTGAGGCGGTGGCCGGGCTCCGCGAACTGGGCCTAGAAGTGACATTGCTGACTGGCGACAATGAGCGCACAGCGCGGACGGTGGCGACGGCCGTCGGTATCGATCGGGTGGTGGCCGGGGTGTTGCCCGACGGCAAGGAGGCCGAGGTTCGAAGCCTCCAGGATGCCGGATCGGTGGTGGCCATGGTGGGAGACGGGATCAATGACGCACCGGCTCTGGCCCGGGCAGACCTGGGTATCGCCGTGGGCACCGGAACCGACGTGGCCATCGAGGCCTCGGACCTGACCGTGGTATCCGGCGACTTGCGGGTAGTGGTGGACGCCATCGCCCTGGCCCGTAGCACGCTGGCCACCATCAAGGGCAACCTGTTCTGGGCCTTCGCGTACAACGTGGCCGCTGTTCCGCTGGCCGCCGCTGGTGTGCTCAGCCCCATGGTCGCTGCGGGAGCAATGTCATTTTCGTCAGTGTTCGTAGTAGCCAACTCGCTGCGGCTGTACCGGTTTGCCGGCCATCGTAAGACGGAGGTCACTTACGCCCAGGGGCTTGGAAACGACCGTTTAGCCGAAAACGAGAGCGCCGCAGGTCGTTGACCTGCGACGTCACGTGGAGCTAGAGGGAATTGAACCCTCGACCTCTTCCATGCCATCGATGGTACGGATCGACCAGCAAGGCTGTCGGAAGGACCTCTAGGCTGCTGTCAGGGTGTGTCACCCCCGCGGCGGAACGACTGAATTCAACTTCTCACTCGCGCCCCGGGACGATGTGGGAGCCGCGGTCGGTCTTGACGACGCGGAGGCCCAGGTCGAGGCGCTGCTTGACGCCCTCGACATGGCTGATGACACCGACGGTCCGACCGCCGGCACGCAGTTCGGCGAGCGTGTCGATGGCGAGGTCGAGCGCATCGGTGTCAAGGGCGCCGAAGCCCTCGTCCACGAACAGGCAGTCGATCCGAACGCCCCCGTTGCGGCGCTGGACTGTGTCGGCGAGGCCGAGCGCCAAGGAGAGCGACGCTAGGAAGGTCTCGCCCCCGGACAACGAGTTGGTTGGCCGCTTCTTCCCGGTGTAGCTGTCCTCGATGTCGAGGCGAAGGCCGACCGCCCGGTCCTTCTCGTCCTGGTCGCTGACCACGAAACCAAAGCGATCATCCGACATTGAACGAAGCCTGACCGTCGCCTCAGCGGAGACCTCGCGGAGGAAGTGCGCCAACACCCACTGCTCGAGCGACTGCTTCGACCCGGGACCCTTGCCCCGACACGTCTTGTCAACCTGCTCGGCTAGGTCCGCCCCTGCCCTGGCCTTCGCCGCCGCTGAGCGCTTCTGGTCCGCCGAATCGGCGGCGCCCTTGAACGCCTTGTGCCGTTCGCTCAGCAGGCGGGTGGCATCGCGCAGTGACCCGACACGCTCCACCGCGTCAGCCACAGCGGTCGCCGCCACCTCCACGGCCGGGCGAGCCTTGGGAACCCCTTCCTTCGTGAGCACGGCGAGGCGTACCTTCGCCCCCTTCTCGGCCTGCTGGCGCTTCTCGAGGCGCTCGTCGATCTCGTCGAGTTCCCTCGAGGGGCGTTCGGCTGCGCGCACGGCGGCCTCCTCGGCGAAGCCCGTCGACTTCAGCATCTTTACGACGAGGCCCTGCTGTGCATCGTGATGGGCGAAAGCCTCGACGACGACGCCTAGGGTCGCTACGACTGACTCCAGCGCCGCGACGATCCGACCCGCCTCCTCGGCCAGGACAGAGGGGTCGACTCCCTTGCCCAACGCCCGTTCGACCTTCGCCGTCAGTCGCTTGGCTTCCCCTTCGTCGACTCCTGCCAGACCGTCCAGGCGCTTGGCCTCAGCCTGCTGCTTCGCCCCCTCGTCCTTCGACACCTGGAGGTCCGTCCGGGCCTTCTTGACATCGGTCCCGAGTGTCGCGGCGCG
>JAZADL010000189.1:0-14172 GCA_036123635.1 Actinomycetota bacterium
TGGCCCACGAGATGGCTCCTCTCGGGGTCTCGGTGGCCATCGTCGAACCGGCGTCCGTCCGGACCGGATTGTGGGACGCCGGTTCGGTACACGGCGACCCGGACGGTCCGTACGCGTCGATGCTCCAAGCCCTGGAGGAGGGCGACGACCGGGCGTGGGCCCGGGCCCTGGACCCGAACAGCGTGTCGGCCACCATGGTCTCGGTCGTAGAGGGCCGGCGGGGCCTCCGCCATCCAATCGGCCTCACCGCCCGGGCCCGGTTCGCAGCCCGGGGCGTGGTACCGGCCGGCATCCACCGTCGGCTAATCGGTCGCCTCACCCGCCATGACCCTCTGGTCTCATCGCCCCGGAACCAGGACGGCGTGATCCTGGTGACTGGATGCTCTTCGGGCTTCGGCCTTCTGACGGTGGTAGAGCTGGCCCGACGGGGACGGCGAGTGGCCGCTTCCATGCGGGACCTATCCCGACGGGGTCCGCTCGACTCGGCTCTAGCCGAGGCAGGGCTGTCCGATCGTGTGGAGGTCCTGCAGCTCGACGTGACCGATCCGGACTCAATTGACGAGGCGTTCGCTCGGGCTGACTCCTGGGTGAGGTTGGCCGGCGACGCCGGCCGACTCGTCGGTCTGGTCAACAACGCCGGCACCCTGGCCGTCGGTCCCTTCGAGGAACTCCCGCCGTCAGCCGTGCACCGAGTGCTGGATACCAACCTCCACGGCACCCTGGCCGTGACCCGGGCCGCCCTGCCCCGTATGCGCGGCCACGGCGGTCGTATTGTCTGCGTCACCAGCTCGACGGCCCTTGGCGGCCTCCCTACCTGGTCGGCCTACGCGGCCTCTAAGTGGGGCGTCGAGGGTTGGGCCGAATCCCTGGCCTTCGAGGTCGGACCCCACGGGATCGACGTGGCACTGGTCGAACCGGGCGCCTTCCCCACTGGGGTCTGGACCAAAGCGGCCCGGTACGGATCGCCCGACGGCCCCTACGGCCCGACAGTGGTTGACATGGAGGCTGCCGATCACCGTGCCGCCCAGTCGGGTGGTGACCCGGTGGCCGTGGCCCGGGTGGTGGCCCGCGCGTTCGATGGCCGGCACCCCCCATTCCGCCGACCGGTCGGTCGGGGAGCCTGGTTGCGGTGGGTTGCTCGGGGTGTTGTGCCGTTCGGGGCTCAACGCCGCCTGCTGTCCCGCGTGGTCGGCTGATCGCGACAGACACCAGACTCGCCGCCATGGACTTTGACCTTCCACCAGACGACGATCCGCGACGGTCAGTCGTCCGTGAGTGGTTGGCAAACCACCCCGATCCCACAGCTCACCAACTCCACAACGCCGGCTACGTGGTACCCCACTGGCCAGCTCCGCACGGGCTGGGAGCTGACGCCATGCACCAGATCGTCATCGACGACGAGCTGCGGCGAGCCGGGGTTAGCCGCCCGAATAACCCGATCGGCATCGGCTGGGCGGCTCCCACCATCGCGTTGGCAGGAACCGAGGAACAGAAGGAGCGTTATCTCGATCCGATCTTCACCGGCGAGGAGTTCTGGTGCCAGATGTTCAGCGAACCGGACGCCGGCTCCGACCTGGCCAACCTGGGTACCCGGGCCGTCAGGGATGGCGACGAGTACGTGGTCAACGGCTCAAAGATCTGGACGAGTGGAGGTCACGTGTCCAAGTTTGGGATCCTCATCGCCCGAACCGACCCCGACCTGCCAAAGCACAAAGGCATCTCGTACTTCATTTGCCCGACGAACCTGCCGGGGCTCACGATGACACCGATCGTCGATGCCACCACGGCCCACTCCTTCAACCAGGTGTTCTTCGACAATGTCCGGATCCCGGTCGAGAACTTGGTCGGCACCGAGGGCGACGGCTGGCGCCTAGCCCGAGTAACGCTGGCCAACGAGCGGGTCTCACTGTCGTCGGCCGGTTCGTTGTGGGGAGAGGGACCGTCGGCCGACGACTTGCTCGAACTGATCCGTCGGGGCGGTGGAGAAACCGATCCGGTAGTCCGCCAACGCCTCAGCACTCTCTACTCCGAGTCAGAGGTGCTTCGCCTGAACCGCTTGCGGACGCTCACGGCCCGCATTGCCGGGAAAGAACCGGGGCCCGAGGCGTCCATCCAGAAGGCCATGGCCGATGAGCACGGCCAGCACGTGATGGAGATGGCCAAGGAGGTTGTCGGCGCTTCCGGGATGCTCGTCGGTTCCGGCCCAGCGGGCCAGCTGGCCTCATCAAAGACGGAGGGAACGACAGAAAATCGATTGGGCAACCAGCAGTTCCCTGAAGTCTCGTCAATCTGGCACTACGGGTTCATCTTTTCGCCGGCCCTTACCCTTGGTGGTGGCACATTTGCTGTGCAACGCAACATCATCGCCGAGCGGGTACTAGGACTACCTCGCGAGATCGACGAGCAGCGGGGAATGTCTTGGGCCGAGGCCCGACGGAACTGAACTCGTGCGAGCCGGCGACCTGACTACCCCGGCCCTGTTGGCCGATGCCGGCGTGCTGGACGCCAACATGGCCACCATGTCGGCGGCCCGACCGGGACCGGCTCTGCGCCCCCACGCCAAGGCATTCAAGTGCACCGCTCTGGCCGCTCGTCTCGCGGCCGCCGGTCACGCCGGCTTCTGCTGCGCCACAGTGCGCGAACTGGAAGGTCTTGCTGCCTCCGGCCTAGGAGAGGACCTGCTGCTGGCCAACGAGGTGGTTGATCGGCGGGCACTGGCCCGTCTGGGTGCCTTGGTGGACGCCGGAACGGCCCGGGTGACTGTGGCTATCGACTCCGCGGAGACGATTGCTGCCGCAGCGGGTGGGGGCGTCCGAGAGGTGATTGTCGATGTGGACGTAGGGATGCCCCGCTGCGGGTGTGACCCCTCCAATGCAGGTCGCCTCGCTGACGAGGCACGGGGTGCCGGGCTAGTGGTTCGCGGGGTGATGGGCTACGAGGGACATGCCCAGCACGTGGTCGATCGAACCGAGCGCGAGGCTCGCACGGTTCAGGCCATGTCCGTGCTGATCGGGGCCCACGCCGATGTCGGAGGCGATGTGGTCTCCGGAGGGGGGACAGGCACGTGGGACTGCAACCACGTGGTTACCGAACTCCAGGCTGGTTCGTTCGTGCTGATGGACGGTGATTACGCGCGGCTTGAGTTGCCTTTCAAAGAGGGGCTGGTGTTGCTCACTACGGCGGTGTCGGTGCGGTCCGGTCGCCACGCGGCACTAGACGGGGGTTTGAAGGCCCTGGCTATGGACAGCGGCGATCCGCGTCTCGTCGACGATTTCGGCGGAGTCGCCACAGTTCAGTTTTGCTCCGATGAGCACACGACGGTGGCTGGAGGTTCGTGGTCGGTTGGTGATCGGGTCGGGCTGCGGCCAGCCCACATCGATCCGACGATCTCCAACCACGAGCTGCTCCACCTTGTTGATGATGCCGAAGCTGGCGGCGATGCCGAGGTGTTCGAGTCTTGGCCGGTTGACCTTCGAGGCTGGTGAGCGGGTGAGCGGTTCCAGAGGCGGTGGGATCAGGGCTGATGGTTCGTGGCGAAATTGGGCCGGTAATCAGAGCAGCCGGCCGGTCCGCATAGAACGACCGTCGTCGGAGTCCGAGGTCGGAGATCTGGTGCGACGGGCGACGGCCGACGGCTTGCGGGTACGGGCCGTGGGGGCTGGCCACTCGTTCACCCCCATTGCCCGGACTGATGACGTGCTGGTCAGCCTCGACGGTCTGACTGGGATCGAGGCGGTTGATGACGCCAGTGGCCGGGTGCGGGTGCGGGCTGGCACCCGCCTGTTCGACCTCAACCCCAGGCTTGATGCTCGGGGACTGGCTATGCCCAACCTCGGGGACATCGCCTACCAGTCGGTGGCCGGCGCCATCTCAACATCAACCCACGGCACTGGCCTCGGCTTCCAGTCAATCGCTGCGGGGGTAGTGGGGCTGCGGTTGGTAGTGGGCGACGGATCGGTCGTAGTCCTCGATGACGACAACGACCCCGACCTACGCGACGTAGCTCAGGTGGGTCTTGGTGCCCTGGGCATTGTCACCGAGGTGACCCTGCAATGCGTCCCGGTGTTCAACCTGCATGCCATAGAGGAAATCCTCCCTATCGATGAAGTCGTGACGTCGTTTGACGGATGGGCGGACACAACCGACCATGTCGAGTTCTTCTGGATGCCCCATACCGGCTTCGCCCAGGTAAAGCGCAACATGCGCACTACCGATACGCCGCCACCGGCCCGGGATCTCCGTCACTCGATGCGTCGCCGGTGGAAGCGGTTCAAGAACAAGGAGTTGCTGGAGAACGTGGCCTTTGGGGCCATGAACCACCTCGGACGGCTTCAACCGTCGCTCATACCAAGGCTCAACGGTTTGGTGTTCGAGAAGGGCGGTCGAGCCGAGTACTTAACGACCTCATACGAGGTTTTCGCGAGTGAGCGGCGGGTTCGTTTCTACGAGATGGAGTATGCCGTGCCTCGAGAAGACGGACTTGAAGCGTTCAATCGGGTACGGGCACTAATCGACACACTGGACCGACCGATCAGTTTCCCGATCGAATTCCGGATATTGGGCGGTGACGAAATTCCGCTATCGACAGCAGCTGGCCGGGATTCCTGTTTCATCGCCGTCCATGTTTTTCGAGGAACGCCGTACGACCAATATTTCAAAGGGGTGGAGGCGATCATGGATGATTACAACGGCCGACCCCACTGGGGCAAGCTCCACTTCCAGGGTGCTGACGTGCTGGCCGACCGCTATCCGCAGTGGAACCGGTTCCAAGCTGCCCGAGACCGCCTCGACCCCACCCGCCGTTTCACCAACGACTACCTAGACCGCGTCCTCGGCCCGTAGCGGTTAACGCCGGGCCACCAGGGCGACCTCTGTTGTGGTGTCGTTAACCACGGTGAGTGACGGTTCGTAGCGGTAGCCCTCGGGGTGATGGAAGCCGACAAGGTCTTCAGGGTCGTCCAGGCCGCACTCCACGACGTGGCGCACCAGGGCGCCCTTCAGCAACTTGTTCCAATGAGAAACGGTGACCAGCATGCGCTCCCCACCCTTCTCGACGTCGTCCAGGAACCGCACCCGGATCCGACGGCCGGCGACCGCCGGATCCCAGGCCGCAGTGTGCTCGTTGGGTAAGAGGTCCCAGACTGTGCCCGACGCGGCCCCAGTCAGGGCGTCGCTGAGGAGTGGCTTCCAGAAGCGGGCCGGCTTTCCCAACCCGGGCAGCGTCGCTCCCATCTTCAGCTTGTAGTCCGGGATCGGGTCAGCCGGTCTCACCGCACCCCAGAGCCCCGAGAAGATGACCACCTGGCGGTCCACCCCGTGTCGGACGGCCGCCGACAGAGCGGGATAGTCGAGAGCGTCATAGAGGACACCGGTGTAGCGCTGGATGGCTGGAAGGGTTAGCGCGGAATCCACGGACCTGTTAGCCGCCGCGGCCTCATCGGCCTTGGCAGCGCCCACCCCGAGGATACGGGACCGGGCTTCAACGGGCCCGGCCATGGCGTCGACCAAGGCGGCAATGACCTTCCGGCGGTGTACAGCCAGGTCGGGGAACGACTGTGGAGCCTTGGTCCACGGCGGGCCAGTGCCGCCTCCCGCCTTGCCCTCGGAGGGAGGGAGGAGGATCAGCGGGGCGGCCACCGGGCGACGGTACTCTCGCCGCCGTGGCCGACCCGACTCCTCCGCCATCCGACCGGGAACCAGACCTGCCGTCGACCGACCCGGTGCCCGACGTGGACGACGCCATGCTGGAGCGCCTGGAGGCTGACCTGGCCACCATCGAGGCGGCCATGGACCGGGTGGACTCCGGCGACCTGGAGGGCTACGGGGTGGTTGCCGCCCGCCTGGACGACGAGATTTCGGACTCCACCTAGGGACGGTTCCGTCAGAGCACGTCGGGAATGGTCCCGTCGGCGATCAACTCCACCTGGAGGCCCGCCGTGAGGACACTGCCCGACAGGTCGAACCACCGGGCCCCGAGGTTGGGGATCCTGCGCCACGGTTCCCCGCAGGCTTCCTCCAGGGTGTACACCACGCCGCCGTGCGAGACGACCAGCACATCGCCGTCGCCCACCTGGTCCGACACCCGATCCAGCGCGGCCCGAACCCGGGCCACCATGTCCTGGTCCGTCTCGTAGCCGGGGGGGCGGCGTCCGGATTCCAAAAAGTCTGGCCAACCGGACTCAATCTGGGTCCGGGTGAGGCCCTGCCACTCGCCGGCGTCGCGTTCCATCAGGTCGGGGTCGATCAGCACCGGTCCGATCCCCAGGTGGCTGGCCAGGACGGAAGCCGTCTCGACGGCCCGGACGAGAGGTGAGGCCACCACGGCGTCGAACGTGCCGAGGACTTTTGCCGCTTCAGCCGCCTGGCGCCGACCCTCATCGGTCAGCGGCGGGTCGGCCCGCCCCTGCCATCGACCGATGGCGTTCCACTCCGACTGGCCATGACGGACGACGAGCAGGCGGGTCATGGCTGGCGACGGTAGCGGCGGTCAGGCCCCGAACGGGGCGCCGGCGAGGGTCATCCATACACTGACCGGATGGCCGTGCTGCGTCTCTTCGCTTCGGTTCGGGTCGCCGCCGGAACCGGAAAGGTTGACGTCCCCGGGAACACCGTGGGGGACGTCCTCGCGGCGGCCGACGAGAAGTTCGGCCAAGGGTTTGCTGGGATGGCTGCCACCTGTCGGGTGTGGCTGAATGGCGAGTCGGCAACAGCTACCGACGCCGTGGGCGCTGACGACGAGGTGGCCCTGCTCCCGCCGGTCTCGGGGGGCTGAGCCGTGCGTCGCCTGGCTGTTCTCTCACTACACACCTCGCCGTTGGCCCAGCCCGGATCCGGTGACGGTGGCGGGATGAACGTCTACGTCCGCCAACTGGCCTCCGCCCTCTCTCAGGCCGGTGGACGATCCACAGTGTTTACCCGCCGGGTAGATGCCGATTTGCCCACCGTGGTCGATGTGGAGCCCGGCTTCCGGGTCGTTCACGTGGAGGCCGGAGCCCACGACCTTCCCAAGGAGGACCTGCTGTCCGTGGTGGACGAGTTCGCTGACGGCGTGGCCGACCACCTCGCCGTTTACCCCGACCACGACGGGATCCTGGCCAACTATTGGCTGAGTGGGGTGGCTGGCCACCGTCTCAAGCACGAGTTGAACCTTCCGCTCATCACCACGTTCCACACATTGGCCCGGGTCAAAGCCGAGACGGGCGACCCGGAGCCACTCCGTCGCGTCGAGGCAGAGACCGCCGTGGTGGGCTGCTCCGACCTGATGTTGGCGAACGGCCCCGAGGAGGCCGACCAACTCGTGGAGTTCTACAGGGCGGACCCGAGCCGCATCGAGATTGTGCCGCCGGGCGTTGACCATGCTTTTTTCACTCCGGGTTCACAGGCCGTGGCCCGACGGGCCACCGGCCTGGGATCTGGTCCGGTCCTGCTGTTCGCAGGTCGTATCCAACCCCTCAAGGGCGTCGACGTGGCCGTGCGGGCCCTGGCCGAGTTGGGCCGAGACGACGCCCGCCTGGTGGTGGTTGGCGGAGCTAGCGGTAGCGACGGTTCCGATGAGGAGCGTCGTGTCCGCGAGGTTGCCGCGTCCCACGGCCTGGTCGACCGCGTCCGGTTCGTTCCCCCGCAACCCCACCACTCGCTGGCCTACTGGTACCGGGCCGCTGACGTGGTGGTCATGCCGAGTCGGTCCGAGTCATTCGGCCTGGTAGCCCTGGAGGCTGCGGCGTGTGGCATTCCCGTGGTAGCCGCGGCAGTCGGCGGTCTTCGTTCGCTGGTCGACGATGGCCAGACCGGCTACCTCATCGAGGGCCGGGATCCAGTGGACTACGCCGTCCACGTGGCCCGAATCCTGGACGACCCCGTGGTCGCATCACGCATGTCGGTCGCAGCGACTGAACGGTCGTGGTCCTACACCTGGTCGGCCACCGCGGCGAGGCTCCGAAGGATCTGTGATGACCTGACGTCGCGGACCCTCGTGGACTGCGCCTGACGGTGGCCGACGAAGCACCGCCACTAGGACCCGTCGAGTTCGACACCCTCGAAGCGCTCATCGACGGGTGGTTTGACCGGACCCTGGCCGAGAACCCGGTGCTAGACGCCGTCGAACGCGACTACGACGGCGGGTCGACCGATCGACGTTGGTTGGCCCGACTGATTGGGGAGGAAAAGGACGCCTCGACCATCCGGCTTTCGCTCCAACAGCGGATGCTCCACCACGAGACCTATGTCATGCCCGCCCCCGAGGAGAACCATGCGGCGTTCCACGAGCACCTGTTACGACGCAACCGCGGCCTGGTCGGGGTGTCGTTCTGCGTGGGCGAGGAGGACGCCGTGTTCCTGGTCGGGGCTATTCCGGCGGACACGGTGGACCACCAGGTGCTGGACCGGCTGTTAGGCACGGTCTGGATGGCCATCGAACGATGTTTTCGCCCGGCGCTGCGCATCGGGTTCGCCAGCCGGTTCGGGGGTTGACGTGGAGGTCAGGCCCGAACGGACAACGAGGTGAACTCCGTACGAACCGGCCCCCCCTCCCGCCTGCTGGTCTTTGCCGTCACGGCGATGGCACTTCTCAACAACTCGGTTCTGATGAGCTCCACCCCGGAGATCCTGGAGTCCTTCGGGGAGCCAATCGAACGGGCCGGGATGTTGATTGCTGCCGGGACGGTCATCGGAATCGTGGCCGCCCCGGCTATCGGGTTCCTAGCCGACCGTTACGGGCGCAAGCGGGTCCTCGTCCCATGCCTCCTGGTCTTCGGGGTCTTCGGCAGCCTCGGCGGGTTCAGCCCATCGTTCAGGTGGCTGCTGGCCGTCCGGGTCATCCAGGGTCTGGGGTCGGCGGGCCTCATCAACCTGGTCGTCGTGCTGATCACCGACCACTGGTCGGGGAGCGAGCGAACCCGCCTCCTCGGCCAGAACTCAGCGGTTATCACGGCATTCCTAGCCGTGTTCCCGTTCCTCGGTGGAGCCACCACTGATCTGTTTGGTTGGCGGTGGAATTTCGCCTACTACGGCCTGGCTCTCGTAGTGGGGGCCGTAGTGGTCCGTTCGCTTCACGACCCGTGGGAGGGTCGAACGGACCCGATGGGACGACAACTCCGCGACGCTCTGGTGGAACTGTCGGTTCCCGTGAATGCCATGGCCATCGTCCTCGGCTCGCTGATCTTCTTTGTCATGTTCGGGGTGTTTCTAACCCTCATTCCAATTCACCTCGACGAGGTGTTCGGGCTTGGACCGACGAAACGGGGAATCGTGGCTGCCGTCCCCGCCGTGACCTCCACAGTCACCGCGCTGGTTGTGACCTGGTTCCGGGCTCGGATGTCGATCAGGGCCATGTTGGCCGTGGGCCTAGGGGTGTTCGCCGTGACCTTTGTGGCTATGGGACTCGGAAACCTTTGGCTGCTGGTTGCCGCGGCCGCTGTCTACGGCCTGGCTGAAGGCGCCACCATTCCGACTCTCCAGGACCTGGTTGCCGAACAGGCCCCCGAACGCCTCCGTGGGGCCCTCATGGCCTTCTGGGTAGGTGGCCTCCGGATCGGCCAGACCACCGGGCCGCTGGTCATCGGGGCGGCGATCGGCTGGTGGACCACCGGGACCGTCTTGGTGGCAGCCGGCGTCGTAGTGGCCGGTATCGCCCTCACTGTTGGCCGATCCCGGATCTTGCCGACGGCTCGGCTCGTGCAGGACTGGAGCCAGTAGGTTCGACTTGTGGCCACGAGACTCCAGGTGATCGGCGGCGGAAAGATGGGCGAGGCATTGCTCGGCGGCCTAGTGGCTGACGGATGGGCCGCTCCGGGCGAACTCCACGTTGTGGAGCCCGACGAGGACCGTCGCCGGGTCCTGATCGACGCAGTGGCTGGGATCTCCTGCGGCGAGGCGCCGTTGGCCGACGTTGACACCTTGGTGGCAGTTAAGCCCCATGTGGTGGCCGACGTGTGCCACGAACTGGCCACCCTCGGGGTTCCCCGCGTGCTGTCGATCGCCGCCGGCGTGAGGACGGAGGCCATGGAGGCGGTCCTAGGCGACGACATCCCAGTGGTAAGGGTGATGCCCAACACCCCGGCGCTGGTCGGCCACGGCGCCGCCGCGGTGGCCGGCGGACGGGCAGCGACACCCACCGACCTGGAGTGGGCGATGGGGATCCTGTCAGCGGTGGGCGAGGTCGTCGTCGTCGAGGAGGCACTGATGGACGCCGTCACTGGCCTATCCGGTTCCGGGCCCGCCTACCTCTTTCTCCTAGCCGAGGCGCTGATCGACGCTGGGGAGGCCGAGGGGCTCCCGCGAGACATTGCCGTGGCGCTCACCGAGCAAACCCTGCTGGGTGCTGCCACACTGCTGTGCCGGTCGGACGACCCACCGGCCACCCTCCGAGAGAACGTCACTTCCAAAGGAGGGACCACGGCCGCCGGCCTGGCCGTGTTCGAGGCCGGCGGTTTCCGGGACCTGGTCCGAGGCGTAGTCGCAGCGGCCACCGAGCGGTCCCGCGAACTGGGTGACCGCTGATCGTGGGCCGTCGCCACGACACCATCTCGTTTCTTTCCGACTACGGAAGCGAAGACGAGTTCGTCGGGGTCGTCCACTCGGTGCTTCGCAGCATCGCCCCACACGCTGCGATCGTGGACGTTACCCACGGGATCGCCGCCCACGACGTACGGGCTGGCGGCCTGGCTCTGGCCCGTAGCGCCCAGTACCTGTGTCCGGGTGTGGTACTGGCCGTCGTGGACCCCGGGGTAGGAACCGACCGACGAGCGGTGGCTATCGAGGTAGGTAACGGGGAGTCGGTGCTAGTGGGCCCAGACAACGGCCTGCTGGCCCCGGCGGTGGCCATGGTGGGGGGTGCCGACCGGGCCGTCTCGTTGACCGACCCGGCCTGGCATCTTCCGACCCCCGGTTCAACCTTCGACGGTCGTGACGTCTTCGCGCCGGTGGCCGCCCACCTGGCCGCCGGGGTGGATCTAACTGAGCTGGGAGACCAGATCCAGCCGGCCGGCCTGTTCCCTGGTGTCCTCCCGGTAGCCGTGGCCGAGGTCGACGGCCTGCACGCCGAGGTGCTGTGGGTCGACCGGTTTGGCAATATCCAACTGAACGTGGATCCTAAGGAACTGGATGACCTGGGACCGGGAGACCGATTCGGGATCCGACTTGCCGACCGCCTCGTTCCAGCCCAGCGGGTTTCGGCCTACGACGACGTCCCAGCCGGCGGGCTGGGCATCCTGGTCGACTCGTGGGGTCTGGTGTCCGTAGTGGCCGCCCGGACCTCGGCGGCGGCCGACCTGGGGCTGGCGGCTGGAGCCGCCGTGATTCTCACAGTCGACGCCGATGCCGACCGGTCGGCCACGTCGGTCCACCTCGGCGACCGGCCTGTTTCCCACACGCCGGGGGAAACCTGATGCGCTATGGAACCACGATCGTGACTGCTCTATTGCTGGCCGCCATCCTGAGCGCTGCCGTCGTTCAGTTCGTCTTACTGGTCGATTGAGCGGACGGCTCAGCCACCCTTCCGGGATCCGGTGGCTACTAGGGCACCGGCGAAGATCAGCGAGATGCCAACCAGGAGCGACACGGCGAAGCCCGTCATCTCGTCGAACACCGAGTTCAACAGCCCGCCCGCGCTGAGTACCAGCACACCGAGCACGATCAGACCGTTGCCCACGGCCCCCGTGCGGGCCCTCGGAGCAGAGGAGCGGAACAGGCGGACCATCGACCAGAGTGAACCCAAGATCACCACCAGGGCACCGACCGAGGAGGCCACAGCCGCTGCCACCCGAGGGCCAGCGCCAAACACATCACTACCCTGTGGGAGGACGTTCGGAGCGAAGCCTGGTTCGATCGGCGCAGCTAGCACGACACCGGCGGCTACGGCACTGGCCACCACAGTGAGTTGGGCAATTCGGTCGGCCCGGCGTCGGTCGACCAGCAGGTAGACGGTGCCTAGGGCCAGTATGGGCACGTTGAGTACGGCACCAAAGGCGTAGAAGGCCCGGAAGGGTCCGGGAGACCATCCGGCTGATGCTCCCCACCAGAGCGAGGCGGCACCGGCGGCGAACAGTCCCAACGACGTTGCCCAGGCCAGATCCTGGGGGCGTCGCCGGTCTAGCCAGCGTTCAAAGACCGTGGCGGCGAAGGCCAGCGACACGAGGGTGGCCGCCGCGGCGAGGGCGATTTGGTGGCTCACTGTCCGCACGGTATTGGCGGATCCGGAACCACCGGCATCCGGGGTCCGTTTCGGCCGTTGCGGGTAAGACACGATTGTCGACCGTGTCATGTGAAATGGTGCACAAGCGTCTAGATTTCCGGTTATGACGGCAGCCGCAGGATCAGAACCGAGCGAGCCCATCCCCGGGGCCACTGTTGCTCGCCTTCCCCTCTATCTCCGGGGCCTAGTCGACCGGTCTGAGGCGGGGGTGGGGACGGTGTCCTCGGTGGAACTGGCCGATCTGGCTGGGGTGAACGCGGCCAACGTCCGAAAAGACCTGTCCTACCTCCACGCCCACGGGACCCGCGGGGTGGGTTATGACGTTGACCACCTGATCACCGAGATCTCCCTGGTTCTGGGAGGCGATGAGCCCAACCCGGTGATCATTGTGGGCGTAGGCAACCTAGGACGGGCCCTCAGCAGTTATGACGGCTTCGTCGCCGGTGGGTTCCCGGTGGCTGGCTTGGTCGATGCCGACCCGGAAGTGGTCGGCCGACAAATCGCCGGCAAGGTCGTACGTCCGGTGGACGACCTCGGGGCTCTGGTAGCTGAGACGGGGAGCACTGTGGGCATCGTGGCCACCCCGGCCCATGCTGCCCAGGAAGCCACCAACTGCTTAGTAGCCGCCGGGATCCGCTCCATCCTCAACTTCGCGCCGGCTGTCGTCGCCGTGCCCGTTCCGGTCGACCTTCGCCAAGTTGACCTGGCCACCGAACTCCAGATTCTCGGTTATCACCAACACCGCCGTACGGACGCCGACCCCGTCATGAGCCGGGTGGCCGGATAGGCGGCTGTTATGTCGGATCCGCGTTGTAACCGCCGTACCGGAGAGTTGGAAAGCACGCCCGCGATGGGGGATGCTGGTCCCCCTGAACGGCGCGACCACGTACCGTTCCTCCACCCCGCCATCGGTGGTCCGACCCCCGGGTCGAACTGCCGCCGAACCAGGAGTCCCGGTCCTTGTCGGTCGTCGTAGTTGGTCTGAACCACCGCACCGTGCCGCTCGACCTACTGGAGCGGATGACGGTCCCGGCATCTCGCCTGCCCAAGGCGCTGGCTGACCTGGGCTCGCGCGAGCACGTCACCGAGGCCGTCGTCTTGTCGACCTGCAACCGGATTGAGGTCTATGCCTTCGCCGAGAAGTTCCACGGCGCCTATCAGGACATCCGAGACTTCTTCGCCGAGTACTCCCACGTAGCGCCCGAGGAGTTCTCCGATTATCTGACCGGCCTCTACGACGCCGACGCGGCTCGCCACTTGTTCTCTGTGGCTTCCGGCTTGGATTCCGCCGTGCTGGGCGAGCACGAGATCCTCGGGCAGGTGCGTAGCGCCTGGGAAACGGCGGCTACCGAGGATTCGGTCGGTCCGGTCCTGAATCCGCTGTTTCGCCACGCCCTCGAGGTGGGAAAGCGGGTCCGGACCGATACGGCCATCTCCCGGAATATCACGTCGGTCTCCCAGGCCGCAGTGGCCATGGCCACCGAGCGTCTCGGCGGTCTGGAAGGCCGCCAGGTACTGGTGGTGGGGGCCGGTGAGATGGGTGAGGGCCTGGCACGTGCCCTCCACGGTGGCGGTGTGGCCGGGATTTTGGTCGCCAACCGCACCTGGGAGCGGGCCGTCGACGTGGCCGAACGCCTTGGCGGGACACCGGTCCGCCTAGATGATCTCCCCCGGCACCTGGCTACGGTGGACGTGCTTCTGACCTCCACTGGAGCGTCGGCCGTGATACTGGAGCACGGAGACCTGGCCACCGTGGTCGGCCGGCGCGACGGACGGGACCTCCTCGTCGTGGACATCGCGGTGCCCCGCGATGTGGACCCGACGGCCGGCGAGATCGATGGTGTGACCCTCCTGGATATGGACGACCTGCGAGCCTTCGCCGAGGCCGGCATTCGAGAACGCCAGCGCGAGATCACCGCCGTGCAGGCCATCGTGGACGCCGAGCTGGACCGCTACGTCGACGAGTCGACGGCCCGGTCGGT
>JAZADL010000190.1:0-4780 GCA_036123635.1 Actinomycetota bacterium
GCGAGCGTTCTAGGCCGAGGCGACGCCGCAACGAGATGCCGGCCACGACAACCATCGGGACAATCGACGCCGCCAGCCCCCACCAGCCGATGTCAACCCCAGTCACGTTCGCACGGTAGCCAGCCGAGGACACCGTGCCGGACGATCCCGCCTGTGGGCCGTGGTTCGACCCGACCTAGCCTGTTAGGCATGCTGAACAAGCGGACGGCTGTCCCCCGGGCCACAGCCGAGGGCCTCACGGTGGCCGACCTCTCGGTGGCCTATGACGGGCCAACGGTCCTCGACGACGTCTCGCTCGAGGTAGCGGCCGGTGAGGTGGTAGCGCTCCTCGGACCCAGCGGCTGTGGCAAGACCACTCTCCTGCGGACCATCGCCGGGCTGGAACGCCAGCGGACCGGAACGGTCCTCCTCGGCAACCGGGTCCTCAGCGACGACCAGACATTCGTCCCGCCAGAACGGCGGCGAATCGGAATGGTGTTCCAGGACGGCGCCCTGTTCCCCCACCTCAACGTGGGCCAGAACGTGGCCTACGGCCTCCCGCGGTCAGAGCGCCGCTCCGACCGGGTGGTCGAGGCCTTGGAGATGGTCGGATTGACCGGCCTGGACCGGCGGATGCCCGGATCGCTGTCCGGGGGTCAGCAGCAGAGGGTTGCCCTAGCCCGTGCCCTGGCTCCACGCCCCGGCGTACTGCTCCTGGACGAACCGTTCTCTGGCCTGGACTCCTCCCTTCGGGTCCAGGTTCGGGGGGAGATCTACCGCCTTCTGGTGGAGTTAGGTATCACTACGGTCTTTGTCACCCATGATCAGGAAGAGGCGTTCGTCCTCGGCGACCGAGTGGCCGTACTCAACGACGGCCGCTTGGCCCAGGTGGGAACCCCCGACGAGTTATACCGCCACCCGGTGGACCGGTGGGTGGCCCGCTTCGTAGGCGACGCCAACCTTCTCCCGGTGCCCTCGGCCGTCGGAATCTGTGCGACCCCAGTGGGTGACGTGCCGGTGTCACGTGACGTGGACGGGCCAGCCGAGCTGCTGCTGCGGCCCGAGGACATCCGGGTGGCCAGCGGTGGAGACGGCACCGTCGAGCTGGTGGAGTACTACGGCCACGACGCAATGGTCCTGGTCCGGCTCCAGGACGGCATATTCATCCAGGCGCGCACTGAGCCCGACGTGGCATTCCAGCGTGGGGACCAGGTGGATGTGACATATGTCGGCCCTGGAGCGGTAGCTCTCGACGTTTGATTCCCGAATCGCTCTTGTTAGGTTCCCCTCACAATCTGTTAGGGAACCTTTACACATCGAGCCAAAAGGCGGGATCTTACCCATGGACCAGCGAACCCCAAGACAACCAAGCCGCATAGCAGCCGCCCTCCTATTAGTTATTGGGCTCACCGCAATGCTCACAGCATGCGGGAGCGACGATCCCGAGTCGTTGACCGTTTACTCGGGTCGAAGTGAGAAATTGGTAGGCCCGATCTTCGAGGCATTCACCGCAGACACGGGCATCGCCCTAGACGTTCGCTACGGCTCGTCGAATGACCTGGCTCTTCTCCTATCTGAGGAAGGAACCAAGACCCCGGCTGATGTGTTCTTGTCCCGAAGCCCCGGTCCCGCTGGGTATCTAGATGATCTAGGCATGTTGGCAAAACTGGACGACGACGTATTGGACCGCGTGGCGACTACTGATCGATCTCCCACCGGCACCTGGGTTGGGTTCGCCGGGCGAGGAAGGGTTCTTGTCTACAACGTGGACGAGGTGGCGACCGAAGACCTTCCCGGCTCGGTCTTCGACCTGACCGGCCCTGAGTACGCAGGCAGAGTTGCCGTACCAGGCAGCAACTCCTCATTCCAGGACTGGTTCACGCTGTTCCGGCTCCGCAACGGTGACAACGTTGCCACCGGATGGCTGAACGACATGGTGGCGAACGGGTCCCGCTTCTACCCGAAGAACGGCGCCATCGTGGAAGCTGTGGGCCGTAACGAGATCCAGTTTGGACTCGTGAACCACTACTACAATTTCCAGAAGGTGGCCGCGAACGGGGACGCCCAGCGGTCAGCCAATCACGGTTTCGCCCCCGGGGATGACGGTGGCCTGATGATCATCGCTACGGCAGCCGTGCTGAATCAGAGCAACGAACAGGATGCCGCCAATCGCCTGCTCACCCATCTGCTCAGCGACGAACAGCAGCGGTACTTGACCGAGAGCGTCTACGAGTACCCGCTGGCCCTCGGCGTAGCTCCGGCTGATGTCTTGCCACCGGCTCCTGTCGACCGGGTAGGCGCCGTCGACATCGACGACATAGCTGCCGAGTTCACTCGCACGATCGAGATCATCGAGGCGAGCGGCGTCCTCGACCAGTGAACTAGGGGCCACGGTGACTAATCATCAACGTGGCCTCCACTGCGCGAAACGGCAAGGATGACGGACATCGCCAAGGTTCCACGAACAGGGGTAGTCCGACGCCGGGTAGGCATCGGACCACCCCCGAAACCACTTCTGGCGACGACGGTCCTCATCGCCGCCTTGTTTGCCCTTCCCGGCGGATACGTGGCATGGCGGGTGGCCGGCGGTTCGGAATCTCCGCTGACTCTCCTCGGATCCCGGCAGACTCTTGATCCCCTCTGGCGGACCATCCAGCTGGCTGCTCTAGTCTCTGTCTCAACCGCCCTACTGGGCACCGGGTTGGCCTGGCTGACCACCCGGACGGACCTGCCGTTGCGCCGCCTCTGGCGAGTCGTCGTCCCCCTGCCGCTCGTTTACCCCAGCTTCGTGGGTGCCGCGGCATTTATCTCCGGTCTAACTCCCGGCGGTGTGGTCCACGACTTGGCTGGAGTATTCGGCATTGAACTGGCGGTTCGCCTTCACGGCCTAGTTGGGTCGTGGCTAGTCCTCACCCTCTTTACCTACCCATACGTATACCTCCCGGTGGCGGCCCGGCTGACCACCCTCTCCACCGCCTTCGAGGAGAACGCCCGCCTCCTCGGCGACGGACCGCGCCGGGTGTTTCTCCGAGTCGTCCTCCCCCAGGTGGGGCCGTCGATCGCCGCCGGCTCGCTACTGGTGTTTCTCTACACCCTCAGTGATTTCGGCGCCGTGCACCTCATGCGGTTCGAGACTCTCACCCAGACCATCTTCCGTACCCGCCTCTTCGATCGGGATAGGTCATTTGCCCTGGCCCTGCTCCTTCTGGTCCTGGCCTTTCTAGTGGTGGCCGCCGAACGCACGGTGGCCCGTTCCGGAACCCGCCGAGGTGCTCGGATCGGTGCTATCGGCGACCGCCGTGCTCTCGTCGTTCCCCTGGGCCGGTGGAAAGCAGCCTGCACCACGGCCACGGCCGTCGTCGTTGGACTGGCCTTGGTGGCCCCCGCCGTGTCACTAGCCGATTGGGGCCTCTTCGGATGGTTCAGATCCCGTCGCGGCGGCGCCGGACTTCGGCTGGACTGGGATGACGTGGTAGCGCCAACGTGGAACACCATCTGGGTAAGCACGGTGACGGCTGTGGTGGCCGTAGTCGTAGTCCTTCCGGTGGCGTACCTCCTGGCTCGCCACCGCTCCCGGGTAGGTGGCGTAGTCAACGCCGTGGTGGTAGCAGGCTTCGCCATCCCAGGCCTGGTGGTCGCCCTGTCCATGGTCTTTTGGACTCTGCACGCTTCGCCATTCGAGTTCCTGATCGGCTCGATGCCCGTGCTGGTATTCGCCTACGTGGTGCACTTCGGCGCCCAGGCCGTCCGGACCACCCAGGTGGCCGTCGAGGCCGTCCCTCGCCGCATGGAGGACGCGGCCCGCCTGCTGGGTGCTGGCCGACTACGTCGGCTAGTTACCGTCGAACTTCCGCTCATGGCGCCTGGTCTGGCCGCCGGCGCTGGGTTGGTCATGCTGTCCACCATGAAGGAGTTGCCGGCCACGCTGCTGGCCTCACCGATTGGCTTCCGGACCCTGGCCACCCAAATCTGGAACACCTACGAGGCACTATTTCTCCCCGAGATGGCCGTCCTGGCACTGGTCCTACTGGCCATCAGCGCCACCATGACTTGGTCGCTCGTCATCCGCCGAAGCGAGCACCTGCGTTAAGACCGCCCGACCGTACGGGGTGTCAGCGTGTTGTAACCAGGATGCGGTCGGCGGCGAAGGGCCCGACTTCCACTCGTTGACCAGCAATCTCCACGGTGATCGTTCCCTCGTCAGCCGACCTCACCCGACCCATCTCACCGGGCATCAGGCTGGAATCCTCCAAGAACTGCAGAAGACCGTCAGCAAACTCCAACTCTTCGGGAATGCGGTTCACCGTGAAGGACTCACCCACGGCGACATCGGCTAGGTGGCGGGTGTCGGGCTCCCGGTAGGAACTCCCGGGGATGGGATTTCCATGGGGGCAGGTGGTCGGACTCCCTAGAAGGCGGTTCAGGGCATCCTCCACCGACGGAGAAATGACGTGCTCCCACTTCCCTGCCTCATGGTGGGCTTCGGTCCACGTCAGGCCCAGGACATCGGTTAGGAACCGCTCGGCCAGACGGTGCCGGCGGACTACCGAGGTGGCCAGATCTCGACCATCAGCGGTCAGTGAAATCCCCTCCGCGTCGCTGGCGACTAGGCCCTCCTTCTCCATGCGCTTGATCATCTCGGAGACGGCTGGACGGCTTACCTCGAGCCGTTCAGCGATCCGAGCCTGGATCACTTCTAGATCATCCTCGGCGAGTTCGAAGATCGTCTCGCAGTACTCCTCGAAGGCCGGGTGGTATTCGGGCGCCTGGTATGGCATGCCGACGATTGTAGGCGTCAGTC
>JAZADL010000191.1:0-3925 GCA_036123635.1 Actinomycetota bacterium
CGTTGTCCGTTCAGTGCTATTGAAATTGTTCAGGGTCTGTCCAGCGACGACTCGCGATCGTCAGGTGGACAGCCCGCACTGGCTTTTTCGTCCTCTATCCCGTTTTCAAGGAGCACCTGGAGACCAGGGGCCTCCCGGCACACGCCAAAGATCGCGGGACGAATCCCGGCAGAGGCGGTGGTGCCCTCAACCCGTCACAGCGATTCGATCCGATTGGACCTGCCGCTGGGCGGGCGCCCACGCTACGGCGACGATTTCGCCCGGTCAAGGACGTCTCCGGCACCCGTGAGTAGGGAAACACTATCCCTGCCCCCCATGGGCGCCAACCCGCGATCCCCGGATTTTCACCCCAAACGCCACTTTTTCAACGTGATCTCGGTGGTCCGTGAGCCTGGTGGTCGACAGGAGTTCAGTCGACCACCAGGAGATGGCGATTCCGACGCCCCTTCTGAAGTAGCACGTACCGGCCCTCAACCAGGGCATCGTCCGGAAGGGCCAGGGCGTCGGGATCCTGTCGTCGCCCGTTTACAGACACCCCACCACCGGACACTGTCCGACGGGCGTCTCCCCGGGACCCGGACAGACCGGATGCCACTAGGGCGTCCACCAGGGACTCGTCGCCGTCAAGGTCTGCAACCTCCACCATCGTCTCGGGCACGATCCCCCGGAGGGCATCCAAGACCTCGACCGTGGGCGCCTCGTCGCCGAACAGCCCCCGGGCCGCCAGCCCGGCCCGAGCCGTCTCATCGGCTCCGTGGACCAGAGTGCACACCTCATCGGCTAGTCGACGCTGTGCGGTTCGTAGTTCCGGCGTAGTGGCGTGATCGGCCATCACCGCTGCCAACTCGTCCACTGGCACCAGCGTGAGCTGCAGCAAGAGCCGTTCGACATCCCGATCGTCCACGTTTACGAAGTACTGGTGCATCTCGTACGGGAGGGTACGAACCGAGTCCAACCAGATCGTGCCATCGGCCGTCTTGCCGAATTTGGCCCCGTCAGCCCGCGTCACCAGTGGAACGGTTAGGCCGTGGGCTGACGCTGAAGAGCGCCGGCGGATCAGATCAATACCGGCTGTGATGTTGCCCCACTGATCTGAACCGCCCACCTGCATCTCGCACCCCAGACGGTCATGTAGTTCGGTGAAGTCATTGGCCTGAAGGAGCATGTAGCTGAACTCAGTGAACGAGATCCCCTGATCGCCGGCCAAGCGGGCCCGGATGGACTCCTTGCCGAGCATGGTCCCCACCGTGACGTGCTTGCCCACGTCACGGAGGAAGTCCAGGACCCCGACGCCCTCGGTCCATTCCCGGTTGTCGACCACCACTGCTGCCTGGCCCTCAAGGTCCGGGTCGTCCTCGAACCGGAGGAACGACCGGAGTTGGTCGGTCACCGCCTCCGCGTTGCGGGTAAGGGTCTCGCCGTCCAGCAGGTTGCGCTCCTCGGACCGGCCACTGGGATCACCCACCATCCCCGTGGCCCCTCCAGCCAGGGCAATTGGCCGGTGTCCGGCGTCCTGGAACCGACGCAGTAGGAGCAACGGGACTAGGTGTCCGATGTGGAGGCTGTCGGCCGTCGGGTCGAAGCCGCAGTAGACGGTGACCGGACCCTCGGCCAGGCGGGAACGCAGTGCCTCCAAGTCGGTACTGTCCTGCACTAGGCCCCTGGCTGCCAGATCGTCAAGGATGTCCGCCCCGCTAAAGCCGTCGGAGTGCGAATCGCCCATGGGCACCAGTATGGAGCCTCCGACTGGCCTGACTCGACCCCTTTGGACCGAGGCCCGACAACCCCGGCCCGGTAGGCGCCAGCCGACGCGGTTCGGAGTCGTCGGGGAGCCAGACTGGGCCTATGCAGATCCTCCCGTTGGGCCTCATGCGTGCCGCGTGCACGATGATCGCCCTGGCAGCTGTGGCCACCTCCTGCTACCGCTACGAAACTCGAGAGTTCGAGATCTCTATTCCCGAGCAGGCCGAGTCCTCGGTGGTCGTGGCCCGCGATGGACGCCACATCACCACTCTGGTCGCCCCCGAGAATCGGACTAGCGCCCGGACCCTGGCCGAGATCCCGCAAATGGTGCGCAACGCCGTAATCGCCATTGAAGACGAGCGTTTCTACATCCACGACGGCTTCGATCTCAAGGCCATCATCCGGGCTGCCCGGACCAACCTGGAGGCCGGCGGAATCAGCCAGGGCGGCTCCACCATCACCCAGCAGTACGTGAAGCTGGCCATCATCCGCAACACAGAGCAGACGGCCAGCCGGAAGCTCGAGGAAGTCTGGTACGCCACCCGCCTGGAAGACGAGTACTCCAAGGACTTCATCCTCCTGCAGTACCTGAACACCGTGTACCTGGGCCACGGGGCCTACGGGGTAAAGGCAGCGGCCCAGACCTACTTCAACAAGGACGTGGCGTACCTCAACCTGTCTGAGGCAGCCCTGATCGCCGGGATCATCCAGAAGCCCGGGCGATACAACCCGTTCCTGAACTACTCCAAGAGTCTCAAGCGCAGCCACATGGTGTTGGACAGAATGCTGGCCAACGAGTTCATCACCGAGGAGGAGCGCGCAGCTGCCGTGGCTTCGCCCCCCCACCTTGAGGAGTACTCAGCCCGTCTCGAGACCCGTTATCCGGCCGGGCACTTCGTGGAAGAGGTCCGGCGCTGGTTCCTGGACAACCCGGCCTTTGGCCCCAGCCGCGGGGTCCGAGAGCGACTGCTCTTCGAGGGCGGTCTGCGTATCGAGACCACCGTCGACCTGAACCTCCAGCAGGCCGCCGAGCAGGCGGTGGAGAGCCACATTCCGGGAGGGAGGGGGCATCCGGACGCTGCCATCGTGGTCCTCGAGACGGGAACCGGCCAGGTGCTGGCCATGGTCGGTGGCCGAGATTTCTTCGCCACCGACGAGGATGCCAAGGTCAACCTGGCCATCGGGGTCGGACGCCAGGTGGGCTCCTCGATGAAGACCATTGGCCTAGCCGCCGCTCTGGAGGCCGGCTGGCAGGCCACGGCCACCTACACAGCTCCCAACGTGATCGAGTTCGAAATACCGGGGGCCGATGAGGACAACAAGGTGTGGCGGGTCACTGGTGGGGTAGGCGGCCACGACGCCACTGAGGCCCGCTTCGAGCACGGCCTCCAGGCCCTCCTCCAGTTCGTCCGGCGGGAGGACCACGCCGACGTCCCAGCGGACCATGTAGAGACCATCCGGGTGGAGAAGGAGAAGGACGGGGAGACCGAGATCACGTACGAGGCCGTGGACCTCACCCAGTGGGTGGCCAACCGACGGTACGACTACGACCGAGAGCGACTGTTCGCCGACCGGATCGAGATCCTGGAGGCCATCCCCACCTGGTCGTGGGAGCCATCGGAGGGCCAAGAGATCCTGCCGCCGCCCGACGCTGAGGAGGTGACGCTGATCCGAGCCACCCGCAGTTCGCTGAACACCGTCTTTGCCCAGCTCAGCATGGAGATGGGAGCCCACCGGGTGGTCGACATGGCTCGACGGCTGGGCATCCGATCGACCATCCAGCCCGTGAACTCAAATGTTCTGGGTACGTCCAACACCACCATGCTGGACATGGCTACCGCCTATCACACCATCGCCAACCGGGGCGTCAGGATCGCTCCGAGTTACGTGACCCGCATCGCCCGAGCCGACGGCACCACGCTCTGGTCGTGGTCACGCGAACAGGAACGGGCCCTGGACTCCCACCTAGCCGACCAGATCACCTGGATCCTTGAAGGCACGGTGTCTCAGGGGACGGGATGGAGGGCCGAAATGGAGGACCGCCCGTCGGCCGGCAAGACGGGAACCACCCAGAACTACGCCGACGCGGTGTTCGTTGGCTACACCCCCCAGCACACGACAGCCGTCTGGGTGGGCTTCCCAGAGGCCCAGATCCCCATGATTCCGCCGACCACCGATCGGA
>JAZADL010000192.1:0-4913 GCA_036123635.1 Actinomycetota bacterium
TACCGCCGTAACGATGTACTCCTAGTGGACGACATCCAGTTCATGGAAGGAAAGGAAGGTCTCCAAGAGGAATTCTTCCACACGTTCAACTCCATCCAAGGCGACGGCGGACAGATCGTCCTAACTAGTGATCGTGCCCCGGACTCCATCTCGACGCTGGAAGATCGGCTCCGTAGCCGGTTCAAGATGGGCCTTGTCACTCACATCCAGCCGCCGGACGTCGAAACTCGCCTAGCTATCCTCCGTAAGAAAGTGGTTGGCAGCCCGAGTGGCGTCCCAGTCCCCGACGACGTCCTCCTCTTTATTGCCGAGAACGTCACCGACAACATCCGTGAACTGGAAGGTGCTCTAACCCGGGTCACGGCCTACTCGAGCCTCAACAACGAACCCTGCACCAGAGACCTGGCCCTCAGCATCTTGGGAGACCTCATCTCCACTACCTCACCGTTGGTCATCACGCCAGAACTCATCTTGGCCAAGACCTCCGAGATCTACGGCTTTAGCCGAGAGGACCTTGTCGGAGCCAGCCGGCGCCGTCCACTCGTCACCGCCCGCCAAGTGTCCATGTACGTCTTCCGGGAAATCACCGACCTCAGCTATCCAGCTATCGCCCGAGAATTTGGAGGACGTGACCACACCACAGTTATCCACGCCGTTGACAAGATCAGTCGGCTGATGGCCGAACGCCGTGACATCTACGACCAGGTGTCGGCACTTGTATCCGCCGTCCGATCTCGCAACTGATCGGTCCTTTAGATCTAGTGGATGGCCTTGGGGACTGCCAGTGGATGACCACCAACCTGTCCACACCACCTGCCGTTCCAACAACCGTCCCTGTGTATGACGGTGGACGACCACCAACCCACCATGGTCGCTGTGACCTGCGAAGATAGGAGATACTCCACAATCCACAGCACCTATTACTGCCATTATCAGATTTGAATTCCGACCAACCGAAAGTGACCGCCTGTGAAGTTTCGCTGTGAGCGCGACGTTCTGGATCGAGCGTTCTCCACTGCGCGCCGCGCTGTGTCAGGTCGGAGTGGCTCCCACCCGGTTCTTTCCGGCCTTCACCTGGAGTTGAGCGGAGATTGCTTGGCCGTCACGGGTAGCGATGGAGATCTCACTATCCGGGTTGAGGCCAAGGTGGGAGGAAAGAAGGATGGGTCGGTGGTGTTGTCGGCCCAGCTGGCATCAGACATTGTGCGGTCCTTGGATGCGGGCCAAGTGGAATTCTCCGCCGGGGATGACGGGGCTGCGTTGGTGGCCGGCCGGTCGGACTTCAGCCTCCGCACAATGCCGACTGACGAGTACCCACGCTTCGAAGAGCCTGGCGGTGATTCGGTGAACCTGGACGCTGTAATGGTGTCCGACGCCCTGGACCAGGTAGTCAAAGCAGCCAGCCTGGATGACGCCCGACCCATCCTCACCGGTGTTTTGATGGCCGCTGAGGAGGACGGTCTGCGGTTCGTGGCAACTGACTCCTACCGCCTGGCCGTTCGCGACCTTCCCGGCACCGAGATTCTGGGTCGCGATCAGACCGTGCTAGTTCCGTCCCGGGCCCTGGACGCCGTGGGCCGGGTACTGGGTGACGCTTCGAGCCTCACTATCCGTCTAGGAGATCGTGACGCCTCGTTTACCATTGACGATGTCCAAATCGTGACCCGCCTCATCGAGGGCGAGTTTCCCAACTACCGAGGCCTTATCCCGGACAGTCACCCCAACGCCCTGGTTGTCGACCGGGTGGCTTTCCTTGAAGCGGTGCGCCGGGTAGGGATTATGGCCAGGGACGCCACACCTGTCCGACTGACCATGTCGGCCGACGGGCTGGAACTTGTGGCCATCACCCAGGACGTGGGTCAGGGCCGGGAGACCATGGATGCCGAGTACTCCGGGTCGGACCTCACGGTGGCTTTCAACCCCGAGTACCTGTTGGATGGCCTTGAGGTGAGCCCGGGGGACGAGGTGCGGTTAGAAACCGTGGACTCACTCAAACCGGCGGTGCTTCGCAGTGTGGGGAACGATCATTTCTTATACCTGTTGATGCCCGTCCGGGTGTCCTAAACACCCACAGGACTATCTCCGGGCCAGCAAACCGGATGTCATGACCGTCCAGAGGCTCTGGCTCACCGATTTCCGGAACCACAAAACGCTTGAGGTTTCCCTTGACCCAGGAGTAACCGTCGTCGTGGGGGCGAACGGCGATGGCAAGACCAACCTGCTTGAGGGTTTGGCCTGGCTGGCCCGTGGAACTTCATTCAGGGGTGCATCGACCGAAGCCATGGTCCGGAAGGGTGCCGACCGGGCGGTCATTCGAGCTGAGGTGGTCGACGGAGACCGGGTGGTTCTGTTGGAGGCCGAGCTGGTGGCTTCAGGGCGGAACCGGATCCAGGTCAACAAGAATCGCGTACAACGCCTCCGAGACCTCCTAGGTCACTTCCGGACCACCGTCTTCGGACCCGACGACCTGATCTTGGTCAAAGGGGGCCCCGCCGAACGACGGACCTTGATCGACGATCTGCTGGTCGACCTGCAGCCCCGGAATCAAGCGCTCCGAGCTGACTTAGATCGCGTTTTGCGGCAGCGAAACACTCTTCTGAAACAGGCCCGGGGGCGGTCCACCCCGAAAGTCAACGACACGCTCGATGTGTGGGACGCCAAGCTGTCCGAAGTGGGCGAGGCCCTGACAGCGGCTCGCATGGAACTGCTGACCTCCCTGGGGCCCAAGGCCGATCAACTACTGGGGATGTTGACGGATGGTCGATCGAGATTAGCCATGACCTACATCAGCGAGTGGAAGGACGACAGCTTGGCTGTTGCGCTCCGACAGGTTCGCCCGGAGGATCTACGGCGCGGTTTGAGCACGGTGGGACCCCACCGAGACGAGATTCGTATTGAGGTAGACGACCTTCCGGCACGGACTCATGCTTCCCAAGGGGAGCAGCGGTCGGTGGCCCTAGCTCTCCGACTGGCTGGCCATCAGATCGTGGTCGATCGAACAAAGACCGATCCGGTGGTTCTTCTGGACGACGTGTTTTCGGAACTGGACGATGATCGGTCGCGGGCCCTAGTAGATCTCCTCCCAGCCACCCAGGCCATTCTGACCACGGCCAGCGCTGTACCTGCCGGGGTAGCCCCCGGGACAGTTCTACGCCTGTCCGACGGGACCCCGGGATGAGTCCAGATCGTGGCCCGGTCCCCATTCGGGCCAGCCTGGAAAAACTCCTAGCCGGGCTGGGTTCCCCGGAAATTGACAGCATGACCATGCTGGTCGAGCGGTGGCCCGAGGTGGTGGGGGAGCGGTTGGCTGAGCGGATCCAGGCCGTTGCCGTGCAGAGGAGAGAGCTCCTTGTGACCGTTGACGATCCTGCCTGGGCCAGCCAAATCGCTTGGCTAGAAGCCCAATTGCTGGAGCGCGTGGAGGGCATTGTGGGGCCGGGTCGGATCGTTGCCGTCCGAGTCCGGGTAGAGGCCGTCGGAGGGGGCTAAAGACGCCCCTGTGGGGGCCGGTGTGGGGGGGGGTTCGTGGAGAGCCCGCGGGGGGCCGTGAAGGGCCCTTGTGGGCCCGCAGAGAGCCCGTATGGGGGTCTGGATAAAGGCCGCTGATCCGTGGCTAATCTTGGCCTGGCTGGTAGGCTGCTAAAGTCGTGAACTGGCCCTCTGACCTGCGGTTTTGTACCGTATTGACTGGTTTTCTGGTCAGTGGAATTCCGTACAGGAGTACACCGGTGAAAGGGTCCCGAAGATGAGCGCGGAGACCTCCTACAGCGCTGCCGACATCACGGTTCTGGAAGGTCTCGAGGCCGTCCGGAAGAGGCCCGGTATGTACATCGGATCGACCGGCCCAACCGGGCTCCACCACCTCGTCTGGGAGGTCGTCGACAACTCGGTGGACGAGGCGATGGCCGGACACTGCACGACCATCGATGTCACCCTCCGGGACGACGATTGCTGCCAGGTGACCGACGACGGTCGGGGAATTCCGGTTGGCCAACACCACCAGTACGACGACTTGGCGGCGGCTGAGGTGGTGCTGACCCTCCTACACGCTGGAGGCAAGTTCGGCGGCGAGGGGTACAAGGTGTCCGGTGGGCTCCACGGGGTCGGCATCTCGGTCGTGAACGCCCTATCCAGCCGGGTAGAGGTCGAGATCGACCGCAACGGCCGGCACCACTACATGGACTTTGTGGAGGGCGGTCGGCTGGAGACCCGGCTGTCGGACGTAGGCGACGCCCCGGACGGCCGCACGGGAACCACAGTCCGGTTCTGGCCCGATGGCTCGATCTTTGATGACACCCGCTTCCGGTTCCAGACGCTGGCCGAAAGGTTCCAGATGATGGCCTTTCTGAACAGCGGCCTAAGGATCCGGCTCCGCGATGAACGGGAGGGAGACCACCACGAGGAGGTCGACCACTGCTACGAGGGCGGTATCCGGGACTTCGTAGCTCACGTCAACGCCTCTAAGGAATCACTGTTCACCGAGGTGGGTTATATCCAGGGCGAGGAGGACGGTCAGGAGGTCGAGGTGGCTTTCCAGTGGAACACCGGCTTCAACACCGATGGTCTCCACTCGTTTGCCAACGGCATAAACACTCTCGAGGGGGGAATGCACGAGGAGGGCTTCCGGAGTGCCCTGACGGCGGTGATGAATCGGTACGCCCGCAAGCGCGGCCAACTCCGGGAGAACGATGACAACCTCCAAGGGGAGGACATCCGCGAGGGCCTGACGGCCATCATCAGCGTGCGCCTGGTCGATCCGCAGTTCGAGGGTCAGACCAAGTCGAAGCTGGGCAACGTAGAGACCAGGTCGTTGGTCCAGCGGACCACCAACGACAAGTTGGCCGAGTGGCTAGAGGAACACCCGTCGGAGGGCAAAAGGATCGTCCAGAAGGCGATCAATGCCCAACGGGCCC
>JAZADL010000193.1:0-3566 GCA_036123635.1 Actinomycetota bacterium
AACGACACCACCGTGCGGGTCATTCACTTCTACTTCAACCAGTTGGGCATGCCCAACAAGAAGATCATCATCACCCGGGAGAACGGGTACCACGGCTCCACCTACCTGGCCATGTCGATGACCGGGATCGAATACGACCACATCGGCTTCGACGTCATCGGCGAGCCGCTCATCCAGAGGGTGTCCGGCCCGGACCTCTATCGGCGCCCCGAAGGAACCACACCGGAGGAGTACACCAACCTGCTCCTCGACGAGTTCCGCGACAAGATCGAGTCGTTGGGGGCCGACAACGTGGCCGCCTTCTTTGCCGAGCCGATCATGGGGGCCGGCGGCGTGCTGGTCCCACCTCCCGGCTACCTGCAGGGCATGCGCGACCTCTGTACCGAGTACCGGGTTCTCTTCGTGGCCGACGAGGTGGTGACCGCTTTCGGTCGGCTCGGACATTTTTTCGCTTCGGAAGACGTGTTCGGGATCGTGCCCGACGTCATCAACTCGGCCAAGGGCCTTACGTCGGCGTACGCGCCGCTATCGGCCACGTTGATCTCCGATGTGATCTACGACGTGATCAGCGTTCCCCAGGCTGAGGGTTCGGTGTTCGCCCACGGCTTTACGTACTCGGGCCATCCGGTGTGCTGTGCGGCGGCCCTCAAGAACATCGAGATCATGGAACGAGAGGACCTCTGTGGGCACGTTCGGCGGGTCGGTCCCTACTTCTCCGAACGCCTGGCCACCCTCTCCGATCTGGGGATCGTGGGTGACGTACGCGGCAGCCACTTCATGCAGTGCGTGGAGAACGTGGCCGACAAAGAGACCAGGGAACTCTTCGATCCGTCGGTGCACGTTGGTGACCGGGTGGCCAACGCCTGCGAGAAGCGGGGCCTGATCGTCCGACCTATTGCCCACCTCAACGTGCTGTCACCGCCGCTGGTTCTGACCACCGATCAGATCGATTGGATGGTCGACGTGCTCCACGAGGGAATCATTGAGGTCCAGGCCGACCTTGTAGACGAGGGGATCTGGAACCCGTCTTAACCTGGCTCTCGCCGGTGGCCCCGGAGGGGCCGGGTCCGGTCAGGTTCGAGTGCCGGAGAACGGCGCCGTGCCGAACGCACCCAGTTTGGCCTCACCACTGATGGCATCACCGTCGACGGTGGCTGTGGCCTCGATGGTGATGGGCATTGGCGAGGTCATGTTGACGGTCCACGCCAGGTTGTCACCGTCGACCGTGCCGTTTTCCAGTTCCATCGTTCCCTGCGGGCCACCCATGGTGCCGGTGAGGGTGCCGCCGTCGGTGGACAGCGTGAGAGTTCCCGCCTGTTCGCCCATCGGGGTCTTCATGGTCATGTTCCAGGTGCCGTCGGCGCCCATGGTTTTGCTCCTATTCCGGCCCGCCGCTCGGCCTTGGCCATGCAGCCACCGTAGGGCCTGTGACGAAACCACTACGGTTCGGGCGGCCCGGCCGATAGCGGTGTGGGAATTGGAACGAAACTCAGTTGGCTACCGGTAGTTCGGGCCAATTTGGTCGTTGCCTTGCCGGAACGGTCAGCCAAGACTGTATGAAGTAGATGTTTCGTTGTTTGTTTCTGTGCCGGTGAGCCGAGGAATCTCAACTCGTCTTCAACTCGGAATCCCTGCGCGAAAGAGAATGAAGTGAGAGAAATATGACAGCGAAGCGTTCTGTTGCCCTAGTTGTGCTTCTGCTGGTCGTCGCGTGCGGTGACGGAGCGGGAACGACCGCACCCAGCCCCACGATCTCCGTCGTATCGACTACGACTCAGGTTCCGGCTGCGACGACTATGACTACGACTCAGGTTCCGGCCGCGACGACTACGACTACGACTCAGGTTCCGGCCGCGACGACTACGGAAACGACCATGGTTACCGGTTCCGAGTATTTGGGTTCTTACACCCTGGTCGACGAAGAGTTCGGCACGATGGTGACAGTGACCGTCGACGGGTCGATCCGAACCATCAACAGCAATGCGCTGCCCGATCACGAGACCGGCGATTTCCCCAATAGCGGAAATCCCAACACCATTTCTGAACAGGATGTCAGTTACGAATTCACTACCGACCCGATCTACACGGGCGCTGCCACCGGCGTCAGCATCACAGGCGTTGCGGTCAATGGGGTGAAGTTCGAGCCTGGCACTGCGGAGACTGTTACGTGCGCAACCGGGGAGACCTTCCGGGTTGAGGCGTTTCAGGACATCTACAACCTCGGGTTCGATTTCAACAATGCTCACGTCCAACCAACAGGCGAGTATCACTATCACGGTGTTTCCCAACTCCTGGTAGAGGCCTATGACCACGGCGACGATCTCGTTCATGTGGGTTTTGCTGCTGACGGCTTCCTGATGTATTACTCAAAATCCGGCACTTACGAGTCCGGCTATGAGTTAGCAACGGCAGATCGCACCGGCACGGATTGCGTACTCAGCCTGCCCCCCGGGAACGCGGTCAATATCGGTGGAACAAGCCCTGACGGGACCTACACCTCTGACTGGGCCTACAAGGAGGGAAATGGTGGGCTCGATAGTTGCAACGGCATCACGATTGGTGACGAGTACCTGTACGTCATCACCGATGACTACCCGTACGTAGGACGCTGCCTCAACGGTGAGGTGGGTGCCGGTGCAGGTGGGCCGGGCGGAGGCCCTGGAACAGGTGGTTCTGGTGATGGCCCCGGTGGCCCACCGGACTTGACGGTGGCGGCAGAGGCTCTCGGCGTGACCGTTGCCGAACTCCAAGCCGCTCTGGGGCCCCCACCGCCCGATATTGCTGGAGCAGCAGCCACCTTTGGAGTAGATATCGAAGTCCTGCGGGAACTCATCGGACGTCCCTGACTGGTCAGATGGCTAGCCGTTGTCGGGCGGTCGCTTCGTCCAGTCCATCTACCCGGAACCGCTTGGTCCGCGATGTAGCCCCTGCTACCAACTCGACTGCTGTCCGGCGGAGTCCCAGGGCAGAGGCCAGAGCTCGGCGGGCCGCTTCGGTGGCCCGACCGGCCTCGGGAGCAGCGGTGACCCGGACCCGGACCACGCCGTCGGTGATCCGCACATCGGTACTACGGGACTTCGGCGTTACTCGGACCACCAGAACGCAGGCCGGTAACGGACCTTGGTCAGTCATCCCATCACTGTTCCAGTGGTCGCCGTCATGGATCGCAACCGGGAGAAGGCGCCGAGGTTTAGCGGGCGGCCGATTCGGTGGCAGTTGGTTATCACCGGGTCGGCATCGTGGTCGTGGCCTGCCTCACAGGCGTCGACTAGGTCACAGAGGATCTGGCCGACCAACGGTGCGTTCTTGAATTGGTTGCCTGACGTACCGATAGCCACGTAGAAGCCATTCAGCGATGTGCGGTCGTAGATCGGCATCCAGTCCGGGGTGACGTCGTAGACGCCAGCCAGACCGTTAGGACGGTGGGGGACGGCGAGGTTAGGAAGGCGGCGGGCCAGACGCCACACCTGGGCCTCGAAACAGGGCACGGTCGGGGTGGGTGCCACGTCGTCGGGATCGTCTACCCACTCCAGCGGATCGCAGTCCGGTTCGACCCCGCCTACCAG
>JAZADL010000194.1:0-8079 GCA_036123635.1 Actinomycetota bacterium
GAGGCATATACGTCTGGCAGCCGCATCGGAGTGCGGTTCGCCAAAACGTCAAAGAAGCGCAACTCTCTCTCGTAGATGCCTACGGCCAGAGCCCGACTTCGCACCAGTTCCCGGGAGGAACTGAACTTCGCAACCACGCGAGGCGGGCCATGCGCTGCATCGCCATATCGGAGGTCGAGGAGAAAGAGCTCGCACAGCATTCCGCGGTCTAGGCCCAGTGGTTCGGCCTCGAAGTCCAGGATTTCGACCCCGAGAGCCCTGGAGAGCACCTCTGTGGTCAGGTCATTCAGGCTGACCGGAAACGGTGCAGAACCGATCATGAGAGAAGGTGCCGAAGGCTTGAGCCGCAAATGTGCGAGCGAGATCGAGGCATTAGCTGTAGTTGATCAGGCGAAGGTCGCGCCTGCCCACCACGCCTCCATACGGGGTCGGACACCAAGGGACACCAGTTCGATGACTCCGATCGCTGGGGTTTCGAGATAGGCAAAATTTCCAAAGCTCTCAGAGGGTGGGCGCGCCGCTGCCAAAAGCGTCGCTCCATGATCCAGAAGGCCCTCTACTCGGACTGAGATGTCGTTGACCCATACCCCAAAGTGATGGATGCCCGACGTTTGCGAACTGTCCCAGATGCTCCCATCAGGTCCTTCGACCAGCTCGACGTGGACCGGCCCCTCCGTTGAGTAGACGAAACGAAGTGGAACAGAAAGTTGTCCTTCTTCGGGGGTCCAAACCGGCTGGTTGGGAACCTCGGCTGGCTCAGCCCAACTGATACCTAGAGTCGATCCCCAGTCCTTCATTGCCTTTGGAAGGTCGTCAACTAAGAAACCGAAATGGAAGATGTCCGCTGGGTCCACGAGGATGCCTTACGCCTCGGGGCGGCGATCGATAGTTCTTGGGATACGTAGTAGCGCCACTCGGGAATCGGTCTCCCTCGACTGACGGAAGTGGTTCACGACGTCGTCAATTCGAGGTCAAGCCGTTTCAGCCCGCGGAGCATGAAGCTGGGTTGATACCGGATTTCGTTACCAGAACTTAGGGAGAAGGAATGGATCCGTCGGCTGAGCTCTTCCAACGCAACCGTGGTTTCAAGCCTGGAAAGGCTTGCCCCAAGGCAGAAATGGTTGCCTTTCCCAAAGGACAAGTGCTGCGAGAGGTTGTCCCGATTCGGCTCGAACAAGTCTCCATCGGGAAACAGCGTCTCGTCACGATTGGCGGACGCGTACATGATCACGACCCTGGAGCCAGCGGGGATACTTGTGCCTGCTACGTCAACATCACGTGTGGCAATCCGCCACATCCCCTGGGTGGGAGATGAAAGACGAAGGCTCTCTTCGGCAACCCGACCCGCCATCGTGGGGTCGGTCTGCAACTGATTCCAGACCTCTGGCCGCTCGCTGAGGAGGAGCATCGCCTCGGCTAGGAGCTTCGTCGTGGTCTCGTTCCCCGCGACGAGTATCTGCTGGAGGATGCTGAGAATCTCCTCGGTGGACAGCGGTTCGTCGGGCAGGTCAGGGTCCTCCTGTATGTCGATACGTGCTTGGACCAGGTTTGTCAGGATGTCTTCACGGGGTTCTGCACGCCGCTGATCCAACTGCTCGGCGAAGTAGTGCTGGAACTCGATGATTGACTTCTCACACTCGACCTGCTCATCGACTGTGAGTTCTCTCCCAGTGCCGGCAACCGCATCGTCGCTCCAACGCTTGAAGTCCTCCAGCCGATCACCGGGGACGTTGAGAGCCCGAGCAATGACGGCCACCGGAAGCGGTACCGCGAACTCCTCAACGAATTCACAACGACCAGTGGGGAGGAAACGGTCTATCAACTCATTGGTAAGACTCCGGATGAACGGCTCGAGGTCAGCTATGGCACGTGAAGTGAAGGCACGGCTTACGAGTTTCCGATACCGGGTATGTTCCGGCGGGTCGACCGTCAAGAGGGTGTCCCGGCGGGGATAGGCCCCGTATTCCTCCTGTACCTCGATAAGTCGTTTGACTGCTTCCTTGCTCGGCGGAAGGCCGGAACGCCCGAACTTGGAAGAAAACGTCCCAGGGTCCATCAGGACCCGCATGACATCCTCATGTCTGCTGATCAGATAAAACTCGGTTCCTGCTGCTTCGGCGAGAAATACGGGACACGACTCGCGCATGGCCGCGTAGTACAGGTGGGGACACTGCTGGACCTCCGGGTCCAAGATGTCGAAGTCACCAAGGTCTGGATGGGCACCGGTCATGATCTGAGCTCCTCCATCTTTTGTACCTTTGGCGATAGCCCTGCGGCCACCAGAGTCATCGGCCGGCCAACCGTTCGACGATGGGCGCAAAGTCTTCGAGAACCGCTGCGCCAACGGTCACGTATGAGATGCCGGTGACCTCTCGCTGGCCCTCAAGCTGCTCCACGATCTCTTCGACAGAGCCGATAAGCACGTGGGGGTGGTCTCGCAGATCTTCACTCGCCACACCAACCCTCTGCGCTACAAGTTCTGTGTCTGATTGTGCGTTGTGAGTGACCGACGTGAAGTAGGCGCCTATCTCAAGCTCGAGGTCCCCGAATCGTTCTCCGGCTCCTTCTCTAACCCAGTCGATCTTCTTTGACGTCTGGTCTGAGCTGCCCGAACGCACGCCGTCAGAACCGATCCGGCCACTTGAGTTGTCGAAGTTCAGTGACACGATGTCAGCAATACGACCAGCGGCCTTGAGCACCCGTGGTGATCCACCACCCACCATGACGCGGGGACCATCCGGCTGGACCGAAGCGGGCACGGCCCGCATGTTTCTTGCAGTCACATGTGCTCCATGAAACGAAAGTTCCGCACCAGAGAAGAACTCCCGGGTGAACTCCACCGTTTCGATTAGGCGTTCAATCCGGACGCCAGGCGCTTCCATCGGGATCCCGAGTGCCTCGTATTCCGACCCAACCCAACCAGCTCCGAAACCTGGCTCAAGACGACCATCTGAGAACAGGTCGATTGTGGCGAGCTCCTTGGCCAGTACCACGGGGTGGTGATAGTCGACACAGAGGACCCGACAGCCGATTCGGAGCGATTCCGTCACCCCTGCTGCTGCAGTCATTGCGGGTATGGCAGCAACCGTCTGGAGCGGGTGTCTGGCTTCCTCCAGGGCAAGACCAGGACCGAAGTAGTGGTCCGCGACGTGCAAAGTGGAATAACCCAAGTCTTCGACACGCCGCGCGGTGTCTAGCCATTCGGCCTTCGACGACGGCGCGTATGCCTGACAGGCGAAGCGAAAGGCCCTAGCCAACTCGAGAAGCCCCCGGAAGTTCCTCACATCTCATGTACATTTCTGCAAACTAACCAGTTGATTAGTTTGATGCCAAGGGGTTCCCCACTGTTTCGGGGGATGGGCAAGGAGCACGAAATGACCGAACCGGAAAGCGGAACCGATTATGTCGACAGCTACGAAGACGTGTCGAAGTTCCACCTAGACGACGATCGGGAAGCCGTACTGCTCTCTAAGCAAACCGAATGCACCTTTATGTGGACAACCACCGCAGGTGAACCGGTTGGGGTAATCATGAACTTCGTCTTCCACGAAGGACGGTTCTGGGTTACCTGTACTCGACGTCGGAAACGGGTACCCGCGGTGGAACGTAGGCCAAGAGTCGCCTTGGCGATCTCCAGCCGAGGCACCGACATCGGAATCAGCCAGACGGTGACCTACAAGGGCAACGCAAGAGTGTTGGATGATGCTGCAACTACCGGATGGTTCTACCCCGCCCTAGCTGCCAAAGTCCGACCGGAGACCAACGAGGCTCAGGCTGCGTTCGTTAAACACCTAGACAGCCCTGGTCGGGTCGTGATCGAAATCACTCCCGACCAGCGAATCGGATTCGACGCGGAAGAGATGTTCCGGGACTCACCCGCTGGACCGTCCCGCTCCTCAGTCTGAGGTCGTTGCCGGTTCGTCCCACCACGGTGAACGAAGCTTTCGTTTGTCGATCTTTCCCATGGTCGTCCGACCAAGATCCTCAACCAAGGTGACCGTACGCGGACATTTGTGATGTGAAAGCCGCTGCAAGCAGTACCCAAGAATCTCGCTCTCGTCTACCCGCTTTTCAGGATCCGACAAGACCACAAGGGCCTTGAGTTCCTCACCCATCTCACGGTGCGGAACGCCGATACAGGCAACATCCGCTACGTCTGGGTGACCAATGAGTACCTGCTCGGCCTCAGCCGGGTAAAGGTTGACACCACCCGAGACGACCATGTCCGAAACGCGGTCACCGATGTAGACATAGCCGTCTTTGTCTATATGGCCAAGCTCACCAAGAGTGAAGACCCCTGGCTTTAGGTGTGCTGCGGCAGACTTCGCCGGATCGCCCGGATACACGACTCCGCGGCCAGTCGAGTCTTGGAAGAAGAGCCGACCCTCTGTCCCTGACGGGACCTCTTCGCCCTGATCGTCCACGACCAATGGAGTAAACGGTGGGACAGCCCGCCCAACAGAACCAGGGTGTTCAAGCCACTCCTCGCTCGTGATCGAGCAAGTAGTGCCTACCTCTGTCGCTCCGTATGCCTCCACGAAGACCGGGCCCCACCACTCGATCATGGCTCGCTTCACTTCAATCGGGCACTTCGATCCCGTGTGGACGACAAGCCGAATCGAGGACACGTCGTATTGCTCTCGGATCTTGGACGGGAGGTCGATGAGTCGAACAAAATGCGTCGGTACCATCAGCGTCGATTCGACCTGGTTGTCGCTGATGACACGCAGCGTCTCCTCAGCGTCAAACCGTCCTGTCACGATTGATGGCACCCCGGCCAACAGCGAGCGCATCCCACTCAGCGGGCCTGTGTGATACATCGGCCCGAGGACGAGGTGGGTCCCGAGTTTCGCGAACCTGTTCTCCCTCACGTTTTCAAGGTGTTCTCGAATTGTCGAACCCCCAGCGAACATGGTCGGAGGGAGCTCCGTTCCTTTAGGGACTCCGGTTGTACCTGAGGTGTACAACATGTTCGGCAGGGGACGCACTTCATCAGGGGGCGGAGAATCCGAGCCGGATTCAAGCCACTCGTCCCAAGACAGAGCGCCTGAGGTCTCACAATCCCCCCACGCGACAACGGTCGATACCTCAGCAAGCCGCGCCGCCTCGACTGCCCGCTCAACCGTTTCCGGCCCCGCGAAGACGACCTCTGTGCGCGAATCCCGGAGGATGTAGGCAACTTCTGAGGACGTGAGGTGAAAGTTCACCGGAACAGTCGACGCTCCACCAAACAAGCCAGCAAGATGGGCCATGGCTGTTTCACAGGAGTTCTCCGCAAATACGGCAACCCGCCGAGATGCCCCTAAGTCGGCCTGCAAAAGTGCGTTGGCGCACCGGTTGAGAACGAGATCGACTGCCGCCCATGTCAGCCTGGAGTCCGGGCCGACGATTGCAATCGATCCCGGTTCGAGGCCGAGTTCTTCGATGAAGTCCGGCACGACTAGCGGTCGTTCTGACCAGTCGCCGTCGAGACCTCAGGGCCGAGAGGGTCAACTATCGGAGTCGGCCCAGTTTCATCTTCGGCCCCAGAGGTTTGTCGATCGTGTAAGACCAGAGAGCGAACCGCGAAAAGCCATTGGCCATTGACCTTTAGGTATTCGTCGTCATAGTGAGCGACCATGAAACCGGAAGTGCCGTCATTCCGCTCGAAGTGTTCTTTGAAGTACCAACGACCGGAACCGGAACGACCGGACCGGTCAAGATCAACCGTGCCACTGTCGACGATCTGGACGACCTTCCGGAATCGCTGCATCTCCTTGGTCCAAAGACTCAAGATCTCGGCTCGGCCTTTGACTGCCCTTTCGGGCCCCAAGTCCCACGAGGCCTCTAGGGCAAAGGTGCTAGACCAGGCTTCCGAATCGCGATCGTTTACCGCATTGGCATAGCGGTGAACTAGGTCAGAGATTGCGTTATGACTTCGCAGATTCTCTGTCATCAAGTCACCTGCTGAGAATCGTGACCCCAGAAATGCCTGGTGCTCCGTAAACGTGCGTATAGGCCACTCGCGGGTCTCGCGGCACCTGCCGCGGTCCTGCATCTCCTCGGAGTTGCAGAACGTTCTCGTACACCTGCCGGAGACCAGAAGCTCCAATAGGTTCACCGTTGGCAAGGCAACCACCGTCGGTATTGATCGGGAGCCGGCCATCGATCTCTGTCTCTCCATGAGCGATGATCCGTTCCTGCTCACCGTGTTGGCATAAGCCGTTCTCTGCCATGTGCATGACCTCTGCGCCCGACTCCGTGTCCTGCAGTTGGGCTAGATCCACATCTTCCGGACCGATCCCCGCCATTTCGAACGCAGTGCGCGACGCGTCGACGGTCGGGCCATCAGAACGCTCAATGGCAAGATGGGGAGCCGTTACCTCAAAAGAACCGAAACGTCGGGAACGGACGGCAGCTGCCCTGAGGAAAACGGGCCGAGCCGCCATCTTCCGAGCCCGCTTGGCGCTGGCAAGGACAATGGCCACGCCACCCTCGCCAGGCGAGCAGAACATGTACTGGGTCAACGGATAGGAAAGCATTTTCGAGCCCTTGATTTGGTCTGCAGACAACGGCTCGCGACGCCAGGCCATAGGGTTCATCGCTCCGTTTCTGTAGGCCTTCTCGGCTACTTGGGCTAGGGCCGAATGGGTAACACCGAACTCGTGCATGTACCGGTTGATCTTCATCGCGAAGAACTGAGTGGTCAGGGCAAGGCCGGATCGCCCATACCATTCTCCGATTTCTCCAGTGCTCGGGCGGAAAGCGCCCCGTTCATGTTTATCGAAGCCGATCGCAATACCCAGGTCGAACATCCCTGATTCGATGGCGTTCCAGGCTGCGAACAGTGCTGAACCCCCGGTCGCGCAACCGTTCGAAACGTTGATGAACTGCAGGCCAGTCAACCCCAACTTTGAAACCATGAGGTCGGCGGCACCTGCTGACTTACTTCCACCAAAGGCGAACTGCATGTCCTGCCAGGTGAGACCTGAGTCGACCAAAGCTCTTCGGACGGCAACCACACCTTGGTCCATGCCCGAAAGCCCCTCATGACGGCCGAACTCATGCATCCCAATACCGACAATCGCTACTTCACTCATTGCCGGCATCCTTCGGAGCAAAAGCGAATGTCACGACCTCTTCGTCCAAGTCGTTGATCGTCAAGGGAACCAACACCAGTTTCATCGGCATTCCGATCCGGAGACGTGACGGGTCATTTTCGGTCAAGCGGGCCTCGACACGGAGTTCATCGGGCAGTTCCACATAACCAACGCCAAATGGTTCAAAGTCGTGCTCTTCGACATCGCCGACATAGGGCGGAGCCTTTGGCGGGTACCCCTGGATGGTCCATGTCCAAAGTTCACCCTCGGTACCCAACTCGACCTTCGCTACCTCGGTTCCGCTGCACTTGGGACACCCGGACTGATACGGAAAGACGTGGTTCTGGCAGTCAATGCACCGCCCACCGATAAGTCGAACGGTCTCTGCCGAACCAGAGAAGAGACCGTCCTGAACCGGTACCTGCTTTCTCATGTTCACTGCCTTCCAGTCCAGGGGGTGGTAGTCGCGAAAGTAACCATACGATCAATTAGAGACCAACCTCACTGTTTGCCGGTTTGGGGCGTTACATCATCCCCTGCCGGGCGGCCGGGCCTCAGGCCAGCGTGGCCCGGGCCACCAGGTCCATGCCAAAGGCAGTGAGGATGGCCAGATAGAGAAGGCCGGTAGCCGCCATGACGGCCGAATACTGGCGTTCCCGGAGAGCCGCCCGGGTCAGGGCCACCAGTGCGATGGAGGTCACAGCGCACGCCGCCCAGAACCAGCCCAGAAGGCCGTTGTAGCCGTCGTCAATGGTGCCATTCAGTACTGAGCCCATGCCGGTCGGCCATAGCAGGACAGCCAACTCGAACGGCCACACCACACCCGTCCACCGAACCAGTTCCAGCAATGGTCCCCGGGCCAGTCCGGGCTGCACGAGGTACCAGTGGCCCAGCAGCATGGCGTCGGTGACCGCTCCCAGAAACAGCGCCCCAACCAGGGTGCGTGCCACGGCTAGCAACGCCGGGTCTCCGGCGTCGAGGCCGCCCGCCACAAGGGCTA
>JAZADL010000195.1:0-7137 GCA_036123635.1 Actinomycetota bacterium
GGGCCCATCTCGATGGTGGTCATCTGGGACTGGCGGAACAACAGGAGGATGGCCAGCTTCAGCCACTCGTGGACCACCACCCCCCCGGAACCGTCGGGCTCTGCCACCCGAGCCTGCCCGGTGTCCAGCAGGTCGATGGCGGCGTGGATGGCCGCGTTGGCCCCGGCGTCATCGACCGACAGGTCAGCGCTCCCGGCCCACAGCTCTTCGATCTGTGTCTGGAGGTCGGACATAGTGCTGAGGCTACTGCCAGGCCCCGCGTCAATCGGGACCGGTTCCGGTGCGCACAGGACGGTTAGCCGCCGAGGGAGTCCGCCCGACGGCGCACCACCTCCAGGTCGTCGTCGGTGACCACGGCAGCCACCCGAACCCGACCAGCGCCGTCCGGGCCGAAGACGGTGCCCGGGCTAACTAATACCCCGAGCTCTGAGGCCAACTGCCGGACAAGGGCTATGTGGTCGCCTCCCGGCGCCTCCGCCCAGAGGTAGAAGCCGCCCTCCGGCATCCCGGCCTCGACCCCCACGGCTCCGAGGACCTCGACGAGCACCTCCAGGCGTCGCCGGTAGCGGGCGGCCTGGACTTCCACGTGATCCTGGTCCCGCAGCGCTGCCGCCCCCGCCGCCTGGGCCGGACCCGGAATCAGGAAACCCTGATGGCGGCGGGTCTCGCGGAGGTACCAGGCCAGGTCGGGGTCACCGGCATAGAAGCCGACCCTCAGGCCAGCCAGGTTCGACCGCTTGGACAGCGAGTGCACAGCCAGCACCCCTTCGACACCGTGTTGCAGAATCGACCGGGGAGGGCCGCTCCAGGTGAACTCCACATAGCACTCATCGGACAGCACCGGAACGCCTCGCTCTCTCCCCCACCGGGCGGCCTCCCCTAGGTCATCCAGCCCGCCCGCCGGGTTACCTGGGGTATTGACCCACAGGCACAGGGCCCGGGCCGCGTCAGCCTCGTCGACGGCCGAGAGGTCGATCCGCCACTCGGCGTCCAGCGGTACCGGCACGGCCCGACAGCCGGCAAGAACTGCTCCCATGGCGTAGGTGGGATAGGCCACGGCCGGATGAAGGACCGTGTCCCGCTCAGGGTTACGGAGCCTCAGTAGGTGAGGTAGTCCGCTGACCAGTTCCTTGGTCCCTACACAGGCCCCGACTTGTTCAGCCTCGAGGGTCACGTCGATCCTTCGGCTGCACCAGTCGACTACGGCATCTAGGAGCTCTGGCGTCCCGACCGAGGGCGGGTACGGTCGAGCGGGTCCCGGTTCAGCTAGGGCAGAGGCCACCACCGTAGGGACCGGGTCGCACGGTACGCCGCGGGACAGGTCGATCGCCCCGCCGGGCAGAGCAGCCGCCATCTCTCGCACCTCGGGTGGCACGTCAAACGGGTAGGGCGGTGGGACAAACCCGTCCGGATCCACTACACCCGTCACCGACCAGCCTCCCCGTCGTTCCCCGTGTTGGTCCGGTACCCGGCCAGGCGGCCCGCTGAGCCATCGTCGACTCGGACCCGGATGGTCCAACCTTCGGCCTCCTCCTCGACGTCAAGCACCTCGCCCTCCCGGTGAGCCATGGCCAAGACGTCGCCCCGGTCGTAGGGCACCGAGAGTTCAGCCACGACAGTGTGGCGTCGGAGCTGGCGACCCACGGCAGCCAGCAGGTCGTCAAGGCCGTCGCCGGTGGCTGCCGAAACGGCCACCGACCCCGGTTCCCGGTCCACGAGACGGGAGGCCGACTCGGGAGCCAGGTCCGCCTTATTGAAGGCGTACATCTCGGGTACCCGAGCAGCACCGATCTCGTCCAGCACGGAGCGGACAGCGGCAATGCAACCCTCGGGGTCAGGATCCGAGGCGTCTACAACGTGGACCAGGAGGTCGGCGTCGACCACCACGTCGAGCGTCGACTTGAAGGCCTCAACCAGCTGGTGAGGCAACTTGCGTATGAAGCCGACAGTGTCACTGAGGAACACCGCCTCGCCGCCGGGGAGCTGGAGACGCCTCGTCGTGGCGTCGAGCGTGGCGAACAGCCGGTCCTCGACCAGGACCCCGGCATCGGTCAGGCAGTTCAGGAGCGTGGACTTCCCGGCATTGGTGTAGCCAACGATGGCAACCGCCCGGTTACTAGTCCGGTGACGGGCCTTGGACTGGGTCGACCGGTTCTTGCGGATACGTCCGAGGTCGGACTCCAGGCGGGTGACTCGGCGCATGAGTCGACGACGATCCACCTCCAACTGCGTCTCCCCGGGTCCCCGGGTCCCGATGCCGCCGGCCTGCTGGCTGAAAATGCGCCCCGAGTGGCGGAGCCGGGGGAGCCGGTACCGAAGTTGAGCCAGCTCGACCTGGGCCTTGCCCTCCGGGCTACTGGCGTTCTGGGCGAAGATGTCGAGGATCACCGCCGTGCGATCCAACGCCGTTCGCTTCAAGATCGCCTCGAGGTTTCCCTGCTGTGCCGGGGTGAGGTCGTTGTCAAAAACCACGGTGTCGGCGTCCACGGCCTCTGACACCGTCAGGATCTCCTGGGCTTTGCCCCGACCAACGTAGGTGGCCCGGTCGGGAGCCTCACGCCGCTGGAGCACACGGGCCACCGGGTCGGCCCCGGCAGTGTCCACCAGACGAGCCAGCTCGTCCATGGAAGCGTCGGTGGCCTCAGGATCGGCCCGCTTAAGGGTGACACCGGCCAAGACAATCCGCTCCCGAAAGGCCCGGTCGATGAGGCCCGTGGCTTCGCCGCCGAACTCCCCAAACGCACCCCGATGGGTCTCTCCGTCGTCCGGGTCAACCGCCCCGTTGGGGAACGGGTCGAGGTCGTCGGTGGGATCAACCATCAGGGGTGGCCACTGGGTCGACGTCGTGATCGTCGACATGGACGGCCGGACCAGTCAGGAGGATTGGGTCGGCCACGGTCACCGTCACCCGACCACCCGGCATGTGGACGGCCACCACCTCGTCGATCAGGCCCCACGATCGGAGCACGTGGGCCGACGCGCAGGCTCCGGTACCGCACGCCTCGGTAAGGCCGGCCCCTCGCTCCCAGGTCCGTAGGCGGACCTCCGACCGATCCTGAACGGAGACCAAGTTTACGTTGCAGCCCACCGGGGCGAAGGCCGCCTCGACGACCGGGCCCACTCGGCCCAGGTCCACGGTGTCCGGATCGTCGACCAGGACCACCAAGTGGGGGTTACCCACATCGGCGCTCTCCATCCTCCGTACCTCTTGGCCACCCAGGTCGACCTCCAGACCATCAAACGATGGACCCGGCCCGGCCAAGCCCATCTCGACCGTGGCTAGGACCTCCTCGTCGGCCGGGGAACCGTCAACCACGACGCGCCGGGGCCCGGCCGCCGTTCCCACCACCAGGTCAATACCGTTAGTGACCGACTCGCGGAGCAAGGCCTGGCCGAAGCACCGGAGGCCGTTGCCGCTCAACTCGGCCCGACTGCCGTCGCTATTGAACAGGGTAAAGGAACAGTCGTGAACGTCGTCCGGGGTACCGAAGACCAAGCCGTCAGCGCCGATGCCGTCTGTCCGGTGGCAAAGCCGGCGGGCCAATTCCGAGGCGCCGTCGGGCACCTCGTCGGCAAAGGTGATCAGGAAGTCGTTGCCAAGGCCATGGTGGCGGGTCAGGTGCACAGGACCAGTCTCGCCCACGACTGACCGGCCGACACGGTCCGTTCCCCAGCGACCCGGTCCGTCACTGCTCAGTTCCGCACCGGTCGAAGGCCTCGAGCACACTTTCCAGAACGGCCAGCGGCTCCTCAGCTACGTCGAACCACTGGATTCGGGGGTCCCGGCGGAACCATCGCTCCTGGCGGCGGGCAAACCGGCGGGTAGCTACTACGGCATCGCCCACAGCTTCGTCCAGGGTGCACTCGCCCCGGAGGTGAGCTAGGAGTTCCCGGTAGCCGAGAGCCTGGGCCGCCGACCGGGAGGGGCCTCCCGGATGGGCGGCTAGGGCACGGACCTCGTCGAGGAACCCCTCGTCCATCTGGCGTTCGTACCGTTCGGCGATACGGCGGTCCAGCACGTCGCGGTCCACCCGGAGACCGACCTGGGCGAACGGGGTGGGCGGGTAGGCCTCCAGCCCCGGTCCGAATGATGAGAAGGGACGCCCGGATCCGAGAGTCACCTCGAGGGCCCGCAGGACCCGCCGCCGGTTGGTTGGCTCCATCCGCTGAGCCGCTACCGGATCCAAGTCGAGCAGCCGGGCGTGGAGGCCCACGGTGTCGTCGTCGGACTCCAGGTCAGCCCGAACCTGGTCGTAGCGACCGGGGATCTCCAGGTCGTCCACCACAGCTCGGACGTGTAGGCCAGTTCCTCCCACCATCACGGCCCTCTGTCCCCGGTCCGTGATGTCGTTTAGCGCTCCGGAAGCCGCCTTTTGGAATTCCGAAACCGTGAACTCCTCAGTGGGATCGACTAGATCCAGCAGGTGGTGTGGAACCTCGTTGCGTTCGGCCAACGTGGGCGACGCTGTCCCGATGTCCATTCCCCGGTAGAGGGCCATGGAGTCCATTGAGATCAACTCCACGCCGGGGCGCTGCCGTGCCACCTCGAGGGCCAGGGCCGATTTTCCCGAAGCCGTGGCCCCGATGACCACCAGGTGCCCGTTGGGGGCCACCGTCCTCAGGCCGACGCTACGGGGATCCGGCGTCGGTGCTGGGGCGGGGCCGTGATCTCCACCAGATCGGCATGGAGGTAGTGGGTGGTGGCGTCGACGATCCGGACGTCGGCGTACGCCCCGGGACGCAGGCCGTCGGCCGCAGTCAGGTGCACCAGCTTGTTCTGGCGAGTCCGCCCGGTGACCTGGTTGGGTTCCCGCTTGGCTGGACCCTCGATAACCACCTCCTCGACCCGCCCGATACGGGCCCGGTGGGTGAGCAGTGCCGACCGCTTCAGGACCTGTTGCAGACGTTCGAAACGGTCTACGCAGACGTCGTGGTCGACGAAGTCCCCGACCATGGTCGCCGCCTCCGTCCCTTCTCGGGGAGAGAAGACGAAGCAGTACGCCGAGTCGTAACCGGCCGCTGCAACCAGTTCCAGGGTGGCTTCAAAGTCAACTTCGGTCTCCCCGGGGAACCCCACGATGATGTCGGTGGTAACGGCAAGGTCTTCGATACCGGCCCGTGCAGCCGCCAGGCGCTCCATATACCGATCGGCGGTGTAGCCGCGATGCATGGCGGCCAGGATGCGGTCGCTCCCCGACTGGAGGGGAAGGTGCAAATGCTCACACACAGCCTCCGTCTCCGACATGGCCACAATGGTCTCCGGGCGGAGGTCCTTGGGATGTGGGCTGGTGAACCGGAGCCGACGGATGCCGTCGACCTCGCCCACGGCAACTAGGAGATCGGCAAACAGCGGTCGGGCGCGTCGGGAGGAATCCTCGGACCAGCGTCGACCGGCCTCGAACCGGTCAGCGGGTCCAGCATCCACCGACCGGAGGCGCACGGTCAGATCCCGTCCGTAGGAGTTGACGTTCTGTCCCAACAGGGTCACCTCCGTCACCCCGTCCTCGGCAAGATCCCCGACCTCGCCGAGGAGTTCCCCGAACGGCCGGCTGATTTCCGGCCCCCTGACCGACGGCACGATGCAAAAGGCGCAGGAGTTGTCACACCCAATCTGGATGGTCACCCAGGCCTTATGGTCAGCGTCACGCTGGGTAGGAAGCGCTGAAGGGAAGGCCTCGGCATCGTCTCGAGCCGTCTCCTCCAGGATCTCCAAGACCGGCCCATTAGCCCGGGCCTCAGCCAGCAGTTCAGCGGCCCGGTGCACGTTGTGGGTACCGAATACGACATCGACGTGGCCGGCGCGCCGCTGAATCAGGTCGCGGTCCTTCTGGGCCAAGCAGCCCCCCACCGCCAACTGGACGTCTGGACGGGCGTCCTTGAGCGCCTTCAGGTGGCCCAGGGCGCCGTAGAGCTTGTTGTCGGCATTCTCTCGGATACAGCATGTGTTTAGGACGATCACGTCGGCCTCGTCCTCGGTAGACGCCGGAACTAGGCCGTCAGCTTCGAGCAGGCCGGCGATGCGCTCGCTGTCGTGCTCGTTCATCTGGCACCCGTAGGTGCGCACCGCGTAGGTCCTCTCCACGGTTCAAAGGCTACGGCCCCGGCGCCCCCGTCGGGGCAGGCCGGGGCCGAGCACTGAACCCCGGAGGGGCGGAAGGAGGGACTCCCGTCAGTCCTCCAGGGAGATGGGAAGGTCGTCGGCCTCGGTGAACTCGTCGGCCACCGCTTGGACCTCGGTTGGAGCCTCCGGCTCGGTCTCCGGCTCCTCGACAGGCTGGACTTCCCGCCAAACCCGGTCGGTGATCTCGACCATGACCTCGGGATTCTCGAGCAAGAACTTCTTGGCGTTCTCCCTGCCCTGGCCGAGCTGTTCGCCTTCGTACGTGTACCAAGCCCCTGACTTCTTGACGACGCCCAGGTCCACCCCGAGGTCCACCACGGAACCCTCCCGGCTGATGCCACGCCCGTACATGATGTCGAACTCGGCCTGGCGGAACGGCGGGGCGCACTTGTTCTTGACGACCTTGACCCGGGTGCGGTTCCCCACCACCTCGAGGCCATCCTTGATGGCCTCGATCCGGCGGATGTCCAGGCGGACCGACGAGTAGAACTTCAGGGCTCGACCACCGGGCGTGGTTTCCGGCGATCCGAACATAACGCCGATCTTTTCCCGCAGTTGGTTGATGAAGATGAGGATCGTCTGGGACTTGTTCAGGTTCGAGGTGAGCTTGCGTAGCGCCTGGGACATGAGGCGGGCCTGCAGGCCCACGTGTGCGTCGCCCATCTCGCCCTCGATCTCGGCGCGTGGGGTGAGGGCAGCTACGGAGTCGACTACTACCACGTCGAGAGCTCCGGAGCGTACGAGCATGTCGGCGATCTCGAGGGCCTGCTCTCCGGTGTCGGGCTGGGAGATTAGGAGTTCGTCTACATCGACGCCGATGGCCCGGGCGTAGGTCGGATCCATTGCGTGCTCGGCGTCGATGTATGCGCAGATGCCGCCGTTGCGCTGGGCCTCGGCGACAACGTGGGTGGCCAGGGTGGTCTTGCCCGAGCCCTCCGGCCCGAAGATCTCAACGACCCTCCCCCGTGGGATGCCACCGATGCCTAACGCCAGGTCCAGCGCCAGGGCTCCGGTGG
>JAZADL010000196.1:0-8665 GCA_036123635.1 Actinomycetota bacterium
TGGTCACCCCGGGCGATGAGGGCGGCTCGGAGGTCGGCGTCCCGGCCTCCGTTGCGGATATACCACTGGCGGCTGGTGACGATCTCCAACGGCTTGTCGCCCTTCTCGAAGAACTTCACCGGATGGGTGATGGCCTCAGGCTCGCCGACCAGCTCGCGGGTCTCCCGGAGGATCTCCACCATCTCGGCCTGAGCAGAGAAGACCGTCTTGCCAGCCAGGCGGGCGTAGGCAGCCAGACCGGCCTCGGAGTCCACCCCAGGTGGCGGTTCCGGGTTGATCCGCCCGGCCCGGTTGATGATGGCTCTCACGTCCAGACCCAACTCGCGCCACCAGGTCACGTCGGTGGTATCGCCGAACGTACAGATCATGGCGATGCCGGTGCCCTTTTCCGGGTCGGCCAGCTCGTGGGCTCGGACGGGGACCTCCACACCGAAGGCCGGGGTGGTCACCGTGGAGCCAAATAGGGGCTGGTAGCGCTCGTCATCCGGATGGGCCACCAGGGCCACGCAGGCGGCTACCAGTTCGGGCCGGGTGGTGGCGATGAGGACGTCGTCGCCGTCGGAACGATGGAAGGCCAACGTGTGGTAGGCGCCGGGGCGTTCCCGGTCCTCCAGCTCGGCCTGGGCGACGGCGGTCCGGTGGGTCACGTCCCACAGGGATGGGGCCTCGATCTGGTAGGCCTCGCTGCGGGCCAGATTCCGGAGGAAGGCCCGCTGGGAGGCCCGCTGGCAGCGCTCGTCGATGGTGGCGTAATGCTGGGTCCAGTCCACGGACAGACCGAGACGCCGGAAAAGGGTCTCAAAGGCCCGCTCGTCCTCAGCGGTGAGCACATGGCAGAGGTCGATGAAGTTGCGGCGGCTGATGTCGATCTCGCCTCGCTTCTTGATGGCCGTCGGGTCTCCGGCGTCATCGGGGGCGGCGAAGTCTGGGTCGTAGGGCAGCGACGGCTCGCAACGCACCCCGAAGTAGTTCTGGACCCGCCGCTCGGTGGGTAGGCCATTGTCGTCCCACCCCATGGGGTAGAAGACCTCGCGCCCGGCCATGCGCTGGTAGCGGGCGATGGTGTCGGTGTGGGTGTAGGAGAACACGTGCCCGACATGCAAAGAACCAGAGACCGTGGGGGGCGGGGTGTCGATGGAGAACACCTCGGAGCGTTCTCTGGTCCGGTCGAAGCGGTAGGTGCCCCGCTCTTCCCAGACGGCGTCCCAGCGCTCCTCGATGTCCTCGAGGCCGGGCCGCTCGGGGATGGCGGGAACGGGCGCAGCGGCCGCTGCGTCGGGGTGGTCCATGACTGTCCGAGACTACCGGCGGGCTTCCGGCACCCCGCTAGTCTGCGCCGCCGTGACCCGCCACGCACGAGGCTCCGAGGATCGTCGGCGCGCCCGCCCTCCGGGCTTCGGTGTGGTGTGGCTCACGGTGGCCCTAGACATGGTGGGGTTCGGGATCATGCTGCCTGTCCTTCCCTTGTACGCCGAGGAGTTTGGGGCCTCTCCGGCCGTGGCCGCCGCGGTGCTCGCTGTTTTCTCAGCTGCCCAGATGGTGGCCGCCCCGCTGTGGGGGCGCCTTTCGGACCGGGTGGGGCGTAAGCCAGTGCTGGTCGCTGCGCTGGTCGGTTCTTCGCTGGGCAGCCTGGTTACTGGTCTGGCCGGCGCCTTGTGGGTGCTGTTTTTGGGTCGGGTCTTGGACGGGGCGTCTGGGTCGTCGTACGCCGTGGGCCAGGCTGCGGTGGCCGACCTGGCCGAGCCAGAGGACCGGCCTCGACTTCTGGGCCTGCTGGCCGCCGCTTTTGGGGTGGGCTTCGTAGCCGGTCCGCTGATCGGATCGATCGCTGCCCTGGGTAGTCGGGAGCTCCCGTTTTTCGTGGCCGCCGCTCTAGCTGCCGGCAACGCCCTGGTGGCTCTGGTACGCCTGCCAGCTGGGCGCGCGGCTCCGACCGGCGCTCCGGAGCCCCGGACTGGGGGGCTGGCCTCTTGGGGCTTGGCGGGACCGGCCGTGCGGCGCCTGGCCGGCCTGGCCATGGTGGCCATGGTGGGTTTTGCCGGGTTCGAGGCCACGTTCGCCCTGCTGGTGGAGCGGCGCTTCCCGGAGGTCGGGGATCCCACGGTCTACGGGCTGTTCGCCTCTATCGGTCTGATGATGGTGTTCGTGCAGGCCCGGATCGTGGGTCCGGCCAACGCACGCCTGGGGACCAGGCCGACTCTGCGTACCTCCCTGGTTCTGGTGGCCGCAGGCATGGTCGTGCTGGCAGCCGGGGGAGGCTGGTTCGGCCTGGCGGTGGCCTTGGTGCTGCTGGTCACGGGCCAGGGGGTGTTCGGGCCGACGTTGTCCAACGCCACGGTGGAGACGGTTCCCATCGAGGGTCGAGGGGCGGCTCTCGGATTGCAGCAGGGAGCGGGGGCGTCAGGACGAATCCTGGGACCGCTGCTGGCTGGCCTGCTGTTCGATCGGGTGGGAGTGGAAGCCCCGTATCTGGTGGCCGCCGCGTTGGCTTTGGCCGCACTGGTCCTTGTGCGGCGCGCCGACCGCTAACTCGCCTGGTTCCGTGGTCAGGCCGACCAGGCCAGGGGGAAGCGGTTGTCGTCGGCCGGGTACTCGCCGGGGATGGCTGTGGTGTCGTCCTGGGTGACACTCGGATCACAGCCGGGGTGTGGTGCCCAGACGGCGTCGTCCCCTAGCCAGCGGGTGGACAGGGCGGTCCGTCGCTTTGTGCCGGAGTTACCCGGCGAACCGTGGACGATCCACGACGAAAACACCAGGGCGTCGCCCGGCTCCACGTCGAAGCCCACGATGTCCCAGGCGTGACGGTCCGCCTCGATGTCAGGACAACGTTCGCCCACGAAGTCGGCCGTCCACGCTGATTCTCCGGTGAACGGCTCGGGTGCGAAGTACCGGTTCCAGTGGTGTGAGCCGCGTACGAATTCCAGCGAACTCTCGGGCACGCTGGCCCCAGTGCACGCCACCCATACGGAACAGATTTGTTGGCCCAGGAACGGCCAGTAGGGGATGTCCTGATGCCACGGGGTGGGTGATTCGGTACCCGGCTCTTTTACCAGTAGGTGGTCGAAGTAGAAGCGAACCGTGGCGGAACCCATTAGGGCCGCGGCCAACTCGGCTGTACCGGACTCGAACACGAAGCGTTGCATGGCCGGTTCGGTGCGCCACAGGTAGCGGGTGGTGAAGAGCCGACCGGCCGCCGGTTCAGGGCCGGTGTCGGTGACCCAGGGGCCCGGGTCGGCGAGCTGTCGGTCGGCGAGGTCCTTGATCTCTGCCAGCAGGTCGGCGTCGACGGCGTTCGGCACGTGGACCACTCCGTCTTCGGCGAAGGCGTGTTTTTGCCCGTCGGTCAGGGTGGTAGTCCAGGCGGTAGCCATGTGTCGTACACCGTAGGGCCGGCAGCGTTGGCGGGTTGTCGTCGTAGCCTCCACTCATGGACGAGTCTGAGAACGCCGCCTTGGTGGCCGCCACGTGGTGGACCAGGGGCAAGGCGGCCATCGTCGACATCCTGATTTTCCTCGCCGTTGGCCTGGCACCTGGGGCGGTCTTCTTTGCCGGCTTCGTCGTGGCCTGGGACGAACGCCGCCCAGGCGTGCCAGAGGGCTTTTCGTTTGACAGTTCAGCAGTCCTGTTAATCGTGATCGGAGGGGTCCTGAGCCTTGGATGGCTGATTTGGGGCGGGTGGCTATTTGGCTACCGCCAGGGTGTTACCGGCCTGACACCCGGCAAGCGGCGCCTTGGCATTCACCTGGTCGACGGAGATTCCGGTCTGGTCCCTGGTGGCGCCAAGGGCGTGGGTCGCTGGCTGATCCCAGGCATCGTCGGTGGGATTCAAGGAATCGGTAGCGCCCTCCAACTCATCGACATTCTGTGGCCGTTGTGGGACGCCAAGAACCAACGTCTCATCGACAAGATCTTCAAGACACGAGTGCTAGTCGGTTCACCTGCGGTGGTTGATGACGGGCCACCTTTGCCGGAGAGCCCTATTAGTTGACCCCACCCTGGGTTGCAGGAATCCGGTCTGGGTCGGCGGCCGCCCGGCTGAGGACTGGTCTAAGGGCTAGCCCTACCATCCGGCTATGGCACGGTTGCGCCAGGTCCGAAGAGCTGATCTCCATCCGGGAGCCGAGCCGATCTTCCAGTTGCTTTTCGGCGACCGGGACCCGGTCGACGAGCCAGGCACTCCGACGGGTACTCCGGGTGACTGGTGGACCACCTTTGCCCTGGTTCCCGACGTGTTCGACCATGCTGTGGCGGGATTTGCCCTATACCGGAGCTCTCGGCGCCTCCTTGACCCGAAACTCCGGGAATTGGGCCAAACCCGGGTTGGCTGGTGTGTGGGTAGCAGGTTCGTCTACTCCCAGCACTGCAAGTCCTGTCGCACCGTCGGCATCCCCGACGAGAAGATCGCTGCCATCGAGTCTTGGGAGACAGCCGATTGCTTCGACGACGCCGAGCGGGCCGTCCTGGCTTTCACCGACGCCCTGTCCATCCAACACGGTCGTGTCCCCGATGGCGTGTTCGACGCCCTTAGGGACCACTTGTCTGACGAGGAGATCCTGGAGTTGGCCTACATAGTCGGCACCTACGCAATGCACGGTGCACTCAGCCGTGCCTTGCGCCTCGAGTACGACGCCGAACCACGGGTCCTTGCTGAGGAGCCTGGAGACGAAGAGTCACTCAGTGCCGATTACACCCGCGACGAGTTAAGGCGCATCTTCCGAGTGGTGGATCCCACGGATCGAGCCTGACCGACGAGGTATTTCTTGGGTGCGCTCACCGTGTTCCTAACGGATCGACATCCCCCCGAACGGGTTCCAGGTAAGACTCGAGACGTCGGTTAGCCGTTGACCGAGAACGAACTGTTGGGGTTGATCTCCCGGTTGCGCCGGTAGAAGCCCATGTCCATCTCGAGGCCCGTGTAGACGCCGGTGACCATCACGGGGTCAGCGTCGTGGTCGTGGCCCCCCTCGACAGCCTCGATCAGCTCGGCCATGCAGTAGCCGGCCACCGGGGCATTCTTGAACTGATTACCGCTCGACCCGATGGCTACGTAGAAACCGGCCAGGTCGGTCCGGTCGTAGATGGGGATCCAGTCGTCGGACACGTCGTAGAGGTCGACGATGCCCTTCTTCTCGGACGGTACGCCGAGGTCGGGCATACGGCGGGCCAGGCGCAGCACCTGGGCGTTCCACTGCTCGTCGGTCACCACGTCGTCGAAGACGTCGGGGTCGTCCACCCAGACCTGCGGGTCACATGCTGGGTCTTCGGAGCCGATCAGAATGTTGTTGCCCGACTCGGGCCGGACGTAGATGGCCAGGTCGGAGTCCGATGAGTGAAGGCCGTTCTTTTCAAAGTCCAGGTTGGTCGGCGACGGGACGTGGTGCACTTCATGGCGCAGGGCCTTGGTCTTGATGTTCATAGAGTCGTACACGCCGGCCATCTTGTTGATGACGAATGAGTGCGGTCCGGCCACGTTGACCACCACCGGAGCGTCGACCTCGGTACCGTCGGCCAGCGTGATCCCGGTCACCCGGTTATCGGCCTGCCGGACTTCGACCACCTCAGTATTGAAGCGGAACTCGCCACCCTTGGCCTCGGTGGCCCGCTGGAGGTTGTGGGTGGCCAGCTGTGGGTCGCTGACATAGCCCGAGTCCGGGGTGTAGAGGGCGCCGATCAACTCTCCCTCCGGCTCGGTCCAGAAGCGATCGTCTTCGGGACGGCAGGGTTCGCCGTGGGTTCCGTGCTCGTAGAACGGGTAGCGCTCCCGGAGCTGGTCGTTGTCCAGCACCTCGTAAGGCACGCCCACCTCGTCGAACAGCGGCAGGACCTTTTCGTGGTGTCCGCCCTCGAGCATGAACAGGACGGTTCCGCACTGCATGTAAAGGGCGTGGCCGCGCTCGTCCTCACTGTCCAGGTAGTTCGACCAGTCCTTCCAATAGGAGAAGCCTTCGTAGGCCATAGCCACGCCGTCAAATGTTGAGTAGTGGGCACGCACGATGGCGCACGAATTACTCGTTGACCCATAGCCGGATGCTGGAAGTTTGTCGACGTTGAGAGTTCTCCAGCCCTTCTTGGCCAACTCGAAGGCGGTGGCACCGCCGATCACGCCGGCGCCGATAATGATGGCGTCGTAGCGTTCGTTGTCACTCATGATGCTTCCTCGGATCACTCTGGCTGTGCACCGCGGGCGCACAGGCTGAACGTCTCGTTACTCGGATTGTCGGCGTCCACAGGGACTCCCGAAGGATGGCAACTGATCGACTCAGCCGCGCATCCGCTCACCGGCGGGATCGTACAAGGGTTCCAACTGGAGGCGGGCTGGACGCATTTGTCCCAGGATCTCAACTTCGAATCCGTCAAGGCCGGCGGACCCGTCGGCGAGATGAGCGGGGATGTAGCCCAGACCGACGCTGCAGCCGATGTGGTGGGCGAAGCCACCGGAGGTGAGGAACCCCACGCACTCGCCGGAGTGGAATACCGGCTCGTCGTGGATGGCGTCGGCGTCATCGGCGTTGATGACCAGGGTGACCAGGCGGCGGGACGGGCCCCGTTCCAACTCATCTCTGGCCGCCTCCCGGCCGATGAAGTCGGTCGGCTTATCCACCTTCACGAACCGCGACATGCCGGCCTCGGCCGGGGTGAAGTCAGGCCGGTACTCCAGGTTCCACACACCAAAACCTTTCTCTAGGCGTAGGGACATGAAGGCTCGGCTTCCGAACGGGGTGACGTCCAACTTGCGGCCCTCCCCTCCGGATCCACTGGCTGCCACGATGGCCTGCCGCAAGGTCTCCTGGTGTTCTCCGGTGCAGTAGAGCTCGTAGCCCAACTCCCCGGTAAACGACAGGCGGGCCAGCACTACGGGCACCCCACCAACCGTCATTTCCCGTAGGTCCCGGAACCGCAGGCCGTGGTTGGAGACGTCCTCGTCGGTCAGCCGACCCAAGAGGTCTCGAGAGTCCGGACCGGAGAGGGACCAGCCCAGCAGGTCCTCGCTCCGGTCGACGACCGTCACCCCCTCGTCGGGGAGGTGATGCAGGAACAGGCGCATGGTGATGGCCGGCATGGCACCCGAGCCGAACAGCACGAACCGGTCTTCGGCTAGGCGACCCACCGTCAGGTCGGCGGCCAGCCGACCTTTTTGGGTCAGGATCGGGGTGAGAGTCAGGCGCCCGACCTTCGGTAGGTGGTTGGCCACGATGCCGTCGAGGAAGCGAGCAGCCCCGGGACCCGAGATCTCGTACTTGGCGAAGTTGGCGATCTCCAGGAGGCCGACACCGGTACGCACGGCTTGGCACTCCTCAGCGACTGGTTCGAATGCGTTGGACCGGCGAAAGGTGGGGATCTCGATCTGTCCGGGGCCCTCCGGGGAAAACCAGAGGGCATGTTCCAAACCGAAGGATGCACCCCATACCGCTCCCTGGGCGTCCAGGGCGTTGTACGACGGCGTAGTCCGCCATTCCCGGGCCGCGGGCAGCTCCTCGTTGGGGTAGGTGAGCATGAAGCGTCGCCGGTAGTTCTCCTGGGACTTCAGGAATGTGTAGTCCCTGGTGGCGAAGCCTCCGAACCGGCCGACGTCCATGGCGTACACGTCCATCTCTGGCTCGCCGTCAATGATCCACTGGGCCAGGCACAGGCCGACGCCGCCGGCCTGGCAGAGCCCGGCCATCACCGCGCAGGCCACCCAGTAGTTGTCGATACCGGGGACTGGGCCAATGAGAGGATTGCCGTCCGGGGCGAAGGTGAATGGGCCATTAACGACCCGGGCGATGCCGGAGGAGGCGAGGGCGGGCATTCGCTGCTGAGCGATTTCGATTCGGTCGGCGAACCGCTCCAGATCGGGAGTCAGCAGGCGCATCCCGAAGTCCAGGGGTGTGGTGTCGACCGACCAGGGTTTTCCGGCGTTTTCATAGGTTCCCACCAGCAGACCGTTGCCCTCTTGTCGGGTGTAGACGCCACCCTCGTAGTCGATGGTCACCGCCAGCTCGTCGTCGTGGTCGACGATTTCTTGCAACTCTTCGGTGATCACGTACTGATGCTCCATGGGCAGTAGGGGCAGTTCGACGCCGACTAATCGGCCCAGTTCTCGAGCCCACAGGCCACCGGCGTTCACGACTACCTCGGCGTTGATGAGCCCCTTCTCGGTGTGGACGTCCCATGAGCCGTCGGGTCTCTGCGTCAGGTCATGGACCGGGTTGTTCCGGATGATCTCGGCACCGTGGTGGATGGCTGACCGGGCGTAGGCGTTGGTCACGCCCGACGGGTCGACGCTCCCGTCCGCCGGTTCGAACAGGGCGCCCAGGTACTCGTCGGTGTTAATCAGCGGGTTGAGGCGCTTCACCTCGTCCATGGAGATGAAGTCGGCATCCATGCCCATGTATCGGGCCTTGGCCCGCTCCAGGCGCAGGTAGTCGAGGCGCTCAGGTGTGGAGGCCAGGTAGAGGCCTCCCGGCCAGCGCGTGCCGCAGGAGACGCCGGACAGCGCCTCGATTTCGGCGTACAGGGCCAGGGTGTAGGACTGAAGGGAGGCGATGTTGGGATCGGAGTTGACCGTGTGGACGACCCCAGCGGCGTGCCAGGTGGATCCAGCGGTGAGTTCGGCCCGTTCGACCAGCATGCAGTTGCTCATGCCCATCTTGGCCAGGTGGTACAGCACGCTGACACCGGTGAC
>JAZADL010000197.1:0-2820 GCA_036123635.1 Actinomycetota bacterium
CCGAACCGGCGTCGGGGCGAAGGCTGCCCAGTATGCAGTTGAACAACGTCGTCTTGCCGGCGCCGTTGGGCCCGATGAGACCGACCCGCTCGCCTTCGGCGACCCGGAGGGTGACATCGTCGAGGGCACAGATGCCCGAAAACGACTTGGTGATTCCCGCAGCATCGAGAAGAACATTCACGGTGACGTCTCCTGGGAGGCCCGGTCATGCTCCCGCCGGTCGAAACGTTCGTTGAACCGGCGAGTGGCCCGACGCTTCCCGTACTCGACCAGCCCCTCGGGGTGACGGGAGAATTGGATGGAGGCCAGGCCGAAGAGAACGAATCTCCACTTCGGGGAGATCGGGAGTATGCCAGGTACCCACCCCCGGAAGATCCAGCGGAACACCTCGCCCCGGAGGACCAGCGAATCGAAAAGAGAGAAGGCAGCCCCGGAATATGCGGCACCTTCGATGGTCCGGGCACTCAGGGAGACCACCAGAACCAGCCAGAAAAGGGCGGCAGTGGGTGAGAAGTTGTTCTGGTAGTTCACGTTCTCCTGGTGGATGGCCAACAAGGCTCCACCGAAACCGGCGATGGCCGCCGAAATGGCAAAAGCGGTGACCCGGGCCCGGACCGGCGAGATGCCGATCGACTCGGCAGCCATTTCACTGCCCCGAAGGGCGTGCAACACCCGGCCAGTGGTGCCCTCGCGTAGTTGGATCACCAGGAAGGAGACCACGGTGAAGGCCACCACGGCCAGGACCAGGAACAGGCGGTCGTCGGCAAAGTCCCAAGGGCCAATAGTCGGACGGGGCACCCGTGTTCCCTGGAAAAGCGAGGTCCCACCGCCGCCGATCCAAGAGAACTTGACCATCACCGCGTCGAAGAAGAAGGCGAAGGCCAGCGTCGCGATAGCCAGCCAGACGCCGCCAAGTCGGAGGACGGGCAGCGACAGGAGAGCGCCGACAACAGCAGCCAGAGCGGCACCTACCAGGGCAGCGGCGAGCACCGACAGGTCGTACCGATCGGCTAGTTGGAACACCGTGAAGGCACCCACCGCGGCGAAAGCTCCCTGGCAGAGGGAGATCTGTCCAGCGAACCCGGTAACCACCGTGATGGAGAGGTAGATGATGGCCAGGATCACGGCCTGGGTGACAAGGAACAGCCAGCGGACATCCGCTCGGAGGAGGATGGTCGCTCCAACGACGCAGAGGAAAGCAACGGAGAATACGCGGGTGGCCAGCGTTAGACGCCGGTTCCGGGTCGAGGCGGCAAGCCCCGGGGGCGGCGGGTCGACTCCTCCCAGAGGGTCGACCACTCTGCGTTCCCTCCGGATTGCCGGCCAACACACCAGTACGCCGAACAGGATCACAAAGGGCATCGACGGGGTCAGGTTCTCTTGGAACGGCCGTAGCCACCCATGGTCCGCTGTCCAGCGGGGAAGGAATGTGTTGAAAAGGGCGATGAAGACACCCAGTCCGAGTCCGCCTAAGAGAGCCCTGGGGAGGCTGGCCAGACGGCCGACAGCCGCCGCGGCGATAGCCACGATGACCAGGTGGAAGAAGTCGGGGGCCATGAGAGTGTTGAAACGGGGGGCGATCAAGACCCCGGCCATTCCCGCGAACAGACTGGACAGTGCCCATGCGAAGGCCGACACTCGGTCGGCGTTGATACCGCTCAACTCGGTCATCCGTGGGCTTTCCACTACGGCCCGCAGTGCTAATCCAAGTGAGCTGAAGCGGAACAAGGCACCTAGAGCGGCCATGCCGACCAGGGCCACCGCCATTTGGGCCAATTCATCCCGACTGAGCGGGTAGATACCGAATGGGTCGTAGAAGACCGACGACCCACCGGGGATGATGCCCGTCGGAGTCCGACCGGCCACGGCCGAGAATCCGGTCACTAACTCGAACAGGCTGGGCAGGGCCACGGTCAACCCGATAGCAACCACGAGCTTGGCCACCGCCGACGAGCTGCTCAAGTACCGAAATATCAGCCGCTCTAGAACAAGCCCGATGAGTGGGGCAAGGATGAATACCGCCAGGATCAGCGCCGGGACAACCTGCCATCCCCATTCGGTTCGGGCCTGGAAGTACATGGCCGCCGACACGTAGGCCTGGGCGCCGAAGGCCAGATTGAAGACCCCTGATGTCTTGTAGGTGAGGACGAATCCAAGGGCGATCAGCGCATAGACGCTGCCCGGTGGAGTCCCCTGGAGAACCGCCCTGAGCAGATCCTCACCTGTGCTAGCGGCAAGGAGCACAGTCGGCGGGCGTTTGGATCAGCCGCCGAAGACGGTTTGGGTGGGCTCGGCCCAGTCGAGGGTGGTGTTGTCCCAGCAGTACCAGGGCGTTGCCGGATCAGCGACTGTTTCGAGGGCGCCTCCGCTCATGCGAACCGGGGCGAAGCATTCGAGCGCGTAGTCGTTGGCCGCATCCCCTTCCACCGGTGGGACGTGTTGTCGGCTCCAGTCGATCGGGACGATTAGCCCTCCCGCGTCGTAATCGGTTTGGCTGTTGAGAGCATCGATAGCCGACTTCTGGTCGAAGACGGGTCCCGCGGAAAGAATGGCCGTATAGGCCGCGTCGGCATTAATCCATCCGATCATCGCCAACTCTGAGAGCTCCCGACCCAACTCGGTCATGGTGTCGATGAACGCTTCCTGCATGGCGTTGTCGGCATCGGCCTCGAAGGGTATGAACTGTGGGCTCACGAAGTCCCCGTCGAAGAGGTCGCCGGCTTCAGCCACGAACGGATGGTTGTAGGTATTGGGGTGGTAGAGCACCACGTCACCCATGCCCTGGCGGGACAACTCCTGGGCCATGGTCTTCATGGCGTT
>JAZADL010000198.1:0-4862 GCA_036123635.1 Actinomycetota bacterium
CAGGCTGTGGACAACCCCGTGGTCGTCCACCGGGAATTCCACAACCAATCCCCCTATCGGTCCACAGGCTGGTGTCCGTAGGTTCCCCCTCGTGGTCGGTGGCGGTCGGCTCGGCACGAACCATCACTCCGACCCGTTGGGGTGACGCTGGGGGGTCCGCACCATCCGTCGCGACGGGTGGAGCCCGGGTCTCCTCGACCTGGGCCAGCCGCTGTCGGCCACGACCTCAGAGGTCGTCGGGGCGCCGGAAGGGTGTCACCGAGGGGTCGTACCATCGGTACGAGTCGACCTAGAACCGATACGGGCCGTAGGAGGACGGAAAGGCATATGTCGCTGGCATCGGAGCGGGGGATCTTGGGGATTCGCCGCTGTTTCACTACCCCGGATACCGACCCCTACGATCAGGTGGCGTGGGAACACCGAACCTCCCGCCTGGTTGACCACCGCGACGGCAGTGTGGCCTTCGAACAGGACAACGTCGAGGTGCCGTCCTCCTGGTCGTTGAACGCCACCAACATCCTCGCCCAGAAGTACTTCCGGGGGCCACTAGGTAGCCCAGAGCGCGAGGGCTCGTTGCGCCAGGTCGCCGACCGGGTGGCCGGAGCGATCGCCGATTGGGGCCTGCACGACGGCTATTTCGTCGACGGTGACGAGGCCGACGCCTTCGCCGCCGAGCTCCGGTACCTGATTGTGACCCAGCGGGCGGCCTTCAACTCGCCCGTCTGGTTCAACATTGGCGTGGCCGGCGTACCCCAGCAGGCCTCGGCCTGCTTCATCCTCTCCGTGGACGACGAGATGTCGTCCATCCTGAACTGGTACGTCGAGGAGGGCACGATCTTCAAGGGCGGTTCCGGTTCTGGCGTCAACTTGAGCACCATCCGGTCTAGTCGGGAGACTCTGCGGGGCGGCGGAGAGGCCAGCGGACCGGTGAGCTTCATGAGAGGTGCCGACGCGTCGGCCGGCACCATTAAGAGTGGAGGCAAGACTCGACGGGCGGCCAAGATGGTGATCCTTGATGTTGGGCATCCCGACGTCGGAGACTTCATCTGGTGCAAGGCCCGCGAGGAGCACAAGGTTCGGGTGCTGGCCGAGGCCGGCTTCGACGTTGGCTTCGACGGCGTCGACAGTCACTCGATCATGTACCAGAACGCCAACAATTCGGTTCGGGTGACCGATGAGTTCATGCGGGCCGTCGAGTCCGACGGCGACTGGGACCTCCGGGCAGTTACCGACGGTACGGTCATCGAAACGGTTCGGGCACGCGACCTCTTCCGTCAGATGGCCCAGGCGGCGTGGGAGTGCGCCGATCCCGGTGTCCAGTTCGATACCACCATCAACCGTTGGCACACAGCGTCCAACTCCGGCCGGATCACGGCCAGTAACCCTTGCTCCGAGTACGTCCACCTGGATAACTCGGCCTGCAATTTGGCCAGTCTGAACCTACTGGCCTTTCTCGGATCCACCGACGACGAGACGGCGGCCATCGGAGGTTTCGACGTGGACGGCTTCTGTCACGCCGTCGAGGTGATGTTTACCGCCCAGGAGATTCTCGTCGGCAATGCTGACTACCCGACGGTAGCCATCGGGGAGACCACGCGGGCTTTTCGCCAATTAGGTCTCGGCTACGCCAATCTGGGCGCTCTCCTGATGGCCCTCGGTCTGCCTTACGACAGCGAGGAGGGCCGATCAGTAGCCGCCGCTGTCACCTCCCTGATGACCGGACATGCCTACCGGACTTCGGCCCGACTGGCCGATCGGATGGGCCCCTTCGACGGCTACGAGCACAACCGAGAACCAATGCTGGGCGTCCTGGACATGCACCGGGAGGCCGCTGAGATGCTCGATGACAACGTGGCGCCCGAGCTGGTGGATGCTGGCCGGACGGCGTGGTTCGAGGCCTGTGCGCTGGCTCAACGGGTTGGAGTGAGGAATAGCCAGGCCACGGTCCTGGCCCCCACAGGCACTATCGGCCTGCTTATGGACTGTGACACCACGGGTATCGAACCGGACCTCAGCCTGGTGAAGCACAAGCGCTTAGTTGGGGGCGGCACTATGTCGATCGTCAACCGCACCGTTCCGCGTGCGTTGGCCCGGCTGGGCTACGACGACCAGCAGGCGGCCGCCATCCTGGCCTGGATCGATGAGCACCAGACGGTGGTCGGCTGTCCGGAGGTTCGGGCCGAGCACGTGGCCGTGTTCGCCACCTCCATGGGCGACAACCCCATCCAACACATGGGTCACATCCGGATGATGGGAGCCGTTCAGCCGTTCCTGTCCGGGGCCATCTCCAAGACTTGCAACATGCCCGAGGACGTCACCGTCGACGACGTCGAGGAGCTGTACTTGGAGGCGTGGCGGCTCGGCCTGAAGGCGGTCGCCATCTACCGGGACAACTGCAAGGTGGCTCAGCCCCTGTCCACTGGCCACGGATCGATGCCAGAGCCGGCCTCCGCCGTCGAGGACGTCACCGCGGCCCTGGCCGAACCGGTCCGTCGTCGGTTGCCGCGGCGCCGCCGGTCCCGCACCCTCGAGTTCCGGGTGGCGGACTGCAAGGGCTTCGTCACTATCGGTGAGTACGACGACGGCCGTCCGGGGGAGGTGTTCGTTCGCGTCTCCAAACAGGGTTCGACCCTGGCCGGAATCATGGACGCCTTCGCCATGTCGCTCAGCCACGGCCTGCAGTACGGCGTTCCACTCCGGGCCTTTGTCGACGCGTTTACCGGGATGCGGTTCGAACCGGCCGGGATGACCGACGACCCCGACCTCCGGATCTCTTCCAGTCTCATCGATTACCTGTTCCGACGCCTTGCCGTCGAGTACCTGACCCTTGAGGAGCGAGCCGAACTGAACATCCTGACCACGAGCGAGCGAACCCAGCCCACCCTCCCCGGTGTGGAGGAGTCCGTCACCGAAACCCGTCAGGGATCCGAAGTGCCGCCTGACCCACCCACCGTTCCGTCGGCTACCCAGTTTGCCGCTCACCTGGCCCTCGGTTCCCCGGGCGCTTCCGGAGCCGACGCCCCTCTGTGTATGCAGTGCGGCGTGTCCATGCAGCGCGCCGGGTCCTGTTACGTATGCGCCGACTGCGGTGCCACTAGCGGGTGCTCGTGACCGGTCGGCCTGAACCTGAGGTTTGCTGATGGCCGTATTGCGGTTCTCCTTCGGAACGATGGGCTCAGGTAAGAGCACCTTCGCTCTCCAGATCCACCACAACTTGAGGCAGCGCGGTCTGCAGGGGATTCTCTGCAGCCAACTAGACCGTTCAGACGGCAAGGTATCCAGCGCCTTGGGGGTCTCGGCTGACGCTGTGGAGGTCGGACCCAAGTTGGACCTGTTCGAGATGGCCTTGGCTGTGGCATCCCGCCGGGGCAGCCTCGACTATCTGGTTTGCGACGAGGCCCAGTTCTACCGTCCCGAACAGATTGGCCAACTGGCCCGCATCGTCGACGAGTTAGGCGCTGACGTGTTCGCCTTTGGTCTGCTGACTACCTTCCAGGGCGAGCTCTTCGAGGGCACCAGGCGGCTGTTGGAGTTGGCCGATGAGCGGGTCGAGGTCCAGGTTGAGGCCCGCTGCTGGTGCGGATCGCGGGCCACCCACAACGCCCGCCTGGTGGACGGTGTGCAGGTCTATGACGGCGAGTTGTTCGTTGTTGACGATCCGAATGACGACCGGGTGGCCTACGAGTTGCGTTGCCGACGCCACTGGCTGTCCGGTCAGGCTGGCCCGGTTACTGGCCAGGGAGAGGCCCCGGAACGGTCCGAGTCAGAGGCCGAGCCGGCTCGTCAGGTGGTTTGACAGGTCCCCGACCAGGTCTGCCCGGTAGGTTCGCTCGCTGAACCTCCAGGACCCGTCCACCATCTCGAACCGGTCGTAGTAACGACCGCTGATGACCGGTTCCAACGGCCCGTCGTCGACCTGCTGGAACACCGTATAGGTGCTACGGCAGGTAGCCGTTTCCGCCTCTTCGTCGACTTCCAGGATGGGGGTACCCACCAGGTGTCGGGTCCGTGGGGTTCCGTCGGCGTGAATCCGGACCAGCGAGGTCCAGAGAGCCAGCAGCTCGTCGCGGTCCACGACCACCGGGGGCTCAGTATCAGCGTCCAGGATCACCCGGGCGTGGGCGAACAGGTCGACGCACTCCTCGAGGCGGCCAGCGTCCATCAACTCGGCGTATCTGTATAAGAGGTTGGTGATCAGCGTGTCGGCGGTGGTCACCGCAGGAACCTAACCCCAAACGCCGATCCCGAACCGCCGTGGAGTGGGCGATAGCGTGCGCCCATGACCAACTACCGGCCGCCGTTAGCCGACATTCGTCTGGTCCTAGATGAGATCGCCGATATCGCCGCCATCTGCGAGTTACCCGACTTCAAACACGTGGACCCGGAGACCGTCGACGGTGTCCTAGACGAGCTAGGACGTTTCGTGGCTGAGGTCGTGGCACCGGTCAACCGGATCGGAGATGAGGAGGGTTGCTCGGTTGCCGACGGCGTGGTCACCGTTCCCGATGCGTTCGGCAAGGCGTGGGACAGGTACGTCGAGTCCGGGTGGGGGGCTATCTCGCAGGACCCGGACTATGGGGGCGGAGGTTTCCCGGGCACCGTCCAGACGGTGATGACCGAGATGCTGGCCACCGCCTCACGGGCCTGGTCGATGGGGCCGATGTTGACCGTCGGAGCCCTGGACGCCCTGCACACCTTCGCTGACGAGGGCATGAAGGAGACCTACCTGCCGCGCATGGTGACCGGCGAGTGGTCGGGCACCATGAACCTGACCGAACCACAGGCCGGTTCCGATGTGGGCGCCCTGACCACCCGGGCCGTACCCGGAGACGACGGCACCTACCGAATCTTTGGGACCAAGA
>JAZADL010000199.1:0-3502 GCA_036123635.1 Actinomycetota bacterium
TGGTGGTAATCGGGTTCGACGACGATGATGACGCGGTGCGCATCGCCAACGAGTCGCTCTACGGCCTCAGCGGCATGATTACCTCAGCCGACCTGGATCGGGCCAAGGCGGTGGCCCGTCGGATCCGTACCGGAACCTTGGGCATTAATGGCGGAATCTGGTACGGAGCCGACGCACCGTTCGGCGGCTACAAAGGTTCTGGCCTCGGCCGGCAGTGCGGCATAGAAGGACTTGAGATCTTCACGGAAACCAAGACCGTGGGTTGGCCAGCGGAAAGCTGACCGGGGGCTCCCACGGGGAACTATCAAGCAGAACGAGAAGAGAAGATTGGAGACACCATGTCCGGTCCGCTGGAAGGTATTCGAGTCGTCGAGATGGCTAGCTGGATGTTCGTCCCGTCGGCCGCCTCGGTGTTAGTCGACTGGGGGGCCGACGTCCTCAAGGTCGAGAGCCCGGATGGAGGCGACCCCCAGCGCGGGTTGATTTCGTCCGGCCTCCTACCCGGAGGTGCTGGGGGTGTCAATTTCATGGTTGAGCAACCCAACCGAGGCAAGCGGTCCCTGGCCATCAACGTGGCCGATCCCGACGGCCACGAGGCGTTCATGAAGGTCATCGAAACGGCTGACGTGTTCCTGACCAACTATCTGCCCTCGATCCGGCGTCGACTGGGAATCGACATAGACGACCTCCGGGACCGGAACCCCGCCCTCATAATTGCCCGCGGGTCCGGCCAGGGACCGAAAGGCCCTGACGCCGAGAAGGGAGGATACGACGGGGCGTCGTTCTGGGCCCGTGGCGGGTTGAGCGCTGTCTTCCCCGAGGGACCAGACGGCTGGCCCCAGGGTCAACCGTCGCCCGCCTTCGGAGACGTGATGGGAGGCCTGGCCATAGCCGGAGCCATCTCGGCAGCACTGGTAAAACGGGAACGGACCGGCGAGCCCAGCGTGGTCGACGTTTCCTTGCTAGCCACCGCGATCTGGCAGCTCTCGCCGATGGTAGTGGCAGCCAAATTGTTTGGGTTCGGTCGACTACCAGCCGGGGATCGCACCCAGATCCCGAACCCCGGCGTCAACACTTATAGGACCTCTGACGACCGGTTCATAAGTCTGATCCTCCTTCAGTCAGACAAGCACTGGGACGACCTCTGCCAACGGCTAGACCGGCCGGATCTGGCCACCGACCCGAAGTTCGCCGATTCGGCGGTTCGGGCTGAGAACACCAGCGAGTGCATCGCCCAACTTGACGAGGCATTCGGCTCCCAAACTCTGGAGTACTGGAGGGAGCGGCTCGAGGACTTCTCCGGCGTCTGGACTCCCTTCCAGACCCTCACCGAACTCTACGAAGACGTCCAGACAGTGGCCAACGGTTACCTCCCGACCATGAAAGCCGCCAACGGCGACCAGGTGCAGTTGGTGGCCAGCCCGGCACAGTTCGACGAGACCCCGGTAGGCGTTGAACGAGCCCCCGAACTGGGCGAGCACACCGAGGTTCTACTCAACGAACTGGGAGTCAGTTGGGATGAACTTGCGGCCATGAAGGAGAGCGGCGCCATCCTCTAGTTGCCGGACCCTAGGCCGGCCATCGGTCCTACTCCTGTGGCATGAGCACCGTCGGGTCGATGCCACCGGTAAACAGTCCCCCGGTGAAGCCACCATCGGCAAAGACCGACGTGGCGACCACATAGCTGGAACGTGGACTGTTCAACATGACCAGGCACCAGGCCTGTTCCTCGGCCGTCGAATTGCGGCCGATGGGTTTGGGGAAATTGTCGAAGAACTCCTGACCTTGCGACTCGATGAATGACGGCATCATCGGCGTGTCGGTGGGCCCGGGGTTCAGGCTGTTGAGTCGTATGCCCTCCGGGGCGAGTTGGAAACCTCGCCAAGCCACGTAGGCGTTTATGGCCTCCTTCGAGCACGCGTAACCGTTGGCTGTCCACGGTTCAGGGTTGGCATCCAGCCAGGCCTCTCCTGCCGGAAAGTCAGGTTGGGCCACGAAGGCCAACATGGATGCCGCGTTGGCGATCCACCCCATCCCGGCCACCGATGAGATGAAGGCGATGGACCCCCCGGGGACCATCAACGGGATGACCGCCTCGGTGAGGTGCCGGTGTCCGCAGAAGTTGACCAGCATCACCTGGCGGTCGGGTGCCGTGGTGGGAAGTCCGGCGCAGTTGAACAGACTGTCAATGGGACCGCCGACCGCCTCCACCACAGAGTCGACGGCCTCCGGGGCGCCGAGGTCGCACCGATGGAAGTTGTCTAACGATCCGTCGCCGTCCTGGATGTCGAGGCCGTGGACCTCAGCACCCAACTCGGCGAGGATTGACGCGGTGGCCGCTCCCATGCCCGATGCCGCACCGGTGACCAGGACCTTCGTACCTTCGTAACCGAGGACATCGTCCATGTCGATTTCTCCTTGTCTGGTCAAGGTGCGCTCAGTGCGCACCGGGCGATCCTGCGTCGATGACTCGAACTGCTTCCGAAATGCAGTTCCCCGACCTTGGCCCGGCGAAGGAACAAGTGGAGTTCGTGCTCCCACGTATAGCCGATCCCACCGAAAAGTTGAAGGCCATCTTGAACACAGCGCTGTTGACACTCGCCCGCCCCGGCCTTGGCCATCGAGGTGGCGATGGCCCGTCGCTCATTGTCTGAGTCAAACACCAAGGCGGCGAAATAGACCAGCGCCCGGGCCCGTTCAATCAGGCAATACATGTCAACCAACTTGTGCTTGACCGCCTGGAACGACCCAATAGGCACACCGAACTGTTCTCGCTCTCTGGCGTGGTCGAGGTTCAAATCGAGAATCCGCTGGCATGCCCCCAGCGTTGAGGCAGCCACCCCGACGGTGGCCTCCTGCACGGCTCGGACCACCACATCGTCGGAATCAGAACCCATGAGCAGTCGGTCGGAACTGACCCGGACGCCCTCCAAATCGATGGTGGCGTGTCGGGTGGTGGCATCGATCGGGTCTAGCTCCCGGGCCACTATTGCCTCACCAGGGACGACAACGACCCGCAATCCGCCGTCCATGCGGACGACCACGGCGATCTCTTCCGCGGAGGCTCCATCCACCACAAAGCACTTGATTCCCGACAGGACGAACGAATCGCCATCCCGGGTGGCCGAGGCGCTGATCTGGTCAAGGTCCCAGGTACCCGCCCCCTCATCTACGGCCAAGGTTCCGGTGGCTCCGGCAGTAGCCACCGGGGCGAGGAACCGCTCCTGCTGATCCGGGGTACCAGCATGGCGAACTGCTGGGGCGAACTGGGCAACGGTGGCCGCGAAGGGCCCCGGCGCTACATGCCGACCCATCTCCTCAAGCAGGACCGCTAGTTCGACCCAACCGTGGCCGAGGCCTCCGACCGGTTCCGGGAGACACAACGCCGGCCAATCCAGGCTGGTCAGCGTGGCCCACAGCTCATCGGCTGAGCCGGAACCCTCGGCTATGTCTCGGGCTAGAGAGGCGGGGACCTCACTATCCAGGACGTCTCGAGCTATCC
>JAZADL010000200.1:0-4412 GCA_036123635.1 Actinomycetota bacterium
ACCTACGACGACTACGGCTGGTTTCTGGCCGAGAAGGACTACCTCCAGACCTTGCCCGGCTACAGCCCAGTCAACGACGCTGCGGCGGCCCTGACAGTCGGGGAGGACACCTTTGAACGGTGGAACACCCTGAAAGACCTTCCGTCCGGGTGGCGCCTAAAAGACACGTTTTGGCAGGTAACGAGTCCGAATGACGCTGACTGCCCAGGCGAGGCCACTACCGAGTGGACGAACGTCGAAGGCGCCGTGGGCTGCACTGCCTGGTTACTGAGTGATGACGGGCTGCCGAGCAAACCAACCGATTCCCGTGTCGAGCGTTGGGAACGAATTCACTAGTCAGGAACGCCGTGTCTGGTCAGTCTCCTGAACCGTCTGTCGGCGACGTGTAGTTGCTGGGGTGCCGCGCGTCGACCTCGCAGTCGTGCTTGTCCAGCTGGCGATGCCACCCGGCCAGCGGGTGGAGAACCCACCTACTGACCGAGTGGGCGATCTCCCCCGATCGAGCCAGGATGGGCTGGAACGTTGATTGGTGTTCAACAGGTACGGCCTGTCGGGCTCGAATCCGGTACGAGAGGTACAGAGCCAGGACGGCCAAGCAGATGGCCAACGACCAGAAGTAGGCAGAAGGCCCGAAGGCCTGCACGGCCATTCCAATGATCATTGGAGCGGCCATGGCCCCGAAACTGGAAGCCAACACAAGAGTCGATGCGGCAGCCACCCGCTTCTGGGCGGGTACCCAATCGTTGGCTAGGGCCACGAACTGCCCATAGAGGGGAAATACGAAGGCTCCGAAGGCCAGGTTGACGATCAGGAGGAGCGCACTGGTCGCCGGAACCAGGGCTCCGATGCAGGCCAACCCACACGACGTGGTCGCCACAAGCAAGATCACGGCCCGGCGGGGATAGCGATCCGAAAGTTGGCCCAACGGGATCTGGAGGGTGATGGCCCCAATTACAGCTGCAGAGGTGAACAGGGTGATTCGCCCGGCGCCCATACCTGACTCGGTGCCGAACACGGCGGCCATCGAAGTGGATGCCGACTGAACGAACGAACAGAGAACGATGCCGACAACCGCCGAGGGGATAGTTCGATACAGGTCGCGTAGAGGCATCTTTTCGTCGCTTGGAACCGGGGCAGCGGTAGAAGCCGAGAGAGTCACCGGCACCACGGCGAGCGAGATGAGGACTGAAGACAGCACGAAGAGCTTGAACCCGTCAGCTGAACCCACGTTCAGTAGCAGCTGACCGACGGCCGTCCCACCCATCATGACCATCATGTAGGCGCCGAGAATGCTGCCCCGCGTTTCGTTCGTAGCCCGGTCATTCATCCAGCTCTCCAAGATCACCAAGATGCCGGCGTTGCAGACTCCACCGACGAAGTACACGACAGCCCACGTGACGGGCAGTACGAGCACAGCGTTGATGAGAACGGTGGCCGAAGCGGTCGAGGCCAGCGCCGCAAACACTCTGATGTGACCCACCGCCGAAAGGGCGCGGCCGATTGCCTTAGCCCCCAGCAGGTAGCCGGCGAAGTGGACGGCCATCACCGCGCCCATCGCTCCGGCGCTAAAGCCCTCAGATTCGGCACGGATAGGCAGAAGGATTCGTTGTAGGCCATTGCCGACCTGCAGGAAGAGGAAGGCCAAAAACAGTGCCCACACGCCGAGCAGGGACGAAATGGTCGACGCTCGACCCTGTCCCGTGCCAACCGTCGACCCGTCGGCCGACGGCGGGTTCATCGAAGGGTCCTAACACCCCGACCGACATGGTCGGGAAGGGGAACGGCGGCGTGATCAGAGGCCTGGGCTAGGGCGTTCCCCAGTACCGGTTCGACCATAGGGGCAACCTCGGGACCATTCGGCCCTCGGGTCACGTGGAGCATCATGGACTCCTGGGTAGCTACCGGATCGGGGCGGTCCCCGGTGAACAACTCGTGATGAAGATGGATCCTCTTTGCATCAGCACCCAGAACCCAACTGTCAGCTCGTACCGCTGTTCCCTCCTTGACCTCCCGGAGGTACCGGATTCGGCTTTCGACCGTATAAAAACTTCCGTGCTCCTCGAGGTACTCGGAGCCGAAGCCGAGGTGGACCAGGACCTCGTCGGAGGCCTGGCCGAATGCCACGCCGTAGTAGCCCTCAGTCAGATGGCCGTTGTAGTCGATCCACTCCGGTGGAACGACGGTGCTCCACACCCGGAGCGGTTCGGGGCTTACTGCCATCGACCTGACCTCCACAGTCCGGTCGGCCACCGGCACCGGAAGACTGCCAATGGGGTGGTGATGCCACCGGGGTGGCGTTTACGCCGGCAATCTACGGCCGTCCTGCCCTATGCGGCAATCATCCCCGACGGTCATGGGGCACAGGAGGCCTCGGTATCCGCTGTTAGCCCAGGGGGCCCGGTGGGAGCGTCTCCGGATCAAGGGTGGCCAACGCCCCGATGTCGGGCGCGGGTGCCGTGCCGAGCACCTCCTCGGCAGCAGTCAGAAGGGCCACTAGGGCAGCGTCACCATGACGCCGCCCAGCAAACTGAATCCCGACCGGAAGGCCACCGTCGGTGAATCCTGCCGGTAGGGACGCCGACGGTGCACCGGTCACGGTGATCCTCGAACAGGACCGCATCCAGTGGGTGTAGTGGTCCAGTGACACGCCGTCGATCTCGTCGACCCACTCCATGCCGACTGGAAATGGCGATACCTGGGTAGTCGGTGACAGGAACGCATCGAACTGACCCTCAACAAAGAACCGATCCCAGTGGGATCGGATACGCCCTTCGGTGGCGACTGCCGCGGCGATCCGATCGGCATCCAGAGAAAGGCCCAGCCGGATCTCATAGCGGGCTGTGGCCTTCACCCGCTCATCGTCGACGAGAGGGGTCATATGGAAGGTCTGGAAAAGGCCGCGTAGGTCTTCGAAGCAGCGATCGGCGCCCGTCAGGTCGGGGCAGGCCTCCACCACCTCCCAGCCAGCATCCGCCAGGGCATCGACGGCCCGGACCGTTGCCGCCCGGACGGGGGGATCCACCGGAAGGTCCCCAAGGTCAGGAGAGAACGCAACCCGGGGAGCGGTCGGGACGGGGTCTGTCGACACCTCGGCAGACCTCATCACTCCCAGCAGGAGCGCCATGTCGGCCACTGTTCGGCCCATCGGACCGGCGATTGGTTGATCGGTTCGGGGATCGGGATGCACGTCCAGGGGAATGGATCCGGTGGTCGGACGAAAGCCGACTACGGCGTTGAAGGCTGCTGGATTCCGGAGGGAGCCACCCAGATCGGATCCGTCGGCGATTGAGAGAGAACCACAGGCCAGGCCCACAGCGGCACCACCACTGGAACCACCTGCGCTGCGTTTCGGGTCCCATGGGTTACGGGTCAGGCCTAGCACCGGATTGAAGGTGTGGGAGCCCTTTCCGAACTCGGGCGTGTTGGTTTTCCCCACCGGCACGACGCCGCTCCGACGGATATGGGCGACCAGGGGAGCGTCGTCAGTCGGTATGTGGTCGCGGAAGACCAATGATCCCCGGGTCGTCAGAACGCCAGCGGTGTCGTTGAGGTCCTTGAAAGCGGTGACAAGGCCGCGCAGGGGAGTGCCCTTGAGCAGGGTCGGATCGTCATCGAGTCGACCGGCGAGGTCCTCGGCTGTGTCCCAGTGGACGGTTGGTATGGCGTTGACCACCGGCTCGGTCATCTCGGCCCGGGTGCGGCAGTCGGCCAGGAGTTCCCGACATGACGCCTTGCCGGCGTCCAGCAGCGCCTTCTGCTCGGTGGCGGTCAACGCGGCGAGGTCCATCGCCGGCGCACCCTAGGGCACGTCGAAGATGGACCTCTTGCCGGTCAGTGTCCGTGCAGTTCCCAGCCGTGAGGGATCGACAGCCCGAATTCGGTGCAGGCGTCGGCGACGGCAATGAACAGGAACTTTCCGAACGACCGTTCGCAGCCAATGAGAAACGACGTCTGGCCACCCTCGTCGTCGCGAACCAGGTCACAGCCGACGTTTCCCACCGATGCTGAGAACACGGCACCGTCTGGGGTGAGCTCATCGGACAGGTCCAGGTTGCAAATTTTGTTCAGGGCTGCTGTGGCATTGGAGCCACTGATTCGCAGCATGGCCCGACCGTGGGTTATGTCGATGACGGTGACGAACCCCTCCCCGGGCTCTCCCTGGAAATGGCCGAACACCTCGGAAAGTGCTGCTGTGATGGCCGACGCCTGTCCAGCGCCGGCATAGATAGTCCACTCATCGGGACGGGTTCCGCATACGAGGGCACCGTCGGCTCGCCGCTGGCTCCTCCCATAGCCCACGCCTAGCTCTGCTGCCGCCCCCGTACCGGCACCGCCCCGAACCTGGACCTTGGTAGTTGAGGCAGCGTCGGCCACCGTGACGCTCCCGTCTGGAGCGCTCAGGGGACCGATGT
>JAZADL010000201.1:0-9832 GCA_036123635.1 Actinomycetota bacterium
ACAGGTGGAGGTGACCGGAATAAGGCGGCCCTGGCCATGATCGACGAGACGGTGTCTGAGATGTACTCGGCAGAAGAGCGCAACCGCTTTCTCGAGGTGACCTACCAAAACGGCGACAAGGAGATCCTTTACTTTCGGGACTTCGCCTCCGGAGCAATGGTCGAAAACATCGTCCGTCGTGGAAAGAAGCTGGCCATCAAGCGTCAACTGGCCGGTGGGAGACGCGGGATCCACGGAGATGATCTGGTCCAGGCGGTACGTCAGGAATTCGCCGAACACGAGGACCTTCCCAACACCACCAACCCGGACGACTGGGCGAAGATCTCAGGAAAGAAAGGCGAGCGAATTGTCTACGTCCGCACGCTGGTTTCCAGGAACGCCGACGAGTCTGGTGGGCGAGCGATCGAGGGCGTGGGAACCGGGCAGTACCTCTGAGTTGGCTGGCCGGCGGTCCCGGCGACCTCGAGGGAAGCACCACTAGGGTCCGGCGATGGCCGTCCCCAAGACCCTAGGTATCGAGACCGAGTACGGCATTGTTCACCGGGGAGTCGCCGACCCGAACCCAATTAGCGCCTCGTCGCTGCTCATCAATGCCTACCTGAGTCGCCGAGCCGACCCGGGGAGCGGACCCGGAGCACCGCGAGTGGGGTGGGACTTCGTGGACGAGTCGCCGTCCGTGGATGTCCGCGGCTTTACACCCCTAGACGCCCTGGCACCCGAGATCGAAACCCATCTCGTAAACGCCGTCCTCACCAACGGTGCCCGTTACTACGTTGACCACGCCCACCCTGAACTTTCCACTCCAGAGTGCGCTGACGCCCTCACGGTGGTTCTCCAGGACCGGGCAGCGGAGATGATCCTGATCGAGTCCATGGAGGCGGCCAACGAGGTGCTTCCAGAGGGCGAGGAACTGGTTGTCTACAAGAACAATTCCGACGGCAAGGGGAACAGTTACGGGTGTCACGAGAACTATCTGATGGATCGGGCGACCCCGTTCGGCCGAATCGTTCAGCACGCCACTACCCACTTCGTGACCCGACAGGTATTTACCGGAGCGGGAAAGGTGGGCTGCGAATTGCCCTTCCGGGATCGAGGCGACGTTGTATATCAGGTGACCCAGCGGGCCGACTTCTTCGAGGAGGAGGTGGGCCTGGAAACCACCCTGAAACGACCCATCATCAACACTCGAGACGAACCTCACGCTGACCCGCTTCGGTACCGTCGGCTGCACGTCATCGTGGGTGATGCCAACTTGTGTGAGGTGGCCACCTTCCTAAAGGTGGGAACCACGGCGATCACCCTGGCCATGGTGGAGGACGATTTCCTGGACGGAACGGTGGCCCTCCAGGACCCCGTTCGGGCCATGCAGGCCGTGTCATGGGACACTGATTTGGCTGGCCTACTCACCCTGACCGACAACCGGACTGCAACCGCCCTCGAGCTTCAGTGGGGTCTACTTGAGGCAGCCCAGAAGTACCTCCGGGAGCGGGGAACCGATGCCGTGGGTGGTTCTGTGGCTGATGAAGTGGTGGAGCGCTGGGAGAATGTTCTAACCGGTCTGGAGTCGGATCCCCAGTCGCTGGTTGGTCAGGTGGATTGGATCACCAAGCGTCAGGTGATGGATGGCTTCCGGGAGCGCCACGGGCTGTCGACAGCTGACCTCAAACTGGCCGCCCTGGATCTGCAGTACCACGACCTCCGACCCGACCGGTCGCTATTCGCCCGTATGGGAGCCGAGGTCCTGGTCGACGCCGACGAGGTGCGTTGGGCCATGGACAACCCCCCGGAAGACACGCGGGCCTACTTTCGAGGGCGATGCTTAAAACGGTGGCCGAACCGGATCGTGGCAGCCAACTGGGACTCGATGGTGTTCGATGTCGGCGGTGAGGCCCTCCGGCGGGTGCCGATGATGGAGCCCACACGTGGCACGGTGGACCATGTCGGTACGCTCCTCGACACCTGTGAGACAGTGGAGGAGCTGCTCGACCGTCTCACAGGTTGAGGCGCACGGAGGGTGCAGGAATGGCCGAACGAGAACAGCGACAACGGGAAAGTTCGAACCGTGAGGAGGACGCTGGCGCCGAGTCAGTAGCGCCTGCCTCTACCGAGCGAAGCGAGCGTCTGAAGGGGGAGTTGGACGATCTCCTGGACGAAATCGATGAAGTCCTGGAGACTAACGCCGAGGAGTTCGTGAAGAGCTACATCCAGAAGGGCGGCGAGTAAGCCGACCCGTCGGGCGGGTTAGCCTCCGGGCCGTGACGCTTCCCCTTTTCACCCCTGACGATGATCCGGGACCCAGCTTCGTCGGCCTGCTCGGCCGGCTCGGTGTGGGCACCCCGGACCTATCCGGCCGCATCGATCCAGCGTTGGTCACCCACGGGACCACGGTGGTTGCTGTCCGGTTTGTCGACGGCGTTGTTATGGCCGGCGACCGGCGGGCCACGTCGGGGAACTTCATCAGCCACCGGACAATCGAGAAAGTCTTCCCAGCCGATAGCTATTCGGGGGTGGCCATCTCGGGGGTGGCTGGCCTGGCCATGGAGATGGTGCGCCTGTTTCAACTTCAACTGGAGCACTACGAGAAGGTGGAGGGCAGCCCACTAAGCCTGGACGGCAAGGCGAACCAACTGAGCCAGATGCTAAGGAACCATATGCCGCTGGCTATGCAGGGACTTCCGATCGTGCCCATATTTGCAGGCTTCGACGAAAAGGCCGGACGGGGTCGTCTATTTCAGTTCGACGGGACCGGCGGCCGCTACGAGGAACGCGATTATGCCGCCACCGGGTCGGGGAGCCTGCACGCCACCACTGTGATCAAGCTCCGGCACCATGACTCTCTCGATCTAGATGGGGCCGTGGACGTGGTCGTTGAGGCGCTCTTTCAGGCGGCGGACGAGGACAGCGCCACTGGTGGACCGGACCCGGTTCGGGGCATCTATCCGATCGTGGCCTCGATCACGGCCGACGGCTTCGAGCGCCTAGACGATCAGCGAGTGTCTGACCGGACAGCGGCCCTGTTGGAACGGCTCGGGGGGGCGTGATGAACCCGACGTCACCTAGGGGATCGGGGATTGTCCAATGACTATGCCTATGTACGTCTCGCCTGAGCAGTTGATGAAGGACAAAGCGGACTACGCCCGCAAGGGCATCGCCCGCGGTCGTGCGGCCATCGGGAGCATCTATGCCGATGGCGTGCTCCTGTGTGCCGAGAACCCGTCCAACACGCTGCGCAAGGTAAGCGAGATCTACGACCGGATCGGCTTCGTGGGTGTCGGCCGATACAACGAGTTCGACCAACTCCGAATTGCTGGAGTCCGACACGCTGACTTCAAGGGTTATGCCTTCAGCCGCGACGACGTGGACGCCCGCTCGTTGGCCAACCAGTACGCCCAGATCCTCGGCCACTACTTCACCCACGAGATGAAGCCCCTCGAGGTGGAGATGCTGGTGGCCGAGATGAGTGAGGAGGACGGGGGAGACCAGCTCTTCCATCTTCTGTACGACGGCACGGTTATGGACATGGCCTCGTTTGTGGTCATCGGGGGCGAGGCTGAGGCCATTCGGGAACGACTGGAGGAGACGTGGAACCAGGAGGCCGGCCTGGCCGACGCGGTAAAGGCTTCGGTGGGTGCGCTGGCCGGACCGGAGCGGACCCTGGTTGGAGACGACCTTGAGGTGGCGGTATTAGCGCGCCAGAGCAGCCGTCGGGCCTTTCGACGGGTGGAGGGCGACGAGCTGGACGCCCTCCTAGCGTGACTCCCGGTATTCCGACGACCTGAGGTCGGACGGTGCAACGCCGGATCTACGGGATTGAGAACGAGTACGGCATCACCTGCACGGTCGACGGCTCTCGTCGCCTCAGCCCGGATGAGGTGGCGCGGTATCTGTTCCGCCGGGTGGTCTCCTGGGGTCGGAGCTCCAACGTGTTCTTGGTCAACGGCGCCCGGCTGTACCTCGACGTTGGGTCGCATCCCGAGTACGCGACCCCGGAGTGTGCATCAGTCCACGACGCGGTGACCCACGACAAGGCAGGGGAACGGATCCTTGAACAGTTGGCGGGGAGTGCGGAAGAACGACTTCGAGAGGAAGGGATTGATGGCGACATCTTTCTCTTCAAGAACAACACCGACTCGGCCAACAATTCATACGGCTGCCACGAGAACTACCTGATCACCCGCCGGGATGACATGTCGGACCACGACGAGGTCCTAATTCCGTTTCTGGTGAGTCGCCAGATCTGGGCTGGAGCCGGGAAGATCTACGAGAACGCCCGGGGTGGTGCCGGGTTCAGCATTAGCCAACGAGCAGCTCACATATGGGAGGGAGTGTCGAGCGCCACTACCCGGTCGCGTCCCATCATCAACTCGCGTGACGAGCCCCACGCTGACGCCGAGCGCTATCGGCGACTGCACGTGATCGTGGGTGATTCAAACATGAGCGAGTACGCGGGGTTCCTGAAGGTTGGAGCGTGCGGACTGCTGCTCCGAATGCTGGAGGAGCCAAGTGTGGTGTTCCGGGATATGACCCTAGAGAACCCGATCCGGGCCATCCGGGAGATAAGCAACGACCTCACCTGTCGCCGAACGGTGAGATTGGCTAGTGGGCGTGAGGTGAGCCCTTTGGATATCCAGCGAGAGTTTCTGGACCGGGCGGTCCGTTTCGCTGAACGGCGTGAGATGTCGCCCGAAGAGGACCAAGTCCTGGCCATGTGGCGACACTGTCTAGAAGGGATCGAACGGGACCCTCTCGAGTTGCGCCGTGAATGCGATTGGGTGGCTAAGTACCACTTGGTGGAGGCCTACCGGGAACGCCACGGGCTTGTCCTGTCTGACCCTCGGGTCCTCCTCTTGGACTTGCAGTACCACGACGTTGACCGGCGGCGGGGGCTCTTTTATCGCATGCAGGATCGCGGGCTGGTGGAACGGGTGACCACGGACCGGGAGATCGCCACAGCCGTGGAGGAAGCTCCTACCGATACCCGGGCCCGGCTCCGGGGGGAGTTCATCCGCCGAGCTAAGGAGCGGCGGCGGGACTTCACGGTTGACTGGGTTCACCTGAAGTTGAACGACCAGGCTCAGCGGACCGTTCTATGTAAAGACCCGTTCCGGTCTGAGGACGAACGCGTCCAGAAGTTGATCGACTCCCTCTGATCACCCCGCCCGGGCCGCAGGACACTCGGGGCGGTGGAACGGCAGACATAGGGTGGGGTGGTGGCCGAAATGATGAAACTGGAAAGGCTCCTGGACCTGGTGGCCTTACTGTTGGAGACAGAACGTCCCCTGAGCCGACACGAGATTAGGAACCAGCTCCCACCCGGCGCTTACGCCGATGACGAGGTGGCCTTCCGCCGGACCTTTGAACGCGACAAGGACGAGCTCCGAGATATGGGCCTTCCCATCTCGGTTGAGACGGTTCCGGGCACCGACCCGCCGTTGGACGGCTACAGGATCCGTCGCTCCGAATTCGAGGCAGACCTTCCGATTCTGGACGCCGAGGAGATGGCGAGTCTGGCGCTGGCCTCGGCCCTGGTCCGCTTCGACGCGGCGCGCCCTGACGTCCCGATTTGGCTGCTTGGTGGAAGTCCGTCGGGCGATGGCCGGGACCCCCCCGCTCCCGTAGCCGAGGTGGCGGATGGGCCATTGGTCCGGGAATTGATGGGAGCCGTTATGGACGGTCGGGTGGTTTCGTTCGATTATCGCGGGGAGCGCCGGACGGTCGAACCCCATCGTTTGGTCTTTACCCGGGGACACTGGCATCTATCCGGCCTGGACCGCGGTCGGGGTGCTGGACGGCAGTATCGGTGTGACCGCTTCGAGGGTCCACTTTCCGTCAGCAACGAGCCGATCACTGTTCCGGCTGCACCCATTGAGGTACGGGAGGACCATGCCTGGCAGTTTGGAGACGGCGATGAAATCGCGGTGGATCTCCTAGTCGACAAGCGACATGTTTCGTGGTTGGCCAGCTTTCTCCGCGGCGCCGAAGTCATCGAGGAGTGCGATGACGGTTCGGTGCTGGTGCGTGAGATGGTCCGGGACGCCGCGGCCTTCCGATCCTTCGTCCTGACCTTTCTGGACGGTGCCGAGATCGTGGCCCCGACGTGGCTCCGCGACGAGATGGTGGATTGGCTGGAGGCACTGATATGAGCGGGCTCAGCGCTGCCCAACGGGTTCAGCGACTCCTCGCTCTGATCCCATGGTTGCGGGAGCACCGTCCGGGTGGCGCCACTATCGCTGAGGTTTCGGACCGGTTCGATTACCCAACCGCCGACCTGGTCTCTGATCTAACCGACGTTGTCAACTTCATCTCGGCGGACAGATACCAACTCTTCTTGAGTTTCGACGTGCTCGTGACCGAGGATTGGATTCGAATCGATCGAGACGCCCTGCTGAACAGACCCATGAAGATGGGGAGTGCAGACGTGGCAGCCTTGATGGCAGCGGGACGGGCTGCCGCCATGCTGTTGGGTGATGACCGATTAGGTCCGCTGGAACGGGCCGTGGCCAAACTTGTCGGCACGGAGACCGCCGAGGCCCCAACAGTGGAGCTCCGCCTGACTTCCGGCGGGGAGAAAGTCCTAACCCTCCTGCGGGAGGCCATCCGATCGGGCCGGTGCGTGGAGCTGGACTACTACTCCTACAACCGTGACGAGGAGTCGAGGCGAGTAGTAGAGCCTCACCGGTGTGTCTATGACAGATTTTGGTACCTGACCGCCTATTGCAGGTCGGTAGGAGCTGGACGGGTGTTCCGCCTGGATCGCGTGCGCTACGCCACGCTGACCGATCTGCCATTCACCCCAGCGGAGGAGGCGAATGAAGCAATGGACGGCATTCCCATAGACGGGAGCGTCCCCGAGGTAGTTCTCGAACTGGATTCGGAGGTGCACTGGGTGGTCGACCAGTACCCGCACAGCGCCCTGGATCGCCTGGACGATGGCCGAGTCCGAGTCACCTTGCCAGTGACGGCAGACCGGTGGCTGGAACGTCTCCTGCTCCGCCTAGGTCCGTCGGGCCGGATCGTCTCGGCGCCCGAGGGCCTGGGGGAGGATCTACGGGCCGCCGCTGCAACTCGCGTTCTGTCCCGCTATCGGTAGCGGTGCGCCACCGACCAGCACGGTCTGACGGGTAGGTTCGGTCCGTGCCCGATCAGACACCCGATTTGCCCCGGTCGACCACTGGGTCGGGAGATGAGACGTGGGCTGATGATGTTCTCGCCCGGGCCCGGGCCCGGACGGCGGCCGAGGAGAATACTGACCCAGAGATGCCAGGATCGCCGCCTAAGGAGGCGAGTGACGGGACATCATCAACATCGTCACCAGAGCCTTCGACCGCCACCTCTAGAGACTCGGGCATCGTGACCCGGGAAGACCTGACAGGCGGACCGACGGGCCAGGTCGAGGCGATCGACGGAACCTTCGTCGTCCCCGATGTAGCCGTTGCCCCCTGGCCACCCAGCGAACTTGCCGATCATCCGGCGCCGGCACCCGGCCCCGAGGTCGATCTGGGAATGCCCGGGACGATCCGTTCGGCCCGCCGGACCATCCTGGAATGGGGGGTGGTGCTGATCGGGGCCCTGGCCTTGGCCCTGATCGTTCGGGCCTTCCTCTTCCAGGCCTTTTACATCCCAAGCCCCTCCATGGAACCGACCCTGTCCTCGGGGGATCGAATCCTGGTCAACAAGGTGAGTTACCGACTCCACGATGTGAACCGCGGGGACTTGGTGGTGTTTCACCCGCGGCCGGAGTCTGGAGTAGGCGCTGATGACCTGATCAAACGGGTCATTGCACTCCCCGGTGAAACGGTCACCATAGATGGAGGACGGGTGCTTATCGACGGTGGTCTCCTGATCGAGCCATACCTCCCAGTCTCTGACGGGACGGCGGCCTTCGGAATGGTGCCGTGGTGTGCGGACGAGACCAGCGTCGCGTGCAGGGTTCCCGACGGTCACGTTTTCGTAATGGGGGACAACCGGGGCAACTCCCGGGACAGTCGCTACTTCGGTCCGGTGCCCGTGGATTCGATCGTCGGACGGGCGTTCGTGAGAGTTTGGCCGCTGGGAGGCTTAGACCGGCTCTGACCTACAGCGGTCAGGGGCCGCTGCGAAGGCGCTCCGCCCCGTCTACCAGGCGATCGACGTGATCGCCGAAGATCCCGTCGAGGCGCAACCGGAGAAGTCGGTCGATCTGGCGCGGGTGCTGGGCGTCCCAGCCCAGGCATCGGACGCCGAACCTACGAAAGAGAGACACTAGGCCTCCGCTCCAGTCCGGCTCGGGGAGGTTGACGGCGTCTATTCCGGCGTCCGCCAGATCGGCGGCCCACCGTTCCAACCCCCCAGAGATGCGCTCGAGGCGGGTCGAGTGGACGAGGACGACCTCCGAATCCAGATCACGCCACCGAGCCAAGAGCTCTGGATCCGGATGGCAGAGCCAAAGCTGGTGGAGGGCTTCGTGATCGGAGGCCACGCGGAGGACGTCGGACACAGCCTTCGACTCCTTGATGTCCAACGAAAGGGGGATTCGGGATCCCACCCTGGCGTAGAGGTCAGCCAACGTCGGAACCGCTGGCGGCAGGTCCTGAAGATCGAGGTTAGGAATGGCCCGGCGACGGAACCTCCGGCCGATCCGCTCGTCGTGGTGAAGGACTGGAACCCCGTCCGCCGTGCACCAGACATCACTCTCTAACCCGGTGGCACCCAACCGGAGTGCCAACAAGAAGGCTTCAAGAGTGTTCTCCGGGGCGTGGGCGCGACCTCCCCGGTGTGCAAACAGGAGGGGAGCGGTAGACGGCAGATTAGGCACCCGGCCATCATGCCGGTCAGGCCAGCCGGACGCCGACACCACGACGCCTAGGCTCGAGACAATGGAAGAGTGCCTTCTGCTTTGCGCTGGGGTCCTGGTGGTCGCCGTGACGGCCCTGGCTGTCGTGACGGCTCGCTTGGGCCGCGAGTTGGAGTCCACCGTGTATTCCCTGCACAGGTTCGGGCGACTCGCTGTGGTGGTGGCTGATCTGTCCCGGTCGACTCGCAGCTTGGGGGTAGACACCGCTCGGCTAGGACGTCGGTAGGTTCACTCCATGGGAAACCTCGGGGGTGGCGAACTTCTAATCATCCTGCTGCTGGGCCTCGTGGTACTTGGTCCGAGCAGGCTGGCGGTGGTAGCCCGGCAGTTTGGTCGGGTGGCTCGGGAAGTTCGGCGAGTCGCCACTGGATTCCAGGAGGAAGTCCGGGACCTGGTGGAGGACCCGTCCCTTGAAGCCATAGCCCGTGAGCGGGGACATCGCCTGACCGGACCTACGTCGCCTGAGTCGGCCGACGGTGATGCGGAGGAGGCTGGTGGCTGACACCGATGAGCGGATGACCCTCATGGGTCATCTCGAGGAGCTCCGCAATCGCCTGATCCGCTCGACACTGGCTGTTCTGGTCGGGGCAATCGTCGCGTGGGTGTTCTACCCGCAGATCCTGGACCTCCTCTTGGAGCCCTACTGCCGTATCCGGGGCGAGTCGGTCGGAGACGGCGCTTTCGGTACGGGGTGCGAGTTGCTGGTCACCGACCCGCTGGAACCATTCGGAGTACGGATGATGGTGGCCGGCTACGGAGGGATCGCTATCGCTATGCCGGTTCTGCTATGGCAGGCCTGGCGCTTTGTGGCGCCCGGCCTACACGCCCGGGAACGACGGTGGGCCGTTCTGTTCGTTGGTTTAGGTGTTCTTCTATTCGTAGCCGGCTGTGGCCTCGCCTACTGGAGTATTCCGCGGGCCTTGGATTTTCTCGTCGGAATCGGTGGGCCGGATCTGGTCAGCGTTTTCTCGCCCGCCCGATACCTGGGATTCGTCGTGA
>JAZADL010000202.1:0-9917 GCA_036123635.1 Actinomycetota bacterium
TACCGCCCCCCGATTCCGACTCCGGGTCGGAGGTCGGGACCCAGGGCAGTGGCTCAATTGGTAGAGCACCGGTCTCCAAAACCGGCGGTTGGGGGTTCGAGTCCCTCCTGCCCTGCAAGACCGGTCGTCGTGTCCGTTTGCCCCGCTGGGGCGCGCGTTGTCCGTACCGCCAATAGCCTGATCTACCGTTCCGATACTCGATCCGAGGCCCGACAATGTCGATGAACCGCGAGCAGAAGCGCATGCTGCAGCGTCAGGGAGAGGTCGACGCCGACGGCGAGCCGATCCGCCAGCGTCGCCAGCAGCAGCGTCCTGCCGAGGAGCGGACTGGGATCACCCAGTTCAGCCGCGAGGTCCGTGCCGAGTTGCGAAAGGTCGCCTGGCCGTCGCGTTCGGAGACCGGCAACTACACCACGGTGGTCATCATCACCATCCTCGTCATCACGGCTGTGGTAGCCGGCCTCGACTGGATCTTCTCCCAGTCCGTCTTGGAGTTGTTCGACGTCTGATGAGCACCACCGAAGAACCCGAAGTCACCACTGACGTCGTCGATGTGGCGGCCGACCTCCTGCCCACCGGTACGGTCGAACAGGCTGTGGCGGTCGCTGACGAAGTGCCCGAAGGCGGCCTTACCACCGACGCGGCTGCTGACCTGCTGCCCACCGGCGACGCTCCATCCGATCCCGAGGCTCCGCCGGCTGATGAGCCGATAGTCGAGGTGCTTGACGAGGACGACCTATTCGACGGGGACGGGGATGAAGGCGAGGAACCGCCCCCCGCGCGGGAGAGTGCCTACGATCGTCCCGGCGGCTGGTACGTGGTCCACACCCAGTCGGGCTACGAGAAGAAGGTCAAGCAGAACCTCCAAGCCCGCACCACATCGATGCATCTCGAGGACCGCATTCTCGAGGTCGAGATCCCGATGGAGGACGTCGATGAGTTCCGAAGCGGCAAGAAGGTCACCGTCTCCAAGAAGGTCTTCCCCGGTTACCTGCTGGTGCGTTGTCACCTAGACGACGAGGCCTGGAGCGTGATCCGGGACACTCCGGGGATCGTGAACTTCGTCGGGGCGGGGGGTAAACCATCCAAGTTGGGCCGACGTGAGGTCGAGACTTTTCTGCCGGTGGCCGACGAGTCCGAGGCCGTGGTGCCGAAGCGGTCTAAGGCCCGCTTCGGGTTCGGTGTGGGTGAGACAGTCCGGGTCAAGGAGGGGCCGTTTGCTGACTTTTCCGGCGCCATCGTGGAGATCAACGAGGACCAGCTCAAGGTCAAGGTGTTGGTCAACATCTTCGGCCGTGAGACCCCAGTCGAGTTGGAGTTCGCCCAGGTCGCTCAGCTTTAGAGGTGACCGGTATGACGGTTGATCGAGGTTGCCGATCGCGAACCGCCGCACCAGACTTAACAGTTCCCCACAATTGACCCCGGTGGTTGACGACCGAGACCCGGCGTCCCGGACCGACGTAGTACAACGAGACACGAGCAGATAACGATGGCCAGGAAGCAAATCGCCGCGATGGTGAAGATCCAGATCCCTGCAGGTCAGGCGTCGCCGGCCCCGCCCGTGGGTACGGCGTTGGGTCCCCATGGTGTAGCCATCATGGACTTCTGCAAGGAGTACAACGCCAAGACCGAGGACAAGCGCGGCCAGATCGTCCCGGTGGAGATCACCATTTACGAGGACCGGTCGTTCACCTTCATCACCAAGACGCCTCCCACCTCGTTCCTCATCCGCCAGGCCGCTGGCCTAGAGAAGGCTTCAGAGAACCCTGGTCGCGAGCAGGCCGGATCGATCACCTGGGACCAGGTGGCCGAGATCGCCGAGGCCAAGATGCCCGACCTCAACGCCATCGACCTTGAGGGCGCCAAGTTGCAGGTAGCCGGAACAGCCCGGAGCATGGGTATCGCCGTTAGTTAGGCACCGACACCGGATTTAAAACACAGGTCGCCGCCCGCCGGGCGGTTCCGGGACAGGGGAGGACCTCGCCCCGCCGGAGGACATGACTAGGACGAGGGAGCCAGGAGAAGGCGACATGGGTAAGTCAGGAAAGCGGTACGACACGGCAGTGGCCGGATTCGACCGGGACCAGTTGTACTCGGGTTCCGAGGCACTGGGTTTGGCCTCCTCGCTGGCTGCCGCGAAGTTCGACGAGAGCATCGACCTGTTGGTCCGACTCAGTGTTGACCCCCGAAAGACCGACGAAATGGTGCGGGGTACTGTGGCCCTCCCATCCGGGACAGGCCGAGACGTCCGGGTGGCGGTGTTCGCCCAGGGCGAAGCTGCGGCGGCCGCCCGCGAGGCAGGAGCCGATCATGTCGGGGCCGACGACCTGGCCGCTGAGGTTGAAGGGGGCATGCTGGACTTCGACGTGGCTATCGCTACGCCGGACATGATGCCTGCCGTCGGCAAGTTGGGGCGTGCCTTGGGCCCTCGTGGCCTCATGCCGAACCCCAAGTCGGGGACGGTTACTGACGATGTCGCTAAGGCGGTTGGGGAGTTCAAGGGTGGCAAGGTCGAGTTCCGGACTGACCGGTTCGGCAACGTTCACCTGCCCATCGGAAAGGCCAGCTTCGAGGCCTCCGACCTATCGGCGAACCTGAAAGCGGCTGTCGAGGAACTAGAGCGCCTGAAGCCTTCTTCCTCCAAGGGCCGCTATCTGAAGAAGGTTTCGGTGTCCTCGACAATGGGTCCGGGCATCCGAATCGATCCGCTACGAGTGGCCGAGTAGCCATCCGCGAAGCGTCTCGATCGGGGCGCAGGTGGCGCTCTGGAGCGTCACCGATACCCTGACCACCACAATCGACACGCTCACCGAAGACCTCCGGGTTGCGTCCTGGCGCAGAACGAGATTCGGCACCGCCCGATCCGAGGATCACGGCGTCGACTCCGCCCGAGCAGGGGAGCCCTCCTGATCGGATTCGGGCTACCAGCCCGGCCTCGGTTGACGGTGCGTGTGGCCGACCCGGCCGAGAGCAGCGACCGAGAAGACGAAGGAGGAGGTGTGAACGTGGGAGAACCCCGAGCCGAGAAGATCGCGGTCGTCGAGGAGGTTCAAGAGAAGTTCTCGACCAGCGACGCCGTGGTGCTGACGGAGTATCGAGGGCTGGACGTCCCAGCCTTGGCAGCGCTTCGCGCGTCCCTCCGCGAAGCCGGAGGCGAGTACAAGGTGTACAAGAACACCCTGGCCCGCTTCGCCATCGAGGAGTTGGGTCTAGACCTGGGCGATCTGCTCACCGGTCCCACGGCCATCGCCTTCACCGGTGAGCAACCCGACGGTTCAGCCGGCGACCCGGTTTCCCTGGCCAAGGCCCTCAAGGACTTCGCCAAGTCCAACGACTCGCTGGTTATCAAGGGTGGCCTACTCGACCAGCAACGGCTAACCGCCGAGGAAATCTCCAATCTGGCCGAGATCGCTCCCCGCGGGGTTCTGTTGGCCCAGTTGGCTGGAGCCATGGCGGCGCCCATGCAGCAGTTCGCGGCGCTGCTCCAGGCGCTGCCCCAGAACATGGCGTACGCCCTGCAGGCCCTGATCACCCAGAGTGGTGTACCGGACGTTTCGTCCGCCGACGAGGAAACCGATGCAGCCGATGCCGCCGATGAGGTGGCGGTTGCCGACGAAGCCGATGCGGAGGTCGCCGATGAGGCGTCCGCCGACGAGGAAACCGATGCAGCCGATGCCGCCGATGAGGTGGCGGTTGCCGACGAAGCCGATGCGGAGGTCGCCGATGAGGCGTCCGCCGACGATGCCACCGACACCGACAACAAGGAAGAGGAGTGATCATGGCGACGAAGGAAGAGATCCTGGACGCGATCGCCGAGATGAGCGTGCTAGAGCTGAGCGAGTTACTGAAGGACTTCGAGGAGAAGTTCGACGTGACTGCAGCGGCCCCGGTGGCCGTAGCCGCCGCCGCGCCGGCGGGCGGCGACAGTGACGAGGAGGAGGAGCAGGATTCCTTCGACGTCGTTCTGACCGACGCCGGCGATAAGAAGATCCAGGTCATCAAGGAGGTCCGCGCTCTCACAAATCTCGGGCTGAAGGATGCCAAGGACCTCGTAGACGGTGCCCCCAACGCCGTTATGGAGGGTGTTTCCAAGGAAGACGCCGAGAAGGCCAAGGAGGCCCTCGAGGCCGCCGGCGCCGCAATCGAACTCAAGTAGTTTGGCCGGCGGCGTAACCGCCGGCTGATACGTGACCCCCGGGGTGCGCCCCGGGGGTCACGTAGTTTTCGGATTACCGAAAGCCGACCGGGGTCGTGGCCTGTACATGATCGGCTTTCCCGATGCAAGGAAGCGCATTGCGGTTCGATGACGGTGCTTGACCACCGGAAAGGAGTCACCTACCGTTCGTTGCGGACCGACCCTTCGGGGTCAGGTTTGTGCTGCCCGCAGGGTTGTGCTGTCGGCCGCGCGGGCACTAGTATTCCCGGTTGCCGCGGTCGCGCCCGTCGTACGTGCTGTTTTCAACACGCCTGCTGTCGCGTCTCCGGCTCGTCCACGTTGATGACTCTCGGCCAGGAGTTTTAGGTGTCTGCTCGCCCCCTCGTTCGGGACCGTTATTCGTTCGGCAACCTGGAGGAAGTCCTCCCGTTGCCACACCTGATCGACATCCAGCGGAAGTCCTTCAAGTGGTTCCGTCTGGAGGGAATCGCCGACACGTTCTCTGACCTCAGCCCGATCACCGACTTCAGCGAGACGCTTTCGCTTGAGTTGGAGTTCGATCCCAAGGACGAGGACCTTTGTCCTCCACCCAAGTTCACGGTGGAGGAGTGCAAGGAGAAGGACATGACCTTCTCCGCCCCGATCTTTGTACGGGCCCGCTTCATGAACGCCGACACCGGCGAGATAAAGGAGCAGACGGTCTTCGTGGGGGACTTCCCGATGATGACCGAGAAGGGGACCTTTGTCATTAACGGCACCGAGCGAGTCGTGGTGTCCCAACTGGTCCGATCGCCGGGCGTCATCTTCCAGCCTGGTGAGCGTTACCGCCTCCGGAACCTGGCCAAGCACCAGCTGGTCACCGGCACCATCCACCCCTACCGCGGCGAGTGGATCGAGTTCGACGTTGAACAGAAGCCAGGCAAGGACGTCACCGCCGGGACCCGCGTGGCCCGCAAACGTCGCCTGTCGATGTTCACCCTCCTGCGGGCTCTGGGCTACGACGAGGAGAACGAACCGGGCTTCCTGGAACGCTTCGTCCGCCACTTCGACTACCTCGAGGGACAGTGGGAGAAGGACAAGGACCTCGCCCCCACCCAGGAGGAGTCCCTCCTGGAGATCTACAAGCGGGTTCGCCCTGGCGAACCGCCCTCGGTCGAGGCCGCCCGGGCCTATCTACGCAACGCCTTCTTCGAGTCCCGCCGCTACGACCTGTCCCGGGTCGGTCGTTACAAACTGAACCGCAAGCTCGGCCCCGAGATTGAGAAGAACGAGAAGCTCTTTGGCATTGAGTTAGAGCGTCCTGATCCCGACTCGCCGGTCCTTACCCGGTCTGAGGTCCTGGCCACCTGCACCTACCTGCTGCACCTCGCCAAGGGCGAGCCTGGCTATCGCCTCGACGACCAGGACCACTTCGCCAACCGTCGCATCCGGTCCGTGGGCGAACTCATCCAGAACCAGTTGCGAATAGGGCTGTCCCGGATGGAGCGCGTAGTACGCGAGCGCATGACTACCCAGGACGTCGAGTCCATCACTCCGACCTCGTTGATCAATATCCGACCCGTGGTGGCCGCCATCAAGGAGTTCTTCGGCACCAGCCAGCTCTCCCAGTTCATGGACCAAGTGAACCCCCTTTCCGGGCTGACCCACCGCCGTCGCCTCTCGGCCCTCGGCCCCGGTGGCCTGTCTCGTGAACGGGCCGGCTTCGAGGTCCGTGACGTCCACTTCTCTCACTACGGCCGGATGTGCCCGATCGAGACCCCGGAGGGCCCCAACATCGGCCTCATCGGTGGCCTAGCCACCTACGGCCGGGTGAACCCCTTTGGCTTTATCGAGTCGCCGTACCGGTTGGTGAAGAGGGGCAAGGTCACTGACGAGATCCTCTGGCTAGCTGCCGATGAGGAGGAGGAGTACGTCGTTGCTCAGGCAAACGCACCCCTCAACCCCAACGGCACCTTTCGTAATGAGCGGGTCCTCGTTCGGCGGTCGCCACAGGCCGCCTCGCTCCAGGACCTCCGGCTCCAGTTGGAACAGGACGTTTTCTTTGGTGCCACGACTGAAATCTCTTACGTGCCGCCGGAAGAGGTCCAGTTGATGGACGTCTCGCCCAAGCAAATCGTGTCCGTGGCCACCGCTCTGATCCCGTTCCTCGAGCACGACGACGCCAACCGTGCCCTCATGGGAGCCAACATGCAGAGGCAGGCGGTGCCACTTATCCAGTCCGAGGCCCCGTACATCGGTACCGGTATCGAGGCCAGCGCCGCCCACGACGCGGCGGACATGTTGCTGGCCTTCGAGGATGGCACGGTAACGGCAGTTACCGGTACCACGGTGACGGTCGACTACCGGAAGTCCGGGTCCACGGTCCACTCGCTACTTAAGTACGTGCGGTCCAATCAGGATACCTGTATCAACCAGAAGGTCCGGGTTGTTCCAGGCCAGCGGGTGAGGTCGGGCCAGGTACTGGCTGATGGCTCGTCCACCGACGGCGGCGAGTTGGCCCTCGGCAAGAACCTCCTTGTGGCCTTCATGTCGTGGGAGGGCTACAACTTCGAGGACGCCATCATCCTGTCCGAGCGCCTGGTCAAGGACGACGTCCTGACGTCGATCCACATCAAGGAGCACGAGATCGACGCCCGGGACACCAAGTTGGGAACCGAGGAGATCACGCGAGATATTCCCAACCTGTCGGACGAGATCCTGGCCGACCTGGACGATCTAGGCATCGTTCGAGTGGGGGCTGAGGTGGCGCCCGGCGATGTGCTGGTCGGCAAGGTCACTCCCAAGGGTGAGACTGAGTTGACCCCGGAAGAGCGCCTTCTTCGAGCCATCTTCGGCGAGAAGGCGCGTGAAGTGCGCGACACCTCGTTGAAGGTTCCGCACGGCGAAGCGGGCAAGGTCATCGACGTCAAGGTGTTCAACCGCGACGACGGTGACGAGTTGCCTCCGGGTGTTAACCAATTGGTCCGGGTCTACGTGGGTCAGAAGCGCAAGATCAGCGTGGGTGACAAGTTGGCTGGCCGGCACGGCAACAAGGGCGTCATCTCCAAGATCCTTCCCGTCGAAGACATGCCCTATATGGCTGACGGGACGCCAGTCGACATCATTCTTAACCCGTTGGGCGTTCCGTCACGGATGAACGTCGGGCAGGTGCTGGAGGCTCACCTCGGGTACTGCGCCCGGTGGGGTTGGGAGATCGGTGGCGAGGGTGTCGGGTCCGACCCGGTGCGCGGCATCGAGAAAAAGACCCGTCCCTCGACCGAGCCTGCCGTCCACGTGGCGACGCCAGTGTTTGACGGGGCCCACTGGGACGAGGAGGACCGGGCTGGCCGGCACCCCACGATCCAAAAAATCCTGGCCAACCTGCGGCCCGAGACGGTCGACGGCGAGCGTATGGTCCAGTTGGACGGTAAGGCCACTCTCTACAACGGGCGAACTGGTGAGGCGTACGACAGCGCTGTGATGGTGGGGTACGTCTACATCCTGAAGCTGGCTCACCTAGTGGACGACAAGATCCACGCCCGCTCCACCGGTCCGTACTCGATGATCACCCAGCAACCGTTGGGTGGGAAGGCCCAGTTCGGCGGCCAGCGGTTCGGCGAGATGGAAGTGTGGGCTCTGGAGGCGTACGGCGCCGCCTACTGCCTGCAGGAACTCCTGACCCTCAAGTCGGACGACGTGCTCGGCCGAGTGAAGGTTTACGAGGCCATCGTGAAAGGCGAGAACATCCCCCTACCCGGCATCCCCGAGAGCTTCAAGGTTCTCATCAAGGAGATGCAATCTCTTTGCCTAAATGTCGAGGTGCTTGGCGAGGACGGACGGGAGATCGAAATGCGTGACTTCGACGAGGACGTCTACCGCGCCGCCGAGGAACTCGGCATTGACCTATCCCGCCCGGAGCGGGGTTCCGACGAAGAGGACGAGCGCCGGGCCGCTGGCCTCGTTCATTAAACCCTTACGACCCGAACAACGAGACGCAGGAAGACACAGTGCTCGACGTCAACGAATTTGACCAGCTTCGCATCGGCCTGGCTACCGCGGACGGAATCCGTATGTGGTCCAACGGCGAGGTGAAGAAGCCGGAGACCATCAACTACCGCACCCTGAAACCGGAGAAGGACGGGCTCTTCTGCGAAAAGATCTTCGGTCCGCAGAAGGACTGGGAGTGCTACTGCGGGAAGTACAAGCGGGTCCGCTTCAAGGGGATTATCTGTGAGCGGTGCGGTGTGGAGGTCACTCGGTCCAAGGTCCGACGCGACCGGATGGGTCATATCGAGCTGGCCGCCCCGGCTGTCCACATCTGGTACCTCCGGGGCACTCGGTCCTGGCTGGCCTACCTGCTCATGGGGACCGAGCCGCGCGAGGAACTTAAGGCCAAGCAGTTAGAGAAGGTCATCTACTTCGCCGCCAATATGGTCGTTTGGGTTGACGAGGAGAAGCGCCACGAAGATCTGCCGGGGCTCGAGGCCGAGTTGGCCGAGGAGCGTCTGGCCATCGAGGAGGAGCGCGACCGCGAGTTGAACCGTCGCCAGGAGGACCTGGAGGGCGAGCTGGTCGAGATGGAGACCGAGGGAGCCAAGGAGTCCGAGTTGAAGGCTCGGGCTAAGGCGGCAGAAAAAGATCTTCAGTTCATTAGGGAGCAGTACGAGCAGGAGCTCGATGTCCTGAACCGGGCATGGGACGAGTTCACCGGCTTGTTTTCCCGTCAGATTGTTGAAGAAGACATGCTCTGGCGCGAATTAGAGGACCGGTGGGGCGACTACTTCAAGGGTGGCATGGGTGCCGATGCCCTGGCTCAGCTCATCGACCGGATCGACTTCGATGATGAAGAGGTCAAACTCCGGTCGATGATCGATCCGCCGGAAGGTCAGAAGCCACTCAGCGTCCAGCGCAAGCAGAAGGCCATTAAGCGACTGAAGATCGTCGCCGCCTTCAACCGGCGGGACCAGTACGGACGTCGGGTCAATGAGCCCCGGGCCATGATCCTGGACGCGGTCCCGGTCATCCCGCCGGAACTGCGTCCCATGGTGCAGTTGGACGGCGGCCGTTTCGCCACCTCTGACCTGAATGACCTGTACCGCCGGGTCATCAACCGGAACAACCGTCTTAAGCGGCTCTTGGACCTCGGGGCACCGACCATCATCGTCAATAACGAGAAGCGGATGCTCCAGGAGGCTGTCGACGCCCTATTCGATAACGGTCGTCGTGGTCGTCCGGTCACCGGTCCGGGTAACCGGCCGCTCAAGTCGCTGTCCGACATGCTCAAGGGCAAGCAAGGCCGGTTTCGCCAGAACCTGCTCGGCAAGAGGGTCGATTTCTCGGGCCGATCGGTCATCGTCGCCGGCCCCACGCTCAAGTTTCACCAGTGTGGTCTGCCCAAGGTCATGGCGCTTGAGCTGTTCAAGCCGTTTGTCATGAAGAAGTTGGTCGACGAGGAGTTTGCCCAGAACATCAAGTCGGCCAAGCGCATGGTCGAGCGTCGTAAGCCCCTGGTGTGGACTGTCCTGGAGGACGTCATTCGCGAGCACCCGGTGTTGTTGAACCGCGCCCCCACGCTCCACCGGCTGGGCATCCAAGCCTTCGAGCCGGTGCTAGTCGAGGGCAAGGCTATTCGGATCCACCCGTTGGTGTGCACCGCCTTCAACGCTGACTTTGATGGTGACCAGATGGCCGTCCACCTTCCGCTGTCGTCGGAGGCTCAGGCCGAGGCCCGGGTCCTGATGCTGTCGGCGAACAACGTTCTTAGTCCGGCTCACGGTCGTCC